>NZ_FONF01000004.1:0-293946 GCF_900112835.1 Marinobacter sp. DSM 26671 | reverse complement strand
TGACGGCACAACAACGGCAAGACCTGATGGAAGTAATCGAAGACCGGCACGGGCGAGGCTCAACGCTCATCGCGAGCCAGTTACCAACCGAACACTGGCACGACTACATCGGCTCCGCCACGCTCGCCGACGCCATCCTGGATCGGCTCCTACACGGCGCTCACCGACTCAATCTGAAGGGGGAATCACTGCGAAAAGCGAAAACACAAAAACCGGAATCGGTTGACCCATCGTGACCGCTCAGAGTACAAAACTCACTCCAGCGTGATGGCCGTGTGCAAATCGGTCACGATCCCCGGAATGACCGGTCACGTTCGCCGGAATACGCAGTTCCTCCTAATGAGTTCAAATATCCTTTCATTCCATGGAAATCGAAAGTTGCCTTTCAATTACCTGAACTCACCCTACTAGGAATTCCTGCCCTACCGGGTTAAACCCGGACTAAGATCCCGTAATCCGCAATTAACCTCGAAAAAAACAACAACTTTGACTTATTGAGGGGTATTAGAATCTGGCTTGGTTTCACTCTCGTTCTCGGGAGTCTTATATGCAACGACCCGGTCGGGGTCAGACGACTCGGCCCGTTTCATCAGCACCATGCCACCTTCCATCAGCAATGATTTGAGCCTGGGATCCTTCTGCTCTGCGATACCCACTGCGAACGCCATCAACGCGGCCTCCAGGGGATTGGCTTTGATCAGATTGCGAATGGCATCGATACCTAAACCTGATTGCGCCTCTACCCCTTTTTGCCGTTTTCTGGAGGAAACCGGCCGTGTCAGGCGGTAGAAGACAAGCGCAAGGAAGAGAATGCAATCAGAACTGGCTGAGCCATAACACCACATTGGTGACTTCTTTGCGGAATTTAGCCGCCACGAATATCAGGCGCTAGGAACTGCTCAGATTCGCGGAGTAGCCGCCGTACTTCAGCGCCTGCCAGACCACATAACGATCGGATGTCATCCAGCTTCTTTTCGATAATGACCAGGTTGCCGTCTTTGTCGAGAACAAGTGAATCTCGGCGTCCACGGGTATCTTCAAAACCGTCGAACTCTTTCTGGATAATCGGAAGCTCTTCGCCGAAGGCTTCGGGAGCGTTTTCGAGCCATTCCTGACAGTGATTTCGCTCTAAAATCTTGCATTCTGAGAAGTTACCGCCATTGGTGTTATGCGGTTGGCTTCTGAGTCAATTTTGTACATTTGTTACTTCTGAGCCAAAAAGTCCGCCAATAAACGCTGACACAACTTCTTCGGTGAAATCGCCGCACGTGTTGCCCGAATCCCTAGTCAGGTTGGCAATCAGATCCTTACTGAGCAGGCGTCGCAGGACTTTCATCGTTGATTTGTTGGCAATCTGTGCCGTTTCCTTGCCGAGCAACTGAGCGCCCGCAAGTCTCGTATCCCAGCCGTAGGCTTCGAGGATGCTTTCATGCTGCTCGAAAAGCCGGTCCATCTGGCCAGGAATATTTTCATAGTTGGATGCCAGATAAGCGATATCGGCCGCGTCTTTGCGTCTTGTTTGCGCATCTCTTTCGGACCAGGCCACCAGTTTCAGAAGGGCCAATCCCTGAGGACTGGCAACAGGCAACTCCAGCTCTGACTCTGACTCTGACTCTGACTCTGCTGCTATCATCAACCAGTCGGCGTTATTCAGGGCATCCTGAAAACCGACCACGCTCATTTGCACTTCGCCAGAAGGCGGCCATTGAATAACTGAATCGTCACTTTCAACAGCTCCAAAAGGAAGAATGTCGATGGGTGCGCCGTTCGGGCCGTGCAAACGATGAGGGAGATCGGTTTTGGTATAACCTTTGCCAATCAAACTATCGCGGATGCGTTCAAAATCAGCCCAATCCGGGACCTGAACGGCAAGATCGATATCCATTGTTGCCCGTTGAATGGGTGCTCCATAGGCGTGATGCATTACCAGATCACGGGCGGAGGCGCCGACAATGATGAATGGCACATCCTGATCCACGGCGACACACTTGATGGCTCCGTAGGTCTTCAATTGAGTCGGATCAATATTCTTGGAATCGATCTTTAATCTGGGCATAAAGCCGCTCCGCTGCTTCCAGGTTACGCGAGTCGCCGGTCATCAGGAGGTCAGCATAGACAAGAATATCTGGGGCAATCCCAGGAGTTTGGTTTACGTTGAGTGAATCAGCGAGCCAGAATTTCTCGTTGATCTGCAATGTCTCGGACGTATTGGGTGAATTGCCCGGGCTTTTACGAAGCCTATATTCCATCACCAAGCTTTTCAGCTTTTCTCGGGGCAGATAAATAGTCCCCTGGGCAGGCGACAGATAGTTGCCCAGCCGAGAGACGGCAACTTCCCCGCCCCAACACCCACCCAGAAGCTCCGGCCGGATTTTCTTCCACGGCATCGCAGAGGTTGCCTGAAATAGCCCCATGTCCAACTCGGGTAGCAGTTTTTCCGGGTAGGACTCGGCCCAGCGATCAAGCAGCCCCATAGGGTTCTCAAGTGACCTTGCGCCCTTCTTTCCATGTTCTCGAACATAGCCCTTGTCTTTCAGGTCATTCAGAACCCAGCCGATGGCTCCGAGGGAAACACCGCTGACTTCTGCCATTTTTCGATAAGTTTCACCGACCAGATGAGGGTCCATTAGAAAACTGAAAATCAGCTTTAAACCAGATGAATTAAAGGCTCGGGAGGTTTTCCTTGCTGATGCATGAACCGGCCTTTTGCGATTACCTTTTACGAAGATGAAGAATGTCTTTTCGTTCAGATAAGCATTGCCGGCGGCGTCAATGAACTGTGCGCCGGCTTCTCGAAGGCGGTCTGCCATATTCGGGTTTACGTAATCAGCGACCAGCAATGCGGGCGGCGGCATTCGCCGTAGCTGAGCGACAATAGTGCCTATATTCGCCTGCTGCGCCCAGCGCTTCAGCTCAACGCTGTACTGGATGCCCGTATCGCCCAGTGCAAGAATGAGGCCATCAGAGCAGGGCATCACTTCACTCTCGACAGTAGGGTGTAAGTCTAAACCTGTCTCTTGATGGAACGCGCGGATTGCCTGGCTTAGAAATGCGCGCTCGTTGATTGATGGTTTCATAGCCTCTCCAACATTATGTTCACAAAATAGCACTGTTCATTAATAATGAACAAGACTTTTAAGTGAACAAGAGCTCAGGAGCGCTATTGTCTGTCCTCCGGAGAAACAGGCCATAGATTCACATTCTCTCCGGGGGGCCAACTTGGCGCTGCGCCGTCCCTACCTCAATGCTTAGACAACCCCATACAATTGGCATAGAAGGTCGTTGTCGCCGGCCAATCCGAGAAAACCCCAATCACACCTACCTCACGGGCCAGAACATCGATCACGGTGAGCACGTCGCCGTCGTTGTTAATGGCATCGGTCACCGTCTGGTAATACCAGCCGCCGCCCTTTTCCAGCGGACCGCTGCGCTCAACGGTCCAGGCAATCAGGTCCAGGCCGGCTTCGCGCGCATTCTCCGCGTACCGGGACGGAACGATTTGCCTCTGGCTGTCCAGAGTCAGCAGCTTCCAGAGCGCCGGCGCCAGAATGTTCACACCCCTACTTTTAAGGTAAGCCATATAGGTTGCGGACGCGTTCACAAGGGTAGACTCAGATTGGTCGAGGAAGACTGCTTGCCGACCAAATTCCGGCATCTCGTCTACCCAGAAAAGAACGTCCTTCAAATTGAAGGACTGGGGCCAGACGTCTTCCGGCTGCACACCGGCATCGATGTAATCCTGGATCATTTGGCGGGCATAGTCTTGCTGGCTGTAATCCCCCTCAAAGGGCATAGCAACCACCGGTGATTTCAATTCCGGAGTGAACTTCGCGCCCAGAGCCCTGAACAACTCGATGCTCTCCTGATGAGTCATCAAGGTGCCCCGGCTGGAGTAGAGATCAGTGCGCCAGTCTGCGGTGCCAGCCAGGTATTCCTCCGGCGTGGTTGCCATTGGGTTGTGGGCATCCATCTTGCCCTCCAGTGACTTGAACTCGGCCAGAGTGATATCGCTGGTGCGACACTCGGCCTGTGCCGGCGTGCCCGTGGCAGGATCGGCGGGCACAAAAGGCTGGGTACACTTGGCGTTCAATGCAGGGACGGCAACGATATTGGTGGTGGTATGAAGGTCGTCCTGGGCATGTCGGCAAACCAGTTCCCGATCCCTGGTGAAGGCGACATCACATTCCAGAATACCCGCACCCATGCGCGCTGCCGCAATGTAGGATTCACGGGTATGTTCGGGAAACTGCAGGGGCGCGCCACGATGGCCGATGGAGAAATCCGTTTTCTCGACAGTGTCGGTATTGCAGGCTTGCAGGCGCTCTTTGAGCGGACTGTCGTCCATTGCACCAACCAGCCAGAAAGGCCGTGGTCCCAGATGGACCGAGGGCTCCGACTGTTCAGGCGCCAGCGCAATTGATTGCGGGGAGAGCTCTTCAACGGTCGCCGCTTGTACCAGGGAAAGTACCGAGCACAGCACCAGCCCCGAAAGGATCCGTAACATCATAACCTCCTCCTTGTGAGACCGATGATACCCTATCAACAGTCTCCCCAAGGAGGATTACGGCCAATTGACAGCCGATGCTGGATTATCTGGCAGGTTGCCCTCAGCTAGCCGCCGAAGCCTCATACTCGCGAATCATGGCAAACAACTGGTCCTTCAGATTCAGCCGCTTCTTTTTGAGGTTTTCCAGATACTCATCGGAGGTGTTTTCAGCGCCCGTTTCAACGCGATGAACGGCATGGTCCACTTCATGATATTCGTCAAACAGCTTGGCGAAGTGAGTGCTGTTGGTTTTCAAAAGATGAATGGCTTCTTTGGATTCCGGCAGTTCGTGAATCAGATCGTGTTTTTCGAGGGACATTCGCGCAGTCTCCATGACTGTGGGGGATGAGATGTATTTGACTCATTCCAGTGTATGGCTAGCTGCGCTTGCCAGTCTTGACCCCCGTCAAGCGCCAGTGAGCCTGTGCGCTCAATTACCGCGCAGGTTCATCATTCCGGATACGGAGAAAGCTGGCAAAGCGAGGCAGCCCCGTGGCTGTGAGGCCATAGTGCTTGAATGTGATCGTGGTTCCGGGTCTCGGAGGAGACGCTCGCTCGGAATCGCTGAACCCCGTACCAATCCGGAATCGCCTGCCAACGTCCAACTCCACCAGCAGTGACCCCATCAGCCCCTCGTATTTGCCCTTTCCCGGCAGATGATGAACAACCACCGCTTCGGCATCCTGATACTGTTTTACTTTCAGTAGATCATCGGAGCGCCCACTTCGGTAATGACTGGACCCCAGCTTCAACATCAAACCCTCTGCGCCGCCGTCGACGATCTTATCCAAACGCTGCATCAGTTTCTCATGGGTGCTCGCCCGTTGCTGATCGACAAGCGCCATGTAGGGTGATTCAACCTCTTGGATTAATACACGCAGCCGGGCCAAACGTTGGTCGAAGGTTGCCTCCTTATCCGGAAGATCAAACACCATGAACCGAATCCGCCGCCAATCGTTGTCATCGGGCACCACCTGACGCACCGCCCCTGACAATTCCGCAAAACGGCCCCGCCCCATCCAGAGCTCACCGTCCAGGGGACGTGCCGGAAACCCTCTGGTGAACCAACCGGGTGCCCGATACTCATGACCGCCACGGGAAAGAAATCGCTCGCCAGTCCAGTATGCTCGCACCCCGTCGAGCTTTTCACTGACCCAGTAGCCGTCCAGCGGCATGCCCTTTTGATACACGTTGGCGAGTGTCAGCTCGGGCTGTTTCGCTACCGCCACGGGGGAAAACAGAAGGGAAATCAGCACCGGCAGCGCGGCGCTGAACAATCGAAACGGCATGGCAATTCCTTTGCTCTCAGTTGCTTTTTCCTACAGAGGTCAGACTTTCCTTTCCGCCCCTGGTCAGCATCCGCGTATTAGTCGTTTCCGCAGGTGCTCCTCACCTTTTCCCGGAAATCCTCACGAATACGGGTATTCTCGGCCTCATTGACATAAATCCGCTCGCCCTGATCGTTGATGTTGTAGAAGGTCGAAACGCTGGCAAGAAACTTGAGGCGCGCCCGAAGCTTTCTGCACAGCTCGGCTTGCTTCTCCGCCTTCTCCTCGGCTTTGGCATTGGCAGCCTGCCGCGTCTCACGCTCTTCCTGCTGCTGCTCCAGAAACTCGGTCATCTTCTGATGCCGCTCCCGGGCTCCCGCATCCACGCTGGCCGGGGCGGCCTTTACCGTAACTTCACTTGATGCTGCCTGAGCTGGTGGACGGTCCCCGAAATGGGTCTGACCGTTGGCATCGACCCATTTGTAGACGCCGGCGTTTGTGGAGAGGGGAATAAGGCAGAGGAGCATTAGAGCGATTTTTACAGACACCGCGAATTCCTTTTCAATGGCTAGTAGTAATTGGCTTTACCGAAAATGGCTTCAATTTCCTTCGGCCATTTGTATTTAAAGGGGGTAAAATTCCACCAAATAATACTCGGAACAAATAAAATGACCCCCAAACACTCAACAATTTTGATCCCAATTGATTTCTTTTTCAGATCCTCTTTATAGAAATCGTAATTAACCCAGGCAAGATTATCGAAGTCCTCTCTAGTGGTTCCTTCATCATAATACCTGACAATAAAATTCCATTTCTGGTAAATACGTTCTTCTTTAAAACCGGAAGATATTTTTTTCCGCTGCAGGGGCATCTTTGGGGGCTTTCCACAAAAGTAATGCTTTTCCCGCATAAAAAGGTGGGCGTAGTACTGTCGTTCCCATACAACCCCGGAGCCTAAATATTGCCAGTTGTAAGAAAAGGTCACTTCCAATTCGTCCCAAGGAATCCGGTAGAACGTCCCTCTATGCCCTACGTAAACAAATCCTTCCTTTCGGTCGATCCGGACGGGCAACGTGAGGGGAAGAAAAATTTCGAACACATAGACGGCCACCCAGACTGGCCCAAAAGCAATCAACATCGCAAACAGTGCTTTTGAATAAAAAAAGCTAATAACCCAACCCAATACCATAACAATAATCATGAAAATATTGATGATTGCTGGCAAGCCTGAGCGAAGAGACATTAAGGCAGTGCGAATGTCCACGAAACGTTCACCGATGCAGGCAAAACTGTGCTCCATCTTTTCCGACGAATCGGACACCCCCCTCACTTTTCGTGCCGGCGGACTAGCAAGCCGCGCTCCGTGGGTTCGGTACAGCTTCTTTTCCAGTTGTTGTTCCAGGTTCGTGTCCGGAAAATCACACTTCAAAGGCAAGTCTTTCATCGATACCCAGTTCCTCTACATCGTTGTTATCCAGAATGACTCTAAGCCCGTTTTCACCCGTTACGCTCCTGCCGTCTTTCTCATACTCGATCAGCATTTCGAGCTGTTCCCAATTGTCGTGATTGTAGTGCGTGAACCGATACATTAAGCCCTGCGAAGTGGAGTCTATCCTCGCTGTTCTATTAAACAGATCTGTGATTTCCCTCGACTCGTTCTCCACTAACCAGTTTCTATTAGCCACGAAAAGCTTGATGGAGACAGCGCAGTTACCTTCAATGTAACCTGGAAAATACACGATGAGACTGGTGAATTCTGATAGAACTCGCTGCTCACCCTGTTGGGTTACCGCCCAATGCTTGGGCATGTACTCAGTTATCTTTACCAGGGGGGAGAACAGCAAATAGTAGAATCCATCCAGTTCCGCTTCGAAATATCGCCTGACATCGACACCCTCACCCTGAGAAACAATGGTTCGGCTATCTTCCAGAAGCTCTGCGCTTGATGGCCTGGATTGCTCATCCCAGTACCGCAATGTAGGCGCGTTACCCCAGAATGACAGTGAAATGAAATCCTCGATCCTAGATCGGGCTATATATAGCTGTACCATACTGATGACGAAAGAGATCGCGACCAGTACTGAACCCACCACAAGCACAACGGGTAAACCCGCCCCGGTAACGGCGCCCGCTACTGCCAAAGACGCCAGGTAAGTGATGCCGATACTCAGCCCAATCTGGACCCCGGATAGCGACGCCATTGCGTAATGGCCTGTGTTCAGAGCCTTGTGGCTCGTCCAGCCTTCCAGACCTATTGACAGTATGACACCGACGTAAGGAAGGGGCTTTATGCTGATTCTCGCAAGACTCACCGTAATATCTGCGACCTTGCTAACAAACCTTAGCCCATTAAAAGCCACCGAAACCCTGGCACCAGCCGCAGAGAGACTTGCCCCCAAGGCTCTGGCATATTCCTCCTTGACTAATACTCCACTGAGATTAACAACGCCCTCGCCGACGCTCCATAGGCCGGACAAAACAGCCCCCCACCGGTCAATAGCTGTCCTATCGCCAATCATCACGTCCTTCCGAGTCTTATCCAACCCAGAAAACAGGTTTGCCAGATTAATCGCGTGGAAGAAAGTCACGGCGCCGATGAACTTGCCCCTATTCTGCTTGATGCTTTCAACTACCGGGTCCAGACGGGTATGAAGCCAGCCAAAGGGGTTGTCCTTGAAGTCCGGGGTCAGGTGGAATACGTCGATCAGTGCCCTGTTCAGGTAGGCCCTGATACGTGCATCCGCCATTCCGGCGGCCAGGGGTGTCATTGCAAGTTCTGAGAGATTATGGCCGGCCCCTTCCAATGATTTACGGTGGACCTCGTGGAGCAAGTCGGCCGCGGTATTCAATGTTATTCCGTGTCGGTGGACATCAATGCCATAACGTCGCTGGACGGCCCTGGTCCACTTTCTCCACTGCGGCCAAGTTTGAGGGTCTTTCGCCCAGGTGCCCATCTTGGCAGCGGGAGCGGCAAATTCCAGCATCAGAGTATCGGTGGCGGTGCTCACCTGCACATAGGCAGGCATATCGAAGATACTATCCACGATCTTTAGGCTGCCATAGTCAAAGCCGGGCAGGCCTTTCAGTTTTTCGGTCATGCCGTTGGTAGCAGATGCGAGGAACAGGACGGTTTTTAACATGTTCCCAACCGTACCCGCGTCGCCCTCATCAGCAGCTAACCAATTTTCAGAGTCTTCCTTACCTTTCTCCGAACTGACGTAGCCATCCAATATATCTGCCAGTTCCTGCTCAACCGCCTTGAACCCTTCGGCGCAGTAACAGTCGTTGAGCTCCAGCTTCCTGGCCAGTTGGTCAGAATCAATCCATCGCTTCCAATCATCGAATACCAATGTTCGAGCGTGGTCATACTTTTCAAGCTGCTTGTGGTAGCTTTCGACGAATGCGTCTTTTTCCTCTGAACGAACTCGTTCTTTAAGTTCCTCAGCAGTTTCCTGCTGGTCCTCAGGCGATTCCTTTTTGCCAGCCTCACGGGCAATGAGCGCATCTACCATCTGGGCGGTTGTATAGGCGTATGCGTTCTCCTCGGCATAGTTCGTAATCAGATTCACATAAAGAGCATGCAATTGACTCAAATCAGATGTGATACCGATTTCGTCTTCAAGAGCAACGCAGTAAGAAAATTCAGTTTCTTTTTTGCATTGGCCCTGCAAATCCGATTCACCGATTCCATGCATTAAGGTGGTCAGACTCCATTCAAAATCCAACGGTTCTGATCGAAAATCTTCAACCACCTCGCTTATCGCTTCAGTTTCACTGATATTAACGGCCTCACCTCTTCCAGGTAGGCTTCGCAAGTCGAACGGCTGCATGTGCTCTTCGCGAATTTCCGCATCCGTGCGTACAAGTTCCTGCAAACGGGAAGTCCATCGATGCTGCACAAACTTAAGAAAAACTTTTCCTTCCGCAGGGTGATGTAAGGCGGGCAAAGCGCTTTCTGCGTCCACAGCGGAAAAAAGAACCGAGTTGAACCCCGGCTGCACTTCTGTCAACTCGCCTTGTTCGTCAACACGATACTCATGCAGCGTTCCGAATACTTCGGAGAACATATACACCCAACCGGGCGTTAGTTTTCGTACACAGTAATGCGTGGTTTCAAGCGCAACGGTGGGCGGTCGGAAGTGAGGGGGCAGCGCTACTTCTTCCTGACTGATCGCCCAACGTACCGGATACAACGCAACGGTTTTGAACTGGAGCGGGCACATCTGTGCCGCTGAGTCTATGTCATCAGCACCCTGTATAAACGCTGAGCTGTTAGCGCTACCCATGAACCAGTCCCTCCGTTGACTTTTTCTCGGCGAATTCTGCAATTCGCGCTATGGCTTTGCCTGGCGCTGCGGAATTCTCTTTCCACAGAAGCTGTACTTCACTGTCGTCGAATGCCTGGTGTCCAAGCCAGCCAATCGTATTGATAAACAGCGCAATATCTCGGGTACTACAGAGTCCCCGCGCTTTCGCCGCATCGACTAAAGCAGAGACCATCCCCCAATCCTTCCCATCTGTATCCGTTTTCTGAAGCAAATGGGGAAAGTAGTTTGCAACGTGAAGTTCGAGTTTCCTGAGGGCCGTCCGTTCCGCCGCTCTTTCCATGGCAACCTGGTGTTCCTCACGAATGCTTAACCTCTCAGCCTGCCGCTCACTACTGGGCTGATCATTATGAAAATAGTCCCACCCACCAGTGCGGCGATCCTGAATGGCGAACAGGCTACAAGGCCCCATCAATCGCCTCACACTTTCACCTGATGAATCCAGCTTCAACAGGTGCCGCGCGATTTCAGGATCATAAAACCGGAAAACAACCTCATCTCCCGTGACCAACCTCGCCATAAGCAATCCACGCAAGTGGTGCATGACCTCTTCGAAGTGGCATTCAGCCCGCAATAAGATGGCAACACCCTGATGTTTCCAATCATTGAAGCATTTAAGTGTCAGCGAGCTATCTATTCCCGTTTCAACCAGCCACGGTGAAATTTCCAATAGGTCGGCAAGCTCC
The DNA here is from genome assembly GCF_900112835.1 of Marinobacter sp. DSM 26671. Lineage (NCBI taxonomy): Bacteria > Pseudomonadati > Pseudomonadota > Gammaproteobacteria > Pseudomonadales > Marinobacteraceae > Marinobacter > Marinobacter sp. DSM 26671. The sequence goes on along the minus strand of NZ_FONF01000004.1, from coordinate 283,121 downwards.
GTTTGCCTGTAGAGCGCATCACAATGAGGTGTTTCGATCTCACGATAAATAACTTGGGGCAGATTATTTACTTTGGCGCCATCAATAAGAATGAACGTCTTCCCCTCACCGGGAAGTTCAGCCAGATGCCCCATCAGATCGCACCTTGTGATTCTGATGAGCAGACCTGGCAAATTCCCTTACCCTGATTCGCGGCATTCTTGATGGCGCGCATCTGGTCGGACTTGGCCATCGGTCTTTGCTGTGTCTCCGGCAGGGCCACCGGCGCAACAGCCCCCCCATTCTTCTCCACCAACCCCGGCATATCCGGCACCTGCACCCTCTGCCCACTCCCCTTACCCGGGGCCCCTCCAGCATTAAGTTTGATCGTCGCCCCAGCCATAGCCACACCGCTGGGGTCGATCTTCACGAAGCTGCCACCGGCATTGAGGGTGATTTCCGCACCGGCTTCAATAACGGCTTTCTGGCCGGCCTTGATATGCAATTCGGTGCCAGAGTCGGTTAGCCAGGCCGTGCCGGCTTTCAGGTGCAACGTACCAGTGACGTTGAAACTGCGGTCTTTGCCGTTTTTCTCCCGTTTTTCACCGTTCACCGTGGCGTGGCCACTGCCTTTTATGTGGGCCTTGCGGTCGTTGCCCACGGTCAGGTGGCAATCGTTCCTAATGACTTCAGTGCGGTTGTTCTCCGTGATCAGAGCTAGGTCTTTCTGGGCGTGAACGTAGATCTGTTCTTCGCCGGCTTCGTCTTCAAACCGAAGCTCGTTACTGCCCTCGCCCTTGTGGGTTTTGGTTTTCAGGGTGGTGCGGGTTTTGTGTTCCGGCAGCGAATACGGCGGTGTGTTGGTGGCGTGCCAGGTCCGGCCGGTGATGATCGGCTGGTCCGGGTCGCCGTCCAGGAAGGAAACGATCACTTCATGGCCGATCCTCGGCAGTGCGGTGAAACCATACTGGCCGCCGGCCCAACCCTGGCTGACTCGGAGCCAGGCACTGCTGTGTTGATCATTTAACGCATAGCGATCCCAGGGAAAGCGCACTTTCACCCGGCCGTATTGGTCGCAATGAATTTCTTCGCCTTCCGGGCCGGTCACCATGGCCATCTGGGGTCCGTCCATCAATGGTTTGTGCTCACACACGGGCCGCCAGCTACGGTCTGCGGGGATGGCGGTAAAGTGGTTGCCGTAGCGTGTCGGTTCGCTGCCACCCTCTTCTTCCAGGGCCTGGGGTTGTGAGCCAGTATGGGTGATCGCTGTGAGAAGCCAGTCGCGGTTCACAGCCTCGTTGTCGTGGTCGGTCAGGAGCACCCTGGCCCCAGGTGCAAACTCCGGGCGATTGCTCTCGCCAAAGGCTGTGCTGGCATCGCTGCGCAGCGCCGCAAGCCTGGCTTCAGTGAACGGCCGACCACTGGCATCCTGTTTGAATCGGCCGGGGTAGTCGTAGTGCTGGTAATCCTCCCGGTGGACGAGCTTATCGCCAGACTGCTCATGCATCAGGGCATAGGCCGGGTTTTTGAAGGTGTAATCCTTCATGGCGACCGAAGCAGGGCGCACCCGTTCCCGGTACGCGAACCGGAACACACAGGGCGTTCGGGTGCTGCCCCCTGCTTTGCCGTTGTAAGGGACGGCTTCGAGCCGTGGCGAATCGCGATGATGATCGGCAAAAACCAGGGCCGGTGGCTCCTGACCATCGAGGCTGCCGTGCTGGTAGCGGTAGTGCCAGCCTTCTTCGGCAGCCAGACGTTCAACAAAGGCCAGATCACTTTCCCGATGCTGGACGCAGTATTCCCGCTCCTCGGGGCGGCGTTCAAGGTCGAAGACGGTATCGACAATCCCCCGCTCCTCCAGCAGGGTACGCACAATCTCATCCGTGCCGCGGTTCTGGAAAATACGGCTGTTGTGCATCAGCGCCAGGCGCCAGAGCGGTGGTTGGAAAACCAGTTGGTAGCGGGTACGCCGATGGCCGGATTCGCCGCGGGCAAATTCGCTGACGACGCCGGTAAAACGGCGCAGCGGGGTCCCGTCCCGCCAGATCACGAGATCTATCGGTTGCTCCAGAACGCTGGAGGCGCCAACAGACGAGTCAGTGCTGGCTAGGTCAAGACGTCCATGCAACAGCTCCGACAGTCGCTCTGTCAGCGCAAAGCCAACAACGGAAAAGTGATCAGAGGAGAATTCGCCAATGGTGGCGGTGAATTGCAGTCCGCTTGCCTGGGGCATGTCTTCGGTCCCTGAAGAAAAATAAAGTCCGGGCTTTCGCACCATCCTGTGCGAAGGCCCAGCCCTGATAAGAACATCCTGCTCTCATCAGGGCGGCCCTGTTTTAGTGGCAGAGTTTAATACAAGCTGCGGGGTATGCGGTACCCCGCCAGTAGTTGCTGTGTGAACGGGTTGGTATTGCTGGCCGCATGGAGGCGATAACGCATCTCACCGTCGTCGACCCGGAACCGCACATCCACCGCGCTACTGCTCACGCCGGTAATCTCGGCGCTATCGAGCAGTCGGAACAGCGCCCAGGGGCCGCTTTCCGAGAGGCTGCGCGGCGAACGATTCACCTGGACCGGCACCAGGGTAATACGGCTCTCCACAGAGTCCCGAAGGGTATTCGGCCAGACCAGCGGAATGCTTTGGCGCGGGCCGTGGCTGAACTCCACCAGCTGGCCGTCCACGTTAACCACGCTGCGGCGTTTGTTGGCTGAGAGATTGAGCGGTTCCAGGGCAAACTCCACATCCAGGGAACCACCCCGGGTAAAGTAGGCCCTGCGGATTCGGTCGGCATTTTCCAGGGAAGTCAGTACCGCTCCGCGCACCAGGCCGGCACGTCGAGCATCGCCCACCTGTTCCGGGTGATCCTCGAGGAACAGTTTCAGGTTGTCCTGATAGAAGGCGTCCAAAACCCCGCCCGGGGAAAAGAAGCGTTCGAAGTCCTGCAGTGCAACATCCCGCCCTGAATCCGGATTAAACGGGTAGTGTCGGGCCAGATTCTGCTGGAAAGGCTGATATACCTCGCGATACCACTCACGCTCCAGCTGCGCCACTGCCTGGTCCAGAACTACTCGCCAGCTTTCCGTGGCCAACCGGGTCAGAAGCCGGTTTAGAGGCTCCGGCTGATTATCGGCCATGCGCTGCAGGGTGAAGATCGGGTCGGCACCCTGCAGGCCCATGCGGGCCCGGGCAGCAGCCAACGCAGCCTTGCCCTTGTCTGGCGCTTCCTGGATGTTGCGCATGTACTCGTGAAGTTCCCCGACCACCAGCATGATCTGCTCAAGCCCGGTTGCCTGATCTCCATTTTCCCGGGTCAACTGGTTGAGCTCCGCAAACTGGCGTTCAATATCCTGCAGCATGCGGAAATGGGGTGACTGCTCCAGAAGCTCACGAGCTGCGGCATTCTCCCCTTCTGCCGAAGGAACAAGACGCGTGTTATGGCTAACCTGCCTGAGCAGGCTTGCCAGGGGCTCGTGGCCGCTGGTCAGGCTCTCGAGAATGCGTACGCCGTGGTTCAGGTCCTCAAACCGCTGAATATCGATGCGGCTCAAGGCAGTACGCCAGGCCTCGGCGTAGTGCTCAGCATAGAGGGTCTGCAAACTGGCCAGCAGCCTGGCTTCATCCGCATTGCTAAAATCGACGTTGTCCCGGCGGCCCAACACCCAGGCGTCTACCAGGGCCAGCTCCGTTACCGAGCCGGACTTGCGCAGGAACCACTTCTCAAGCCCCTCCCGCGTCAGCAACGCGGGGATAGTCAATGGGTCTTCCTCGACCGCTGCCCCAGATTGGGATGGCTCGCCATACCCATCCACCCGAGTGAACACCGTGCTGAATGCCGGCCCGGATGCCCGGGCCAGTTCCAACGGTGCCCGAAATTCCTGTTCTGCTTCAATTTCCAGATCCTTATAGACCCGGTCTGGCGTAGCAATCCGACCAAGCTCATGTTGTGCCCACTCGACGCTGCTACGAAACGGCGCCAAAGTCATATCGGCAACTGCATCCCCTTGGCGAGTGAGCTGTGCCAGATCGGTATGCGCCATGGCATAGTCCAGATGACCCAGTAGCCGCTGCTGCAGTTCACTCTGGCCGGGGAACGCCTCCTGCCAATGGTGCTGCATGTAGCGGGTAACAATATCGTCGCGACGACCACTGGCGTCATACAACATGCGCAACACCCGCAGGTGCTCCAGACGCTCAGTGCTGTTGTCCGGCGCCTGGCCCATCTCGGCCATCACACCGAACATCAGGGCTGGCAAATACTGGTATGCCAGCATATCCAGATAGGATTCTTCTACTTCCGGGCCAACCTCATGGCCACGGTACAGGCCCATATCACTGAATAACGGCCAGTTCCGGCGATAATCGCCAAAGGCCAGGGTCGCCTCACGAAGTTCATCCAGCGGGCCGAGCAAATTCCGTCCGGTGTTATCCGGTTCAAAGCCCACCGGCTGCCAGTTATCGATGAACCCCTTAACACGGGTTTCCACGGCGGTCGCGGCCTCTGCATTCTTGATAAAGAAATGCTGCCAGCCGGCGGTCATACCCGCACCGGCACAAATGGCCACCACGGCGGCCACGGCCAGCCGCCGTTGGCGGGACTGAATCACCCGTCGGTTATCACCGGCCAGGCCCGCCTCCGGATAGATGATCTGGGGGAACAGTGCCCGGGTAAACAGGGCAGCGGACTGCCCTGTCCGTTGAGCAGGCTGAATGGGTCCGGCAATCTGATAGTTGGCGGCAGCTGCTGAGACAAAGGCATCCTCCGGAACGCCCTCCTGCAACACCGAGGTGAAGTAGGTGCCGCGAACCATCGCAGGTGTCGAGAACACATCCGCAGACAGCAAATCGGTCAGGAATTGCTCCAGAACAGGCTTGAGGCCAGCAAGCTGGCGAGTAAAAGAGTAGGCTGCTGCCCGCTCCTCGGCGTCCCGGGTATTGGCCAGAACATCCGGCAAGCGATCGGTAAGCCGCACAACCATGGCGGTGTATCGGTCCGCGAACTGGTGCAGCCAATCGTCGTTGTCCATCTGGCCTTCGAGGCTGAAGGTAAAGCCAAGAGCCTGTTCCTTCTCCTGCTTGCTCAAGGTCCGCACGAGCGGGCCAAAACCGTAGAGCAGGTCCATCTTGGTGAAAGTGACATAAACGGGCAGGCGGGAGCCGATTTGCTCCATCAGTTCCCTCAGGCGCGTCCGTAACAGGATGGCACGGTCCCGCCTCTGGCCGGGGTCTGCCACGCTGAGACTGGCCACATCAATGGCCAGCACCACACCATTGAGGGGGCGTTGCGGGCGATTTCGCTCAAGCCAGGCAATGAAATGATTCCAAAGACGTTGCTGGATCTCCGCACCGGCACCCTCACCCTGACTCTGGCTCAGCAGTTCACCATCCGGATCGATAAGGACACCCTCATCGCCAATCCACCAGTCAAAACCGAAGGCATTGCGATCCACCCGATTGTTGCGGGTTACGTTGGTGAGCGTGTAGGTCTGCCCGGAGCGTTGAATCAGGCTGGTCTTGCCAGCATCCTCCAGGCCCATCACCAGGTACCAAGGCAGCCGGTAAATGCCTTTGCGGCCGGGGAGGTTGCTTTTCAGGGCCGCCAGCTGGCGATCCAGCAGGCGCTGCTGCTTGCGCTCCATCGGCAGAATCGGATCTTCCTGTTCCTTCTGCACTTCGGCCTGCTGGACATTCACCTTGCGCAGGCGGCGCGCCAGCACCATGCCCCACATCATCGCGACCACAAGGACAACGCCCAGGGTTACGAGGGCCCGCATCTGCCAGGCCGCCAATGGAAACTCACCACTCAGCTCCCAGCGGGGCCCCAGCCACCAGGTGGCCACCAGCAAGGCGATAACGCCCAGTGTCAGCGTGACCGGGGCTGCATTTTTAAGGTATGGCAAAAGCCAGCGACAGATGAGTAAAGCTTTTCTCCACATGGTTTCCATTCCTGCTGTGATTCCTTGGTGTGCTCCGGGGATCAGCCCAGCTTTTCAAGCTGCCTGATCAGGGCTGGCTCCCAGTCCTCGAGAGCCAGCCCGCGAACCTGCGTTTGCAGATCCTGGACCTGCTGCGCGGCCAACGATTTAAGGCCTGCGTCTTTCATTAAACGGGCGCTGGCAAGACGCCAGTAAAAGCGGTCTCTTGGTTCTCTCGCTTCTGCCAGCCCGTCCTCCAGAAGTTGCATCCCGGCAGCCAGTTCCTTTTGTGAAACAAAATCCCGAGCTTTGTCATAAGCCTGCTCCCAGGCGTTGGCGCTGCCGGCGGAACCACTAGTCGCCGGCGCGGACCAGAGCCACTCTTCCGCCTCGCAGGAGAGGAACGGCGTGCCATCGTTGAAGGTGAGCTCCGGCAACTGGGTAAGCCGCTCAACAAACTCCTTTGCAGACACACGGATGGCTTCAGCACAAGCATGATGGCCCAGGGCTGTCGCTACCCGGGCACTCAACCAATGGCCGTCGAGCCAGAACGGACTGACGGACAAGCTCTGCTCGATTTTCTGCCACAACGCCAGGTCGGCGGACTTTTCCAGGGCTTCCCGATAGTCGGCCACACGATCGGCACTGACGGCGGCAAGATCGGTACGCTTTCCATCCCGTGTCGGCGGTACCGTGGTGATGTTCTGCCAGATGGCGTAACGGCGAATCTGGTAACCCAGAGGCTGGTCCGGCCCGGTTTCGGTGAGCATGTCCGCGACTTTCAGAAGACTCTGCCGGGTTGCTCGCTCATCGCCCGGGTCCAGGGTGAGTGCCCCAAGGGAAGCCTTCGACGATGCGGGTTTCTGCTCTGGCATTTCCGTTCCAGAATCCTGGTTGACCGATCCTGCCGGCGAACGGGGTTCGGGGGCTGCCGTGGCGTCGCTCACCCTGGGAAGCTTTTCAACCGCCCGTTTAAGATCCTGCAGTGACTCCTCGGGTAACTCCCGGCCAGTGGCCTGGTCCATCAATCTGGCCAGAAGTTCAAGGCAGAACGCCCGACCGTCGCCAACACTGCCATCAAACGCCAGGGCGTCGACGCCTTTGCCGGCGCGCTGGAGCATCTGGGTGAACATCATCTTGCGTGCCCGCTTGCCCGTCTCTCCAGGGTAGGGCCAGGCCTGCTCCCACCATTCGTCCAGCACCCGGTGCAGCAGGTACAGGGATAGGGCGAACCGTTCACCATCACCACCGCGTTGCAGGGCGACCAGAAGAAAACCGAGCACTTTCAGATCCTTGCTGCGGTCCGAGAGAATCGTCAGGGCATCGCTTTCAACCTTGCTCCAGTCGATGTCGGTATGGGCCAGAGAGCCCACCTTCATGATCTCGTTTTCCAGAGACTCGAGCGTTGCATCGTCTCCGAGTGCCTCGCCGACACCGGAATCGCCGGGCAATGGTGAGACAACCTGTTCAACGTAGGGATGTTGCTCAATGATCTGCATGTTGCTGTCCTGAATCGCTGTGTTCAGCCGGCATTTACCAGCCACAGGTCTCGCGTAGCGGTTCGATGGCCCGGCGGTATCCCGAGAGATCAAACAGCAGGCCATCAATGCGACCGTTGGGCGAGTCAATGCGCGCCTCTGTGCCGTCGATCATGGCTTTCACGGTACGAATGGCTGGCAGTCCCCGGCCGCCGCTGAGCACGAAACCGTTGTCCCGCACCCGCCAGACGGTCTGTCCCCGGCCAAACCCCAGCCGAATCCGCTGCTCGTCCATTGCCTCGGGCAGCATCAGCGTGAGTTCCGTGATGTTGTTGTAGCACTGAAGGGCCAGCAGAGGTCTGGGAGGTTGAACGCCCAGAGCCGGAACCGTCACCAGGTGGCCAGCTGCTCGCCCGGTATTCCGGTAAAGCACACCGGCACCGGCATTTTCTGCATCAAGGCTGGCGTAGGCCTGTCGCCATCGCTCGGATCGCCGGGCATCCGGGGCCGCAAGTTCCTCGCCGGATGCCGCCAGGGGAGTACCAAAAACCTCGTCAAAGCAGGCCAGCCGTTCAAGTCGCTGGGGCTCACTGGTACAGAGTCGGGCATCTTCAAGCTGGTCAGCGCTGGCATTGGAGACCAGCGAAAGCAGCGCCAATGCCGCTGCAATACCACCGGTTAATCGCACTCTTCGGGGAATCATGACTCTGTCACCCGGTACTTGAGACACTTGTGGGCCAGGGTCCGCTTTGGCAGGCCGAGGCTTTCTGCCGCCTGGGCCCGGTTGCCACCATACTGGCGCAGACGCTCGCGAATAATTGCCGCTTCAAAGGCCTGTGCCGCGACTTTAAGATCCCGGACCTCTTCCACAGCAGGTAGATCAACGGGATTTCTGTCTCTGGCATCCGAGGGTGCGCGGGTCCAGCCATCGGGCTCTTCAAACAGGTCATTAATCCTCAGAACTTCCGGCTGGATATCATCCCCGCCCGGGGTCTGCAGGCAGGCCAGTTCAATGATGTTGCGCAGCTCACGGACATTGCCCGGGAAGTCGTATCCAGCCAGCAGGTGCAGAGCGTGGCTGGAAATGCCCATGGGCCCGCTACCCTCACGCTCGGTATACAGGCGGATAAAGTGACGGCTCAGGGCTTCGAGGTCCTCGGGGCGCTCCCGCAAGGGCGTCACCCGCAGCGGAAACTGGCTCAGGCGATAAAACAGGTCCCGCCGGAAGCTGCCGTCTTCGATACCTGCCTGCAGCGGCTGGTGGGTGGCCGCTACCAGGCGAAAATCGGAGTGCTGTTCCTCACGGGCGCCCAGTGGGCGGAACTGACGGCTCTCCAACACCCGGAGCAGCTTCGACTGCAGGGCCAAGGGCATGTCGCCGATTTCATCCAGGAACAGGGTGCCGCCGTTGGCCTGTGCCAGAAGCCCCTGCTTGTCCCGGTCGGCGCCTGAGAACGCTCCCCTGGTATGCCCGAAAAGTTCGCTTTCCAGGAGGGTATCGGGAATCGCGGCGCAGTTGACCACCACCATCGGGCCGTCGGCCCGGTCGGACAGTTCATGGATACCGCGGGCGACCACATCCTTGCCACAGCCGGTTTCACCCTGCACCAAAACGGACAGTTGGCTGCCGGCGGCCCGGACGATCTGGGCCCGGAGGCTGGTCATGACCTGGGAGTTGCCGACCAGGGTTCGGGCCAGTTGTTCGCACCGGGTGCGAACGGTTTCGGCGTCGTGCAAATGATCCAGTGAGCGCTTGAGCAGGCGACGCTGCCAGACCTGATCACGGCTCTGAAGCTGGGTAATCCATTGATGAACCAGCAGTTGCCGTAGGCCACAATACAGAGGCTGGCCGGTAATGCCGTCCCAGTCGGGTTCGTCCCGACACAGTACGAGCACCCCCAGGGTTCGGCCGTCATTACCGGTGAGGGGCTCAAGCCACAGGGAACGCGGCCGGTCGCTGGCCTCAAACAGGGCCTGGAAGCCGACGTGGTCCAGGCGGTAGCTGGCGGCACGGGTAAGTTCCCGGGCTTTGCCGGTTTGCAGCACGTGGGCAAAGGGGTGGCTGAAGTCACCGCAGTCGAATTCGCCGTGTTCGGCGAGGTCGCTGCAGTGCAGGGTCCGGCCACTGAGGTCGAGTTCGAGTGCCCAGCAGCGGGTCAGGCCGAAGGCGTTTTCCAGCTGTCTTGTGGCGGTTTTCAGCAGATCCGGCAGGTTGTCTTGCTGGATCAGGGCCACCGCCAGGTCGATTCCGGTGTGCAGTTCCATCTGCATCCGTCCCATGGTTCTCTTCCCTAAGATTTTTATGCTTTTGTGTTCGCCAACCGCACACCGTGCGGATTTGCTTTCCAAAACACGCCGTGAATACGTCCCTGTAGGCTCCGCTCCGCCATCCATGGCTCCGCAGGGTTTTGAAAAGCCGAACCCCACGCTGCGCTACTTTGGAGTGGCCCTAAACCACCATTCCCGTGAATCTGGCATCTTCAACACCCAACGTCACCTTTGTAACCGGCTCCCTCGCCGCCAGTTTCTCCAGCAACGCGAGTGAAACAGGCGGCAACAACTCACCCTCTATGATCGACTCAAGCATCCTTGCGCCATTTTCACTTCTTGTCGCACGGATTCGAATAGCCTCGATAAGTCCTTCTTCCAGTTCCACCTCGGTGTGGTAGCGGCCCTTGATCTGGTCTGCCAGGCGCTGGAGTTTGTCGCCAACGATTCGGTTGAGGGTTTCCTCGCCAAGAGGCAGGTAGGGCACCACTTCCATTCTTGCCAGCAAGGCCGGCTTGAAGAAGCTGGCCAGTTCCGGGTAGAGAGCTTCGTCCAGGCTGGCCGGCGACTCGGCGTGGTTGACGATGGTCTGGTATCCGAGGTTGGAGGTGAGAAAGAAGACGACGTTCTTGCAGTCGATCAGACGGCCTTCGCCATCGGCCAGTTCGCCTTTGTCGAATGCCTGGTAGAACAGATTGAGGACTTCCGGATGGGCTTTTTCGACTTCGTCGAGCAAGACCACGGAGTAGGGTTTCTGGCGGATGGCTTCGGTGAGGATGCCGCCTTCACCAAAACCCACATAGCCGGGGGGCGAGCCGATCAGACGGGAGACGGTGTGTTTTTCCTGGTATTCGGACATGTTGATGGTAGTAAGGAACTGACGACCGCCGTAGAGGAGTTCAGCCAGCTGTACCACGGTTTCGGTTTTGCCAACGCCGCTGGGTCCCACCAGCAGGAAGGCGCCCATGGGGCGGCCGGGCCGGCGCAGGTCGGCGCGGGCGGTAAGCAGGTGTTGGTGCAGGCAGTCGATGGCGGTGTCCTGGCCTTTGATGTGCTCCTGCAGATACGCCGGCAAATGGGTGATTTTTTCCAGTTCGTCGGTGGTCATGCGATTGACCGGAATACCAGTCCAGTCGGCAATGACTTCGGCCACCTGTCTGGCGTCAACCCGGGTGTGAACCAACGGCTCGTCGGCCTGGAGTTCCGTCAGTTCCTGCTCGATGGCGGCGGCTTCGCTTTTCAGGTCCGGGCGTTCTTCTGTTATCCCATCGGTCAATTCAGGGGTATTCGCTTCAGCCTGCGATTCGCCGGTGAGCAACTTTTCCCGGATCTCCACCAGTCGTGCCACCAGTTCGCGCTGGTCGTTCCAGCGTTGTTCCAGGGCTGCAGATTCAACAGTGATCCCGGCAACGCGCTGTTCCAGTTCCCGTTCCCGTTCGGCATCCACGGTCTGTCCCAGGGTGTGTTCCCGGCTCAGCAGGTTCTGTTCCATGGCCAACTGATGCAGCTCGCTTCGGACGCGGCTCAGGCGTCTGGGCGGCGTGCTCAGATTCAGGCTAACGCGGGCGCAGGCGGTATCCAGCACGTCGATGGCTTTGTCCGGTAGCTGACGGCCGGCAAGGTAACGGGCAGACATTTCGGCGGCGGCTTTCAGGGCGCTGTCGGCGATAAGTACCTGATGGGCTTTTTCATAGACGGTGCGCAAGCCACGGAGGATGTGGACCGCTTCCACGGGAGTGGGCTCATCCAGCGCCACAGGCTGGAAACGGCGGCTCAGGGCTGGGTCTTTTTCGAAGTATTTCTTGTATTCGCGCCAGGTGGTCGCTGCGATGGTACGCAGCTCGCCCCGGGCAAGGGCAGGTTTGAGCAGGTTGGCAGCGTCAGAGCCGCCTTCGCTGTTGCCTGCGCCAATCAGGGTATGGGCTTCGTCAATGAACAGGATGATCGGGGTAGCCGAGCCTTTGACCGCTTCGATCACGCCTTTGAGGCGTTTCTCGAACTCGCCCTTCACGGAGGCGCCCGCCTGCAGCCCCCCCATGTCCAGGGTCCATAGCTCAACGCTCTTCAGACGGTCAGGCACGTCGCCGTTGACGATGCGCAGAGCCAGGCCCTCCACCACGGCGCTTTTGCCCACGCCGGCATCGCCCACCACAATCGGGTTGTTCTTGCGGCGGCGGCAGAGGATGTCGATCATCTGGTCGATCTCGGCGTCACGGCAAACCACGGGGTCCAGTTTGTCCTCCCGGGCCAGTCTGGTGAAGTCGGTGGCGTAGCGTTTGAGCGGGTCCAGATCCACGCTGGCCACTGGTTGCCCGGGTTCCTGCTCGCTTGGTTCCAGTCTCTCCGCGGAGCCCTCGGTGAACCGGTCAAATTGCTTGCGCAGCTGCTCACGATTGATGTCCACCATTGCCTTTGCCACCCGGGGCATCAGGTATCGATCGGCATTCATCAGCAGGGCCAGGAATACCGCGCCGGAACGCAATTCGGTGTGGCCCAGTTCGGTGGAAGCCAGCAGCCAGGCATCCTGCATCAGCTCCACCAACAGCGGAGAGAACGATGGGTAGGGCTCAGCGCTTTGCGACTCTCCGTTCAGGCTATCGCCTACCAGCGGTTGCAATTGCTGATGCTCAAGGCCGGTGTGCTCCAGAATCTGGCGCACGTCGGAAAACGGCGTTTCCAGCAGTTTGAACAGCAAATGGGCCGGAGTGATTTCCGCGCCCTGACGGCTGATGCACAAAGCGGCCGAGGCTTCCAGCGCCTGGCGTGACATGTCGTTGAGGCGCCCGATCAGCGCTGGCAGTTCTACCCGAATCACGTTGATGTCCTTATTTCGGTAGTTGGTCGAGTACGCGCAATACGTCCGTGATGCGCTCGTTCAGTGCGATGTTATACAGCGAGTAGATGCCGGCCATGGCCGCCACAAACAGACCAGCAATGCCCCAGACAGGCATGCCGCTGCGCAACCGGTTCCGGGTTGGCGTTACATTTGCCCGGGCATCCGCAAGAGGCGCCGGTTCCTGCTCCTCCTGTAACGCTTTCAGTTGCTCGTGCAGGCCACGTACAATCTGGTCGTATTCATCGCGGCCGTTTTCCATCACCTTGTATCGCCCCTCGAAACCCAGACAGAGACACAGATAGATAAACGACAGCATGTCGCGATAACGGGCCGGCTCCTGCTCCATCCGGGCAAGAATGGCAAAGACCTTTTCTCCACCCCATGTCTCGTTGTGGAAGCGGGACAGCAGGGAGTGCTGTGACCAGATGCTATGGGCGCCCCAGTCGGTTCCCAGCACGGCCTCGTCGATTAAGGCGCAGAGGACGTACCGATAGGCGACAACAACCGGCCGGTCGTAACCCTGTTCCACCAGTTCCCGGTCGATGGCCGAGATCTCATCCACCACCTGCTGGTAGAGGATTTCCACTGCGCGATAGTCTGCCAACCTGCGTATCCTGATCACCAGGCCCAGCAATGGTGTGGCGGCGTCAATCAGGCGGTTATGTTCCAACCCTCTGAGCTGAAAATGCTCGTCGACCTGGCCTTCCCTGTCGCCCTCAGCTGCTCCCCGGCTGTCGGCAAAAATCAGATCACTGAACGCACTGCTGCCGGAATTTCTGCTGCCATTGGGTAAGTCCATTACCTGTGCATCTGCCATGATTTAGCTCCTGATTGCCCAGAACTGCATTTCCATGCCCGGGAAACTGCCGGCCACGTGGAATGCGAAGCCGCTGGCGTTGTCGAGCATTTGCCAGGCCTGGCTCTGGTCGTCCAGGCGGAAGTACACGAAGCCGGCGTGGTACGGCAACTGCCGGGGTGCAACCGGCAATGCAGCAAGCGGAATCCCCGGCAGCTGCAGGCTGATCAGATCCCGGATCTTTTCCACAGAGGCCACCTTGCACTGCTGAGTGAACTGCTTGCGCAGATCGTCCAGTGGCATGTCGGCTTTGACCGCCAGAATGAATTCCGCATCCCGGACCAACTGGGCATCCTGGACCGGGGCCACAGTCAGGCCGTACTGGCGCTGCTGGAGCTGGATAGCCAGGGCCCTCGGTTCCAGCACTGTGCTCAGGGACTGCCGCAGAACCTGCATGAGCGGGGTAAAAGCATCCTCCGGGAGATCGTGGTCATAGGCCGGATACTCCCTCGGCAAACGCCCTTCATCGGTGAAGGTCACCAGCTCACCACAAAGTTCAAGCAGAGCTTCGAACAGCCGTTCAGGATGCAACTGGCGAAGGCGAGCCAGATGCATGAACCTGGGGTGGGCGCGATTCAGCATCTGCAGCAACATGAAATCCGCCACGTCTGCAACGCCGCCCTGCCCAGGGGCACCGACACGTTCGGAAATATTGCGCGCCCGTTCCCGCATCAGTCCCGCCATTTCACCGACAAATCGCTGCAGCCTGGGTGCAGCTCGCACACTCAGCATGGTGGGTAGGAAGTTCGGATCCATCACCAGGCTTCCGTCCGGGCGCTTTTCAAGAATCCGGCCGATAGCCAGGGCCGCATAGGCGCTGCGATCTTCCCTCTCCAGCATCAGGCGGGGCGCCACTCGGCCCACATCAATGGTGTGGGCATCGCCGTCAATCGAATGCAGGTCCCGGATTTCCCGTGAGTCGGCACGGAACCGGCCGGCCACGGGGGCGTCCGGCCATTCCACTTCAGCCAGGCTTTCACTGCCCAGGGGTAACGCCAGGTAGACGACTTGGTTGGCCACTGAGGCATCGGTGATCTCCATCGGTTCAGGCATCACGTCGTCCTGGGGAAGACTGAAGCGGGTGCCATCCGGGAACAACCCCGATGCCCGAACCAGGCCCACCCGGCCGAAACTCAGATACTCCGCATTCAGCTCCAGGTCGCTGAAGCCATAGAGATAATCGGAGATCGCGAGCGCCCGTTCATTGATCTGATGCTCCAGATATCGTTGCTGTTGCTGGAAATGTTGAGGCTTGATAAACAGGCCATCACTCCAGACGACTCGATTGATTACCGCCATCAGGTGTCATCCGAATGCTTGAGTTGAACTTCCCGCTCCCGCAGGTTCACCAGCAGGTTGTAGCGGCCGCCGATTGGATCCACCTTTACCACCTTCTTCCATTGGGACAGGTTGGGGTAGGCGTAAAAGGCGATCACGCCGATAAATCGGGTGTCCTCGCCAATCTCGAAGGGTTCGATGTACTTGAACTGACCCGGCACCAGGGAGTAATCGCTGTGGTCCACATAGTTCTGACCCAGTGAAGACTCAAGGTCACTCAGTAGCTGGTCGAAATCCCCGGCCATCAGTAGTGAGCTGTCGCGCATCTCGATGATCTGAAACGCAACGGGCGTGGGTGCCAGGGATTCATTCGGGTTTGCATCCGGTTCGGCCACCATGGTCAGACCTACCCGGCTAGGCAGATCCTCCGGGTACCCCACCGGGATATCCGGGTCCCAGAGCACTTTTGCGGTTTTGGTGACGGCGTTATAGGGTGTGCTGCATCCGGCAAGCACGAATACGACGGCCAGCAAACTCCATTTGCAGGTCTTCACAACGGGTTCTCCCTCTGTAGTTGGCGCAGGTTCTGGTCGTAAGCCTGTTCGAACACTTCCTGGAACAGACGCTCGAATCCCTGCTGTCGACTGGATTTCAACTCCCGGTAATAGTGCTGGTACATATCCCATGCCCAGCGTCCCTCGTCCTCGTTCTGGCGCAGCCCCCGGCGGTAACCATGGAAACGACGCAGCAAGGCCTCGGGCGAAAAGGCATGCAGGATGGCCTCCAATGCCTCGCTGATGGCCTCACGGGTTGCCTGCTGGTGATGATTCAGGCTCTGCAGACTCTCCCGCACCGCCGCCGGCGCCGACAGGTGAACCGGGCTACGATGGCTGGCGAACAGGGTCTGCACCGTATCCTCATAACCCTCACCCAACCGCAGTGGATTATCCTCAATGGGTTGCAGGCGGGTTCGCAGCGCCTGATGCCTGCTGTCTTCTCCCTGATGCAGGGCCAACAGGCCTTCCACGGTCGACTTCAGTGTCTGTCCTGCTTCCTCCAGGAACAGACGCATCTCGTCGCTGTCGGCAAAATCCAGCCCGACTTCCATACCCCGCAACAGGGGTGCACCACTGATGTGCTTGCTGCTCTGATCGGAGGCCTCCCGGCGATCAGCGCTCTCTGAAATCTCAGACATCCTGTCTTTCTCTCCTTTGCGAACTGGCAGGCCCATCGCTACGTCGCGGTTTTCACGGTACTCATCCGAAACCTGCCTTTCGGCGGCGCGCCAGGAGGTCTCGCTGCCCATCAGCGCGTCAGCATCCGACGTCTGTTGGTCCTGCTGTAGATTCCAGGGTGCCAATGGGTCATCACTGACTGCCTCCCCGGCTACCGCGCCAAAATTCTGCATCGGCTCCGGGTTCTCAGTCTGGCTGGTTAAGTACTCGGCCCGCATCAGCGGCCCTTCATCGACATCAATCAGTTGCCGGGCCTGATCTGCCTCACCTCTCTCAAGCAACGGTTCACTTACAACCTCGGCCAACTCCGCACGGAGTTGATAGCGACCAATACTGATGGTATCGCCATGATTCAGTCGTGCCCGACGGCCCCGACCCACCGGCTGACTTGCGCTATTGATGTAGGTCCGGCCACTGCGATCAATCAGGCAGAAGCCGCCGTCCAGAAAACGGATCTCCGCGTGGCCGGGAACCGCACCCGTTCGGTGGGACGATAACCGCCAGGTATCACTGGCTGCTGTACCGATAGAGCCGCCACGAACACTGAAGCAGTGGTCGATGGTTGCCCCTCCGCCAGCAACAGTCGGATTGGTGACTGTCAGTTTGAGTCCCACAGCCTGTTGTTCATCCATGAATATCTTCCCTGCCGGATTCACCGGCGAATCTGGATCCGGACCGCCGGTCGGCGCCTGGCCTTTTCCGGGGTCACGAAGGAATTCCAGCCCAACCGCACATCTTCTCCCAGCTCCATGGGACGGATGTCTTTCGGACGCATTTGAAGCTCCAGGTCGTACGCCAGCTGCTCCCGTGTGGTGAACTCAACGAGCTTGACCAGGCGTTGGTGGTCCTGGCCATTAGGCAGGAAATCCGCAAAGCGCTGTCGGCTGAGATTTCGCAACCGGAGCACGAATTTACCACTGCGATCCCGAATGGCCGATCCCACCAGTGTGTCGCTGCCCAGACAGGCGTTAGCCTGGCCCAGTCGGGTCTGCTGATCATCGGCGATGGCCACCTTGCGCAGGACCCACTGTTCAATACTGACATCATCCAGATCGAAGCAATGGGCAACGATGCCGCTCACCACCTCAGGCGACCGGCTACGACCGGCCATCAGGCCGGAATAGGCCAGCATCTTGGACCAGTTCACCGGTGTCGCCTCCCGCAACCGGCTGTCGCCCAGACCTATCAGGGCAAAGATCAGCTCTGAAAAGCCGTCCGAGGCACCGGGTTGAAACCGAACGTAGTAGCGATACTTGCGCCATGCCCGGTGGAACAGCGTGACCAGGCGATGATTGAAAAAATCAAGAAAATGCCGCCGGATGCCCAGATTCTGCCCCGCTTCCCAGGCCAGGTCTTCAAGGTAATAGCCCGGCAACGGCGACTGTGAGCCGTGCAATCCCAGAAAGCTGACTTCCATCTGATACGGGGCGTGCTCGTGCTCCGGCGACAGCGCCGAAACCACATCGCTACCGGGAAACCCCAGCCCCGCGGAGGCAGAAAACCGGATCCTCTCCTGCCGCGGTTGATCGTCGCTGTTTCGCTCCAGGTCATCCCCGTGGTGCCGGTGAATAAGGTCCACCAGCTGGAAAAAACTGTATCGCCGCGCATTGCCCAGAACGGGTTGCAGCTCGGCTACATCAGCGGCTGCTGACCTTGCTGTAACGTCCATGTGTACCGTTCCTGGTTATCGGTGTTCACCACTTCCAGTTGGTGAAATGCGTTGATACTGGCGTAAAGAGCAAAGAACTGGCTGAGTACCGTGCCGAACAGGTAAAGATCACCCTCCGATGCAAAGGCCTGTTGCTCCAGTTTCAATACCGAGCGAATCCCCCGCACCGGCAGGCCTTTGACCATCCGATCAACGGGAGCCGTCTCGATACAGGTAATACCAGCAAGACGCTTCTGTGATACCCGCTCCGCCTGACGGTCCACCAGAGCCCGGAAATCATAAACTCGAAGCACCGTGCGCAGAGCATCCACGTCCAGCATGGACAGGTAATTGAGCGACAGATTCGAGATCAGCGTCCACAAAAGGCTGCCATCCAGGGTTGGCCGCAGGGTCGCCGTGGGCCGGGTAATGTTGCTGAAGGCGGCAAACGCCGGCGTGCTCTCGGTCGCCATGCAGATTTCGCCTACCGCCAGTTGGCTGGGCAAGTGGCGGTTGGTGCAGGTGAGGGTCAGGGAAACCGCTTCCTGCCGGCTCAGGCACTCCGACTCGTCGCCCCGGACAAACGAAATATAATGATCAAAGCCGTCCCCGCGCACGCTATCCCGGGCCCGGACCCGATAGTACAGGGCGGTCCGTCCTCGATCCCGTTCCACCTCATGCTGGAAACTCTCAAAGGGCGTGTAGATGCGGGGCTCACCGCGCCCGGACCGTCCCTCCAGCCAGCCTTCCACCTGCTCAATGCTGAACACCTCGTAGTGATCCGGCGAGCGGCTGGAAGGCGAAATCCGGTATTCGGTCTGGCGGCCGTTCAGGTCCACCGGCTCACCTTCATGGGTAAACAGGTTCACCGCCGGGGAACAATAGAGCTGGAAATTGTCCTCCCGCACTTTTGCATCCGGTGGCAATATCCGACTGAAATGGAAACGCAGGCTTATTTCGTCGGCCTGCAGCGCTGGCAGCCGACGCCCGAGTCCGAGAATATCCACAAAACGGAAGGCCTCCGGGAAACTAAGATACTCCTGTAGAATGCGGTAACCGGGGTAGGCGTTCTTGGGATACGGCAACAGGGCCTCTTCGTTGCCAAAACCGACCGGCCGCAAAAGCGAGGCAGGCAGACGGTAAACAGCGTCGCCCACCACCAGATCGATGCGTTCCAGATAGTGGTTCAACCAAAGAAAAAGGGTTTCGGCGATATGACTCTCGCCGCCCAGATAAAAGCGCAGGCTGTCCATACCCAGTGACGACAGGGGCTGATCGGTGTGCAGTGCCAGGTCCACGGTCACTGAGGACACTTCCCGTGAGTGCTCTGCATGTGCCGCGGCAACGCTCACAGGAAATACATCCACCGCCCGGCAAGTACGAAACCGACACTGGGTCTGGCGATTCGCATCGCCCAGGGGACGGCTCTTGATCTCGGTATGACGCTCTACTCTCTGGCGTTCACTGATTGCATGCAACTGCGGATCGAAGCGCATGATCGTGCAACTGGGTACCGGCCGCAGATAATTCGGCCACAGCATGTTCAGCAGCGAGTGCGTGATCTCCGGAAATTCGTCCTCAACCTTTTCCCGCAGTTTGCCGGTCAGGAAAGCAAAGCCTTCCAGCAGTCGTTCAACATCCGGATCGGTGCTCTGCTCGGACAGAAACCGGGTCAGCTGCGGATGGGCATCCGCGAATTCCCGGCCCTGGAGCCTGAGAAAACTCAACTCGTCCCTGTAAAATCGATTTAACCTCATACTGCTACCGCATCCTTGGGAGTATGAGACGGTCGGTACACTTTTCTTCCGGGAAAAAACAACTCGCTACGCTCAGACATTTTTTCCCTGCAGAAAAGCATCCCCACCGTCTCCTGCCATCCTTGGTGTTTGCTTATCCGTTTCGTTACACCACCTGGTAGTAACGTTTGTCATCCAATACCAAATCTATGGTTGTTTTGTCGTCTTTCGAACCGACGTTCAGATAGACCGTCACCTGAAACCGCAGCTGTAACGGATCAGGGCCCTGGGGCAAATTAACGACATCCACCCGCTTCACCCTGGGTTCGAACTTCTCGATGCACTGCCGGATCGCGCCACGGATCTGAACGCTCAGATCGTGGGTGCCGAGCGTGGCGTCGTTGAAGTCCAGCAGGCCCAGATCCGGTACGCTGGCACTGTTACCCGGGTGGGCATTCAGCAGCCGAACCAGGTGGCGCTTGATCGATTCAACAACGCGGGTGACGTCTCCCATACTCTGGCCAGCCGGTTCAGCAGCCTGCTCGAGTCTCTCGAACAGGCTGCCGCTGCTGGCCTGCGATCCGTCGCTGGCCGGGTGCTGGAACACGGATTAATCCTTGTCCAGCCGGCCAACCAGTGACAGTTCGAAGTTAGCACCCATGTACTTGAAGTGGGGCCGAACCGCCAGGGACACCTGGTACCAGCCCGGATCGCCTTCCACCTCAGAAACGGTGACCTGTGCCGCGCGCAGGGGGCGACGGCTGCGGACTTCGGCGGGCGGGTTTTCCTGGTCGGCCACGTACTGACGTATCCAGGTGTTCAGCTCCCGCTCCAGGTCCTGACGTTCCTTCCAGGAGCCGATCTGCTCCCGCTGCAGGACCTTTATGTAGTGGGCCAGGCGGTTCACGATCATCATGTAGGGCAGCTGGGTACCCAGTTTGTAGTTGGTTTCCGCTTCCTTCCCTTCCTTGGTGTTAGGGAACTGCTTGGGTTTCTGCACCGAGTTGGCGGAGAAAAACGCAGCGTTATCGCTGCCTTTGCGCATGGTCAGGGCAATGAAGCCTTCGTCGGCCATTTCGTATTCACGACGATCGGTGATCAGCACTTCGGTCGGGATCTTGGCTTCCAGTTGACCAAAGGATTCGAACAGGTGCACCGGCAGGTCCTCGACTGCACCACCGCTTTGGGGACCGATGATGTTCGGGCACCAGCGGTACTTGGCGAAGCTTTCCGTCAGGCGAGTGGCCAGCAGGTAGGCCGTGTTGCCCCACAGGTAGTGTTCGTGGTCTGCCGACACGTCTTCTTTGTAGTTGAAGCTGCGCACCGGGTTTTCGGTAGGATCGTAAGGCACCCGCAGCAAGAAGCGCGGTGAAGTGAGGCCCAGATAACGGGCGTCTTCGGATTCACGCAGGGAGCGCCATTTGGCGTATTTCGGGCCTTCGAAAACGGCCTTCAGTTCCTTGATGGCAGGTAGTTCCTGGTAGCTGTCGACGCCAAAGAACGACGGTGCCACCGAGGACAGAAACGGAGCATGGGCCATCGCTCCGACAGACGATACGTACTGCAGCAACTTCATGTCGGGTGTGGACGGGGTAAAGGCGTAGTTGCCAACAACCGCGCCGACCGGTTCACCACCGAACTGGCCATATTCCGTGGAATAGATGTGCTTGTAGAAACCGGTCTGGGTAACGTCCGGCGCGAACTCGAAGTCTTCCAGCAGCTCGGTCTTGGTGGCGTGGAGGATATCCACCTTGATGTTCTCACGGAAGTCGGTGCGGTCCACCATGAGCTTCAGGCCGCGCCAGGAAGACTCCAGCTCCTGCAGCTTGGGCGCGTGCAGGATTTCATCCATCTGGGCGCTGATCTTTCGATCCAGCTCCACTACCATCTGGTCCACCAGGGCCTTGTTGACCGGCTGGCCTTTTTCGTCTCTTTTCAGCAGGTTGGCAATAAACGTTGCCACGCCCTTGCGAGCAACATCGTAACCCTCATCCGCCGGCGCCATGCGGCTGTTGGCCATGACCTGGTCGAGGAGAGAGCCTTCAGTGACGGATTCGGAGGCAGCAGATTGCTGCACAGCAGTATCAGACATACCACATCCTTTTAGTACGTTTTGAATTCAGTCGGAAATTATGAGCGGGTGTTCCCTTACTCGTTGCTGTCTGTGGCCAGTTCCAGTTCGGCCAACAGCTTGTCCCGGGCGTCGTCGTTGTCCAGCAGTTCCTGAAGCTTGGAACGGAACGACGGTACGTTACCCAATGGGCCTTTCAGGGCCACCAGGGCTTCCCGCAGCTCAATCAGCTTGTTCAGCTCCGGAACCTGACGGGCAACGCTGTCGGGAGAGAAGTCATCAAGGGTCTGGAATTCCAGGTTTACCGGCAGTTCGTCGGCTTCCTCATCCAGCTTGTTGGTCACGGTGGTGGAAAGGGTCAGGCCGGCTTCCTTCATGACCGAACGGAAGTTGTTCTTGTCGACGGAAATGGCCTTGCGATCTTCGATGGGGGTTTCTTCTGCGTGTCCCTTGAAATCGCCAACCACGAACATCTTCAGCGGCAACTCGGTTTCTGCCTGCTGATCTCCGGTGGCGGGGACGTACTTGATATTGATGCGCTCTTTAGGCGCGACGGAACCGTCTTTTGAAGACATGCGCTTGCTCCCTGTGCAAATCATTTGCAATTGTTCAATCCCTTGTACGCACCCTCCTGGCGCGCAACGACCAAAACTCTACACAGATCACTTGCCATTCTCAAGCAAAAACTGGCCAGCTTTCTTCGCGAATGTGCGGCCGGGCAAGCTTTTGCCAGAATACGCGGGATCTCCAATCTGTCATCACTCATAAGAAACTTCAGTCAATGACGGCATTGTTGGCTGTGGCTATACTCGCCCAACGAGCAGGATCAACACGAAACCATAAGGAGATCAACATGAGTGACCTGAAAACCCGCTTCGACGAAGCCGTGAATTACATCCAGACTGCCGAGGGCGACTTCAAACCGTCCAACGAGATGAAACTGGAGTTCTACGCGCTCTATAAGCAGGCCACCGAGGGCGATGTGTCCGGCAAGCGCCCGGGCATGATGGATTTTGTCGGCCGCGCCAAGTTTGATGCCTGGGAAAAGGCCAAGGGCATGTCCAGCGATGAGGCCATGCAGAAGTACATTGACAAGCTTGAAGCCCTGAAATAACTGGTGTTCCAGCCCAGACTCTGGTCGAAAAATGACCAGAGTCAATCTTCCTGAATAAAGCTTTGCGCTCGTAAATGAGCTGTCATAAGATGCGCGCAAAATAACAACACCAATTCACCAGGAAGAGTTATTTATGGACATCACGGAAGCGCTGGAGCAGTCCCAGCCGGGCTTGGTAGCACGGGTCAAGGACGCCATACACAAGCACAAGCTCACTCAACGCTCAGAGCAAACCTACCTGCACTGGATCACCCGGTTCGTGCTGTTTAACGACATGAAAGATCCGGATGCGCTGGCCAACGAAGACCGCCGGCTGTTTCTGGAATACCTGAACGATCGCATGCGGGTATCCCGGGCGCGTTTCAATCAGGCCAGCCAGGCCCTGGCATTTTTCTATGAAGATGTACTTGGGAAGACGCCCGCCGGAGACAACGGCTGCGCCGCAGCCTGATAGCCTGTCTCAACGCTCATTCATATTGATGTTAAGCGCATCGTAAGTGCGGTTCTCGGGTGGGCGGATCACGTAGTTGTTGCTGTGGGTCTGCCCGGGAATGGATTTCGGATTGCTGAACCGGAACTCCACCGGAATCTGTGATCGGCCGAGGTCCGTGCGGCTATCTCCGGGTCGAAGCCCGAGGGGATCCAGGTAGAAGTCGTCTTCAACCCGGGGTTTGAGCGGTACACCCGCAGCCGGTGCCGCAAGGCCACCCTCGATAACGGTATTGGCCAGCGTCTCTTCCTCCATGGAATTCAGCTGGATGGTGTGGATGGTTGAGCGTTCTTCGTACTGGAAAGCACTGTCCTGCGCGTCGCTCTGCGCAACCGCCGCACCGGCAGAAAATGCTGCAGCCAAGACAAGCACCGTGATTACACTGCTCTGAACGTTACCCGCTTCTCCACGCATACCCATGGCATTTACCCCGGCAGACGATCCTGTCTGCGACCAGTTGTGACAAATTTTGATCAGTTTATCGACAAATCACACAACCTGCCCGGGCACTCGCCAATTTTGTGACATCATTCACTTGTCGTCGGATGGCGCCTCGTAGCGAATTCCTACGACAAAGACCGACTTCCAACCTTCCGGGGTGCGAACGCTCACTTCGTCGTCAAGGCGTTTGCCGATCAGGGCCCGGGCGAGCGGTGAGTTGATGCTGAGGTAGCCTTTGTTCAAATCAAACTCGTCGGCGCCGACCAGGCGATAGGTCTGTTCGTCACCCTCCTCGTCTTCCACCGTTACCCAGGCACCAAAAAACACCTTGTCCCGGTCATCCGGCAATCGGTCCACAACGGTCAGCTCTTCCAGGCGCTTGCCCAGAAAGCGCACCCGACGGTCTATTTCCCGCAGCTGCTTCTTGCCGTAGATGTACTCGGCGTTCTCGGATCGATCACCAAGAGCGGCAGCTTCCCGCACGGCCTGAGTCACTTCCGGGCGCTTTACCTTCCAGAGATACTGCAGTTCATCACGCAAGGCCCGCTCGCCTTCCGGAGTGATGTATCTGGGGCGTGGGCCGCCATTACCGGGAACCTGGGTCATTGGTCTCGCAACGTCCTCTGCCAGTTGGGAATCAAAAATTGGAAGGGCATAAAAAAACCCCGTAAAAACGGGGTAAGGCTAGCGCTGTGCTGGAGGGAGAAGCAAGCAACAAATCTGCAAGCTTCCAAAGCTACAGTTTCAATTATGCACAGCATGGATTACACCGGCGTGGCCGAGGAATTACGTTTTGGTCAGGGAAACTACGAACGCCGGCCCCGGGAATTAGGTTGCAGACTCTAGGTTCGGAGCATAGCGTAGCGCTTAAATTCTTTTCGAACGTTTCCATTCTCGGAGAAAACAACATGAATACACAGAAGCTGCTGAACATGGCACTTAATGGCGTGGATGCTATTGGTTACCGGCTCGACCAGTACGGAATTACTGGCAAGGTCAATCGGCACAACATTGCGGCTTTTCTCGCGGCCGAGCAGAGGCATCTGGAAGGTGAGTGGGACAGCATTCAGGTGCGGGTAAACCGTCGCCGCTCCCAGGTGGAAAAGATTACCCACGAGATCGAGTCCCGCAGGGATGCGCTGATTGGCCCCGTGATGTCACGCATCAACCGTTTCCGCGCCAGTCAGTAAGTATTTACGCCGGTGGATCAAGAGGCGGTTCGGGTTTCCCCGGCCGCTGAATCCGTCGGCTGCTCGGCCTGGGCCGCGCGGATGCGTTTGCGGGCTTCGCTGTAGGCGGGGATCTTCACGGCCACGGTAAGCCCCGGCGATTCCTCCCCGGGATGCGTATCACTGAGGACAATCCGGCCCTGGTGAATCTCAGCAACAGCGCTCACCAGGCTCAGACCCAAACCATTCCCCGGTAGCGAACGGCTCTTGCCAACCCGGTAAAACCGCTGGAAGACCTGGTCTTTCTCGGCATCGGGAATACCAATTCCACTATCCCGAACTTCAAACACCGCCTCGGCACCCTCGCGCCGAACCGAAACCCCTATAACGCCATGCTCCGGCGTATATTTGATAGCGTTATCAATCAGGTTGCTGACCATCTGGAACAGAAGATCGCGGTCGCCCTCGATCATCACTCCGCTTTCCAGGCCCTGCTCGAACGACTGGTCCTTGTCCTCAGCCAAGGCCTCATAGAGCTCACAGGCATCGGTGACCAACTCATCCAGCGGCACAGGTTTCATGTCGGCGGTATTACCCCGGGTTTCCAGCCGAGCGATGCGCAACAACGCGTTGAAGGTAGCCAGCAGCTGATCGGCCTCCGCCACGGCGCGGCCTGCCTGCTCCCTCGCCTCGTCGTTATCCACCGACATCAGCGTGTTTTCAAGCTGGTTGCGGAGTCGGGTCAGGGGCGTGCGCAAATCGTGGGCAATACTGTCGGAAACGTGCCGGATGCCCTCCATCAGATACACAATCCGGTCCAGCATCTGATTCAGGTTTTCCGCCAGCTGGTCGAAATCATCGTCGGTGCCACGGGTTGGTATCCGCAGCGAAAGGTGGCCGTTCATGATCCGACGTGAAGTGTTGTTGATAACCTCGATACGCCGGGTCGTGCTGCGGCTCATCAGGAAGCCACCAAGCAGCGCAAGGGCGAGAGTGATCCCCATACCCCAGTTGATGGCGGTTTCAATCACCCGCTTGAGGTTGGTGAGTTCGTCAACATCCCGTCCGACCAGCAGGCGCAAACCACCCTGAACCTCAAAGATCCGGGCACGGGCCAGGCGTTCGGGCCCCGTCCAGCCGACGGATTCGTTCAGGGTGAAGTTGATCCAGCCGCTCTCTGACCGGCTGCCTTCCGGCCAGGTCTCGATGTTGCCGGCCAGCTTCAGGAAGTCATCGGTGGTCAGCAGATAGATGGATTTGGCGTTGGGGTCGCGGGCAACACGCTCACGGATAATGGTGATGAGGCCATTTACGCCACGGCCACGATACTGCTCCGCCAGACCGGCGATTTCCGCTTCAATGGTTTCGTCGGTCTGGGCGGTCATGAAGCCCGCCGTACGCCAGTAGATAAAGGCCAGTAACAGAAATACCGAGGTGGCGAACACCACCATGTACAGCAGGGCTAGCTGAAAGGACGAGGTCCTGAGCTGGCTAAGCAGTTTCACGTAACATGTACCCTGCACCCCGGATGGTCTGCAGTAAGGGTGTATCGAATTCCTTATCGATCTTGGCTCGCAGCCGGCTGATGTGTACGTCGATGACGTTGGTCTGGGGATCGAAATGGTAATCCCAGACTTTCTCCAGCAACATGGTCCGGGTGACCACCTGGCCGGCATTACGCATCAGGTACTCCAGCAGACGGAACTCCCTGGGCTGGACATCAATATTCTGGCCGGCCCGCTTTACCGTGCGTGCGAGCAGATCCATTTCGAGATCGGCGACCCGCAGTACGGTTTCGGTTTCCGCCGACTGCCGATTTCTGCGCACCAGGGATTCGATACGGGCCAACAATTCGGTGAACGAGAACGGCTTGGTGAGGTAGTCATCGCCGCCGCCACGCAAACCTTCCACGCGGTCGTCCACATCACCCAGGGCGCTGAGAATCAGAACCGGCACCTGGTTTCCGGTCGCACGCACGGTTTTGATAATGGACAGACCGTCCATTCCCGGCAGCATGCGATCTACAATCATGATGTCGTAATCCTCGCTGGCCGCCATCATCATGCCTTCCTTGCCATCGGCTGCATGGTCGACCACGAAGTCGGATTCCTTCAGCCCTTTGACAAGATAATTTGCAACGTCCTGATCGTCTTCGATTACCAGCGCTTTCACCGGCTCTCCTCCCGATAGCGGATTACAGTAACGACAAGGGTACGAAGAAGTTGGCAACCCGGCCAGTTACGATCTTGTAAGAGGGTGTCGCCAATGGCGACGGTCAGGCTTTCCCCGGAAACCAGCCCAGACTGTCACCGGTCGCCCCGGTAGGCCGGTATTCTGCGCTTACCCAGCCGTGATATCCCATGGCATCGATGGCCGCAAAAACATTCGAAAAGTTAATCTCCCCCGTGCCGGGTTCATGTCGCCCCGGGTTGTCCGCAAACTGAATGTGGCCGATCCAGGGCAAAAGACACTCCATGGAGCGCACCAGATCCCCTTCCATGATTTGCATATGGTAAAGGTCGTACTGCAGGCGCACGTTGTCGGCGTCGATTTCCTCGATCAGTGCGAGCACCTTGCCGGAGGTATCCAGTACGAAGCCTGGCATATCCACGCGCGAGTTAATGGCTTCCAGGCACAGGGTGATACCCTCTTCAGCCAGCCTGCCCGCTGCCCAGGCGACATTACTCACCAACGTCTGCCAGGCAATGTCATCGGAAACGTTCGCCGGCTTCAGCCCCGCAAGGCAGTTCAGCTGCCGGCAGCCAAGGGCTTTGGCATAGTCGATCGCCTGGTCCACGCCGGCCTGGAACTCCTCAACGCGGTCCGGCAGGCAGGCGATGCCCCGTTCACCGGCGTCCCAGTTACCGGGCGGCAGATTGAACAGCACCTGAGTCAGCTGGTTATCGCTCAGCATCTGGCCGAGTCGCTCTTTGGGGTAGGCATAGGGGAACAGGTATTCCACGCCCTCAAAACCCGCGGCCCGGGCCATGGCGAAGCGCTCGGGAAAGTCCACTTCCGTGAACAGCATGGACAGATTGGCAGCAAAACGGGGCATGGCGTGTTTACTCCTTCGGGCCGCGGCCAAGGGAGCCAAGCAGGGCACCGTTCAGATGCTCCAGCTCCAGCAACAGGCCACTGTGGTCGACATCACTGTGGCCATTGGCCACCAGCGACAGGTATTCGTTGTGCGTCTGTTGAGCCAGGGGCAGGGTCAACCCTTCCGCACGGGCCTCATCCAGAATCATCCGCATGTCCTTTAGCTGGATCCGAGCCGGCGCGCCGGGTGCAAATTCCCGGTCGATCATCCGCTGGCCGTGCAGCTCCAGAATCCGGCTACCGGCAAACCCGCCCAGCAACGCTTCCCGCACAGCCGCAGGATCGGCACCGCCTTTCGCCGCCAGCAAAAGCGCCTCGGACACAGCACCAATGGTGATACCAACAATAGCCTGATTGGCCAGCTTCGCCAGTTGCCCCGCGCCAACAGGACCAATCCGCGTGCACTTGCCGAGCGCCTCGAACACCGGCCGTGCGCGATCCACATCCGCTTCCGAGCCACCCGCCATGATACTCAGGCGGGCTTCAGCCGCGCCCACAGTCCCCCCGGACACCGGCGCATCCACATACCCAGCGCCCTGCTCTGCAACCAACTCGCCATGCCGCCGGGCCACGGAAGGTTGAATTGAACTCATATCAATAACCAGCGCGCCCGGCTTCAGGGTATCAATCGCGCCCTGGGCGACCAGCACCTGCTCCACCACATCGCTGTTCTCCAGCATGGTGATCACCACATCGGCATTGGCAACCGCTTCCACCGGGGATTCGGCGATCACCGCCTCAGAGGCAAACGGCTCGCACTTGCTGGACGTGCGGTTCCACAGAGTCATTGGAAAACCCGCGTTCAGGAGGTTACGGGTCATGGGCGTACCCATCAGGCCGATGCCGAGAAATGCAATATGGGGTTTAGTCGAGGTCATGGTTAGCTGGCCTTACTCAAAGGTTCGGGGCGTGGTTGGGAGGCGTCTTCCACAAAAGTTAGATGGCCGATTATACAAACAAAAACGCCACCAACCGGAACCGGTGGTGGCGTTTTTTACGACTCAGATACTCAGTGGCTAGCCAATAACTCAGGCCACCTCTGACATCTGCATGCGAATCTTCTTCATCGCATTCTTCTCAAGCTGCCGTATACGCTCGGCCGAGACGCCGTACCTGTCGGCCAGCTCGTGCAAGGTCGACTTGCTTTCAGACAACCAGCGCTCCCGGAGAATATCTTGGCTGCGCTCATCCAATTGCCCCAGAGCCTGCATCAGCCGGCCATTGGAATCGTCCGACCAATCCGCGTTCTCAAGCTGGGTCGCCGGGTTGCTGCGAGCGTCTTCCAGATAGTACGCAGGCGCCTGATAGGCGTTGTCGTCATCGTCGTCCTGAGGACCGTCAAAGGCGGTATCCTGAGACGCCAGCCGGCCTTCCATTTCGCGGACAACCCTGGGCTCGACACCCAGATCCTCGGCAACAGCGTTCAGCTCATCATGGCTGAGCCACGCAAGCTTCTTCTTCTGGCTGCGAAGGTTAAAGAACAGCTTACGCTGGGCCTTGGTGGTGGCCACTTTAACAATCCGCCAGTTACGCAGGATAAACTCGTGAATCTCTGCCTTGATCCAGTGCACCGCAAAAGACACCAGCCGCACACCGTACTCAGGATTGAAGCGCTTGACCGCCTTCATCAGGCCAACGTTGCCTTCCTGGATCAAATCCGCCTGAGCGAGGCCATAGCCGGAATAGCTCCGGGCAATGTGAATCACAAAGCGCAGGTGGGACATAACCAGCTGACGGGCGGCTTCCACATCGCCCTCGTAATGGAGCCGTTCAGCCAGCTCACGCTCTTCGTCAACTGTGAGCACCGGGATGCGGCTCGCAGCCTGAATATAAGACTCGAGATTCTGACCCGGAACCAGTCTGTCAACCAGTTGTAAACTCGTACCCATGCTCTAACCTCCGAACCCAACGGCCCTAAATATATCAATTACCCTTTAGACCGCCAAGAACCCTGAAAGTTCCCGAAATTCCCAGTAAAACGTTATAAAACAACTATCTGGGAAATTCACCGTGGCTTTACTACTTATCAACCTACGCTAATAGAAGCTGTCTCTTCAATACGGTTTTCCCGTTATTCGGATCATGCTCCTCCGGCAATATCACCCGGCTCCATGTCATCCAGATGACGCTTCACGGCCACCCAAGCGCCTAGCCAGCCTAGCAGCATCGAAACAATTATCAACGCCAGGGCGCCATCAATGTGCAGCCCATCCAGGGAAAAGTCGCTCCTGTACAGGCCTGCCAGCCGCTCTATGGGCCCGCTGAGCCACCAAAGTGACAATTGCAGTAATATCAGGGCAACAATCCCACCACCGAGCCCGAACCAGGCGCCGGTGTACAGAAAGGGCCTGCGAACAAAGCTGTCTGTTCCGCCCACCAGCTTCGCAACCAGGATCTCGTCGCGACGGCTCTCGATTGAAAGCCGTACGGTATTGCCGATCACCAGCACAACCGCCGCCGCAAGCAGGATCGCCAACGCCCAGACAGCACGGGCAAGCAGATCCGTCATGGCGTTCAGCCTCTGCAACCAGCCCAGGTCTACCTGAACCCGCTCTATGCCTTCCATGCCCTCGATAAACCGCACCAACCCCTCAACACCCTCAGTGGACCGGGCGCCCTCTTCCGGGGTAATCAGCAGGGTATGTGGCAACGGATTATCCTCGAGATAGTCCAGAGCATCTTCCAGGCCCGATGAAGCGCGGAACTCCGCAAGCGCCTGGTCGCGATCCACCAGCTCAACACTTGCCACCCGGCCGTCTCCGGAAATTTCGTTACCCAGCACTCGGGCTCGTTCGAGAGGCACATCCAACTGGATATAGGCCGTCACCCGGGCGCTGCTCTCCCAGCCTGCGCTGACTCCCTGAAGACTGGTCAGCAGCAACAGCAATGCCACTGGCAACGCCAGGGCAACCCCCATGACCGTCCACGTCATCAGACTCGCCACCGGTGTATGCAAAAGGCGGTTGGCACTGTCCCTGGCGACCTTGCGGTGATGGATGAAATAACTTTCTGCCTGCTCACGCCAGGGCGCGCGAGCCTGGTTGGCGCCGCGGGTAGGCTGTGCTTTCTTGCGGGGATCAGCGGCCATGGACACCTCCCCCGAGAACTGGCGTGCCGCCGGCCACCAGACGGCCATGATCCAGCTTCAGCGTTCGACGCCCCATCTCGTTGATCAGGGCAATGTCGTGGGTTGCGATCAACACGGTCACACCCACCTGGCTGAACTGCCCGAACAGATTCATGATATCCGCAGACAGAGCCGGGTCCAGGTTACCCGTGGGCTCATCCGCCAGCAGCACAGGGGGTTTGTTCACCACCGCCCGGGCAATACCCACGCGCTGCTGCTCCCCGCCAGAGAGCTGCATCGGGTTCATTTTTTCCTTCTGCAGCAAACCCACCTTGTCCAGGGCCGCGCGCACGCGGCGACCCGTATCTCTGGGGGAGGCGCCCATGACTTCCAGTGGCATGGCGACGTTGTCGAACACCGTGCGGTCAAACAACAGTTGGTGGTTCTGGAAGACCACGCCAATGTGGCGACGAATGTAGGGAATCTGGCGTCGGGGCAAACGGTTGAGAACCTGCCCCCCAACCACCACTTCACCGGCACTGGGGCGCTCCATCACCATGATCAGCTTCAGGAGGGTACTCTTGCCAGCGCCGGAATGGCCGGTCAGGAACGCCAGCTCGCCGCGTTCCAGGCCAAAATTGACCTGTCGCAGAGCGGTGTGATCACTGTCGTAACGCTTGGTGACCTGGCGAAACTCAATCATGGGCGGCTTCCGCGCGGCTGGGTTCCGGGCTATTCGTCAAACAGGGCGTCCACAAAGGTTTCGGCATCAAAACTGCGCAGGTCGTCCACCTGCTCACCAACACCAATAAACCGGATGGGCAACTGCAACTGACGGGCGATAGCAAACACGATACCGCCTTTGGCCGTGCCGTCCAGTTTCGTTAACGTAATGCCACTGACGCCTACGGCCTGCTGGAACACCTGCGCCTGGCTCAGGGCGTTCTGGCCGGTGCCTGCATCCAGCACCAGCATGACCTCGTGGGGTGCGGATTCGTCCAGCTTCTTCATAACCCGGACCACCTTTTCCAGCTCCTGCATCAGGTTGTCCTTGTTCTGCAGGCGGCCGGCGGTATCGGCAATCACCACATCAACACCACGGGACTTGGCCGACTGGATGGCATCGAAAATCACCGAGGCACTGTCAGCGCCGGTGTGTTGCGCCACCACCGGAACCTTGTTGCGCTCGCCCCAGACCTGCAGCTGCTCAACCGCAGCGGCACGGAAGGTATCGCCGGCGGCCAGCATGACCGACTTTCCTTCGTTCTGGAATTTCTTGGTGAGCTTGCCGATGGTGGTGGTCTTGCCCACCCCATTTACGCCCACCATGAGAATCACGTAAGGCGTCTTGCCGGAGTCGATCTGCAGTGGCTTGGTGACATCCTTCAGCAGACCATGCAGTTCATCCCTCAGAGCCTTACGCAGGGCCTCGCCGTCTTTGAGCTGATTGCGCTCAAGTTTGTCGGTGAGTGAGTCGATGATTTCAGAAGTGGCGGTTACGCCAACGTCTGCCATCAGCAGCGTGGTCTCGATTTCCTCCAGCAGTTCCTCATCGATTTTCTTGCCAAGCGAGAACATGTCGGACAAGCCACCGGTCAGGCTTGCCCGGGTTTTGCCCAACCCCTTTTTGATTCGCTCGAAAACGCTGACCTGAGGCTCCGGTTCCGGTGCTTTCTGCGGTTCTTCCGCGGGCTCTGGGGTCGGTTCCGGCTCAGCCACCGGCTCTGGTTGTGGCTCTGCGGCGGCAGGCGCTTCAATCTCGCCCTCTTCCGGCTCTGGTGCCGGCCCTTTGGAAACCTCGGGCTTGCGCTGCGGCACCCGCTTGGGGCGTGGTGCCCGGCTACGGTTGCCGGCGATATCCAGGACAAATACGAGCACAAGAAGGGCCAGGAGGCCGATTGAAATCCACTCTGCCGTCATAAAAATCAATCCATCAGTCTGAATGGGCGGGACAAAGAAAGCCGGTATTCTAGCAGACTGTCCCGGTGAAGTGAGGGTCGCTCCGATTATCGCGACCGTAAACGTTTCCGGTAAGATGCAGGCACATATCCTGAACCGAATATTTCCGTGGAGCGGCGGCTATGGCGCGCAGACAATCCGCAAGCAGGTCTCACCAGACGAGATCCCCAGCCGGTCGCGAGGCGGCTCCGGCTGGCAAAGGCAGCGGCACCGGTGAGCTGCGAATCATTGGCGGCGACTGGCGCAGCCGGAAACTGCACTTTCCGGACGCCGGTGGCGTTCGACCCACCCCCGCGCGCACCCGGGAAACCCTGTTCAACTGGCTTGCCTTCCACCTTGCCGGCAGTGACTGCCTCGATTTGTTCGCCGGCTCCGGCGCCCTCGGGCTCGAGGCTCTTTCCCGGGGTGCCGGGCAGACCACCCTCGTGGACCACACGCCAGCCCTGGCCAGAGCACTGAGGGACAACCTCCGGTTGTTGAAATCCGACAACGGCGAAGTGGTGTGTTCGGACGTCGAAAGCTATCTGGCCCAGAGAAACCGACCGTCCTTCGATATCGTGTTCATGGATCCGCCGTTTCGCCAGGGCTGGCTCGAAAAGCTGTTTCCGTTGCTGGAAAAACAGGCGTGGATCAAACCCGGCGGCTGGGTTTACGTGGAACACGAGAGCGAGCTGCCAACGCCTTCTGTGCCCGTTTCCTGGCAGCTACACCGGCAAAAAAGTGCGGGACAGGTCACCTACTCCCTGTTCCGGGTTGTTTCCGGGCCAGAATAAAAAAGGGCCAGATGAACACTTTCATCTGGCCCCGGATTCCCCGCCGAAGCAGGTTTACGTCGATTCTCTACCCGGCATCAGGCCGAGGGGCGCAGCGAGTAGGCCCGGAGGTGCTCGGCGAACTCTTCCAGATAGCGGATACCGCTGGCTTCCGCCTCACGGCACCACTCCATCAGCGCGTTCAGCTTGTCCTGGGGTTTGAGCCCACGTTGGCGCCAGAGCGCCTGCAGCTCGTGGCTCTTCTCATAGATCTGGCGCAGCACCGCATTGCGCTCCAGCACAGACTCGAGGGTTTCCTTCTCCTTCGGCTGAATCAGCGTGATCTCACGGGAGAGCAGTTGCTTGAGCTTCCGGTAACGGGGACGGATCTCATCGTCCATCAGCGACTTCTGCTGGCGCAGGACCGGCTCCATGACACGTTTACGGTACTGGCGCATGATATCGAACCGGTTGTTGGCGATGGCCTGAACCGTTTCCACATCCACCTCCAGTTTACCTGGCACATGGTGGGCAATCGGTCGATAACCCTTGGGCTTGGCCAGTCCGAACAACTGGAACAGGCGGATGTAGCCCCAGCCGATATCCACCTCGAACCAACGGCGAGACAGCTTGGATGAGTTGGGATAGGTATGGTGGTTGTTGTGCAACTCTTCACCGCCAATCAGAAAACCCAGTGGGCTGATATTGCGGGCGTTATCGGCACATTCGTAGTTCCGGTAGCCCATCCAGTGGCCGATACCGTTGACTACACCGGCAGCCCAGACCGGAATCCACATCATCTGCACCGCCCAGATCCAGATACCGTGAACGCCAAACAGGGCCAGGTTGATTACCGCCATCAACGCGATGCCGAGCATCTTGTAGCGGCTGTAAACATTGCGCTCCACCCAGTCTTCCGGTGTCCGCTGGCCGTATCGCTCGAGGGTTTCGGGCGTCGCCGATTCCGCATAGAGTTCGGCGCCCTGGAACAGGACCTTGCGAATACCCAAGACGACCGGGCTGTGGGGATCTTCCTCGGTTTCGCACTTGGCGTGGTGTTTACGATGGATGGCGGTCCATTCCTTGGTGTTCTGCGCAGTGGTTAACCAGAGCCAGAACCGGAAGAAGTGTTTCAGGGCCGGATGCAGGTCCAGCGAGTTATGCGCCGAATGGCGATGCAGGTAGAGCGTTACACTGACAATCGTGACGTGTGTCATTCCGAGGGTGACCAGAATGAGCTGCATCACCGACAGGTCAAGAAGACCATTAAACCACATAGCAAATCCTCAAAATCAATATCTTTGGCGCGAGGCCAACCTTCACACTTTAGCGTACAGCTGTAAGCCACAACAACAGCATTTGGATGCAAAATTGTTACTGATTACACTTAGTCGTTTTCCACTGGAGATTCCCGCCCGTGCCTGAACTGCCCGAAGTAGAAACGACCCGACGGGGTATAGCACCCCACTGCGAGGGCGAGACAATAACCCGAGTGACAGTCCGCAACGGCAGTCTGCGCTGGCCTGTTCCGGCCGATCTGGGCGAGAAACTGGAAGGTCAGGTGATTAAAAGTGTAGACCGCCGGGCCAAGTATTTGTTCCTGAACATGGACCGGGGCACGGTGATTGTTCACCTTGGCATGTCCGGCAGCCTGCGCATCATCACTGACAATACCGCTCCCCTGACCCATGATCATATCGACGTGGCATTACAGTCTGGCGTCATCCTTCGATTCAACGACCCACGCCGGTTCGGCTGCTGGCTGTGGGCTGATTCCGCCGAAGAGCACCCGCTGATCACCCACCTGGGCCCGGAACCCCTGGCCCCGGAATTCAATGGCGCGCACCTGTTCCGGCTCTCCCGCGGCAAAAACACACCGGTGAAATCGTTCATCATGGACAATCAGGTGGTCGTGGGTGCCGGTAACATCTATGCCAATGAAGCGCTGTTCAAATCGGGCATTCATCCCCGGCGCAAGGCCGGGAGAATCAGCCTCGACCGCTATCACAGGCTGGCCGAAGCCATCCGGGAAACGCTCAGCGCCGCCATTCTGATGGGCGGAACCACCCTTCGGGACTTCGTGAACAGTGATGGCAAGCCCGGCTATTTTGCCCAGTCCCTGCTGGTGTACGGCCGGGGCGGCCAGGCCTGCAAGGAATGCGGGGCACCACTGAAGGAAATCCGGATGAACAATCGCTCAACGGTTTACTGTCCCCGTTGCCAGCGCTGAACGCTTACCAGATCGCACATTCTGCAACGAAAAATCGTTTGAAAATGCGCAAATATGATTCATAGTTAACAGAGGATTAACGCCCACGGTTTACAATAGGATGGTATCCGGTTGATACGATCCGGGTTTGCTTTTCTTTAAAGCAGTACCCTTTCAGGGCCACTAAAGCTCAGGAGACAGTAAGATGACCCGCAAGATTTCCCGCACCCTGGTAGCCACTGTGGCGGCCTGCCTGTTGGCATTCTCATCCCTCGGGCACGCTCAGGCCGTGGACGAAACCCCGTCGGCACTGGCAATGACCGGTGATGCGATTTTTGTTCGCCCGGCCTTGCTGGCTACCACCATCGTGGGCAGCGCTGTCTACCTGGTCTCCCTGCCCTTCTCCCTGCTGGGCGGAAACGCTGATGAAGCAGGGGAAGTTCTGGTAATGGGCCCGGCCAAGGCGACCTTCGTGCGCTGCCTGGGCTGCACCCGTACCGGCAAGAAACCCGAGACGGTCCAGACCAGCAACTGATCCGGCTCCATCGGGCACGCCTCCGTACTATCACGGCTTGCCCCGACGAGCGAACTCCGGCAGCCTGAAGCAAATTCTTCAGGCTGTTTTTCTCTATGGTTGACTGGTCCTCGCTTAACACGGTGTTCCTGGATATGGACGGGACACTGCTGGATCTGCATTTCGATAACCACTTCTGGCTCGAGCATCTGCCGGCAAGGTACGCCGAGCACTACGACCTCCACCCCCAGGAAGCGAAAGACCGCCTGATTCCGATGATCATGGCCGAGCGCGGCTCACTGAACTGGTATTGCACCGATTACTGGAGCGAGCGGCTGTCCCTCGACATCACGGGGCTGAAAGCAGAGGTAGGCGACCGGATCGGTTATCGCCCCCACGTCACGGATTTTCTCGATGCCCTCCGACAAGCCGGGCTTCACTCGGTGATTGTCACCAACTGTCACCCCGACCCCCTGGCCCTGAAGCTAAAACGAACCGGCCTTGATACACGGGTGGATGCCATTGTTTCCAGCCACCAGTTGGGCAAGCCCAAGGAAGATCCCTCGTTCTGGCAGGACCTCCAGCGAGTAACGCCTTACCAGGCCGAAAGCACCCTGATGGTCGACGACAGTTTTCCGGTGCTGGAAAGTGCGCTGGAGGCCGGCATTGCCCAATGTCTGGCCGTATTGGCGCCGGACAGCCAGCAAGAAGCCCGGGAGCAGCACCCGGAAATACCCTGTATTCATCACTTCGATGAAATTCTCCCCGCGCTTCGCCAGCGGTCGCCCCTGCCATCCGGCCGATGACAGGGTTATAATTGGGCTACAAGCCCATCAGGTGAGGAGACATGACGGCATCAACCGCTGACGACCAACGTGTAAGACTCGATAAATGGCTCTGGGCCGCCCGATTCTACAAGACCCGCTCCCTGGCCAAGGAAGCGATCGAGGGTGGCAAGGTCCACTACAACAGCCAGAGATGCAAACCCGGCAGGCTGGTGGAAGCCGGCGCAAAGCTGACGTTGCGCCTGGGCTGGCAGGAAAAAATCATTATTGTTGATGACATCAGCGACCGGCGCCGTGGTGCACCCGAAGCTCAGAAGCTCTACCACGAAACCGAAGACAGCGTTAAGAAACGCGAGGAAATGGCCTGGCAGCGTAAAACCATGCAGGCAGCGCAGCTTCCTCCGGCCAGACGCCCCTCAAAGAAAGACCGAAGGGACATTCAGCGCTTTCGCGAACAGAACGGCCTCTGAACCCTTTATTACATCCCCGCCCTCAGTCAAACGTGCAACGACCGGCATTCAGCATTCAGGAGACACAACATGGCAGCCCGCGACCAGTTCCAGCGCTTTATCTTTGAACACAGCCAGGTGCGGGGAGCCTGGGTTCAGCTAGCGGACAGCTATCAGGAAATCGGCAGCCAGGCGCCCTACCCGGACACGGTCCGGGAACTCCTCGGAGAAGCACTGGTGGCGAGCATCCTGATGAGCAGCACCCTGAAGTTTGAGGGTACATTGTCGGTACAGGCCCAGGGTGAAGGGCCTCTGCGCACATTAATGGCCGAGTGCAGCCACGACAGACACATCCGCGGCCTGGCCCGCTTTGATGAGCATGCGGTCAGCGAAGACAGCTTCCACGATCTGCTCGGCGAGGGTCGGATGGCTATTACCATCACGCCCAACCGCGGCAACCGTTATCAGGGCGTTGTACCCCGGGATCAGGAGACACTCGCCGGCTGCCTTGAGGAATACTTTGATCGCTCGGAGCAGATTCCCACCAGCCTGTTCCTGTTTGCCGACGAAAACGGCGCCGCCGGCCTGATGCTACAGCGCCTGCCGGGCGCCACAGAGGAGGATGAAGACCTCTGGGACCGGGTAAACCATCTGGCCCGAACCGTGGAAGCCTCCGAATTACTGGAGCTGGACAGCGAAACCCTGCTTCACCGCCTGTTCCATGAGGAGACCGTACGCCTGTTTGACTCCGAACCGGTCGCCTTCCAGTGCAGCTGCTCACGGGAGCGTACCCTCGGCGCCCTGGAAGCCATCGGCCGCGAGGAGTGTTACAGCATCCTGGAGGAAGAGGGCTCTATCGAAATGGACTGCCAGTTCTGTCATGCTCACTATCGCTTCGATAGAAATGATATTGATCATCTTTTCACCGGTCATACGCTACACTAGAAACACGTTCGATTAGCCGGGAACCCGCTGATAGCAAGGCTTCCCGGGCAGTCGTTTTTTACCGGCGTCTCTGGCATAATAGCGCGCCTGAATTGACCCGATTGCTCAGATTTCCGTCAATTTTAGGAAGCGGCCTGAGCAATCACTAAGACATCCCGAGGGCGAGGTCGAAGTGAGCAACACTTATAGTGATCTGAGTACAGCACGACTGGTTGAGGTGGCACTGGCGCGTGAAGAAGGCCAGCTGGCATCCAACGGTTCCCTGGTCGTAAAAACCGGTGAGCGCACGGGCCGGTCTCCCAAGGACCGTTATATTGTCGAGGAGCCCAGCACCTCGGACGATATCCACTGGGGTCCGATCAACCGTCCTTTCGACGCTGAAAAATTCGACGCCCTCTGGGATCGTGTTGAAGCCTACATCGCCGAGAAAGACCAGTTCGTGTCTCACGTTCATGTTGGTTCCGACCCGGAACACTACCTGCCGGTCAAAATGACGACCGAGACCGCCTGGCAGAATCTGTTCGGCCGCAACCTGTTTATCCGTCCGGACAGCTATAACCCGGCCGACAAGCAGGAATGGCAGATCCTGAACGCCGCCAACTTCGAGTGCGATCCCGAGCGCGATGGCACCAACAGCAACGGCTGCGTGATGATCAACTTTGCCAAGCGCAAGGTTCTGCTGGCTGGCATGCACTACGCCGGCGAGATGAAAAAGGCCATGTTCTCCGTGCAGAATTTCCTGCTGCCGGAGAAAGACGTGTTGCCCATGCACTGCTCGGCCAACGTCGGTGAAGACGGCGAAACCTGCCTGTTCTTCGGTCTGTCCGGCACTGGCAAGACTACCCTCTCCGCCGATCCGCACCGCTTCCTCATCGGTGACGACGAGCACGGTTGGGGCCCGGGCACCGTATTCAACATCGAAGGCGGTTGCTACGCGAAGTGCATCGACCTGACCCGGAAAAATGAACCGATCATCTGGGACGCCATCCGTTTCGGTGCCATTGTCGAGAACGTGACCATCGACCCTGAGACCCGTGAGCCGGATTACGCCGACGTATCCCTCACCGAAAATTCCCGCTGCGCCTACCCGCTTGAGCACGTTGAAAAGCGCGTGATCGAGAACCGCGCCGGTGAGCCATCTCACATCGTGTTCCTGACCTGCGACATGACCGGCGTCCTGCCGCCCGTGTCCATCCTGAGCCGCGAAGGCGCCGCTTACCACTTCCTGAGTGGCTATACCGCTCTGGTTGGCTCCACCGAGATGGGTTCCTCCTCGAAGCTGAAGTCCACCTTCTCAACCTGCTTCGGTGCGCCCTTCTTCCCCCGTCCGGCCGGCGTTTACGCCGAGCTTCTGATGAAGCGGATGGACGAGTTTGGCAGCAAGGTCTTCCTGGTCAACACCGGCTGGACCGGCGGTCCTTACGGTGAAGGCCAGCGATTCAGCATTCCGACCACCCGTGCCATCATCGCCTCAATCCAGAATGGCGACCTGGACGACGTGGAAACCGAACACCTGCCAACCCTGAACCTGGACGTGCCCAAGCATGTTCCGGGCGTGGACACCGAGCTGCTGAACCCGCGCAACACATGGGTAAGCCCGGACTACTACGATGGCAAGGCCCAGGAACTGATCGCCCAGTTCGTCGAGAACTTCAAGAAGTTCGACGTGGCAGATTCGATCGTCGAGGCCGGTCCGAAGCTGAGCTGAGTCGATTACGGCAAGTAAGGAAAGCGCCCTGCGAAAGCACGGCGCTTTTTTTGTATGATAGCCCAACACACTCTAGGAAATGGCTTCATGAAACAGCGTCTACGCCAACTCTTTTCGTTTATTCTCAAACCACTGGAATCCGGAAAGGTTGGGCCCAGCTACAAAGATTCGCACCGCACCGTGCTGAATGTGGTGGGCGTCCTGTTCCTCGTTCTGGCGACGGTGTCGACGGCTATGCTCGTTTACACCGGTAAGGCAGGCGCCTTGATTCCCGTGCTTGTTTTCTTCGGTATTGGTGGCGTGTCCTTGGTGGTCGGGACGTTGGGCTCGGATGCCGCGGTGTCGAAGATGTGGGGCAATCGGTGAGCTGAACCGGTTCCAACAAGGAGGGTTATTCGTGGAGAAGCATTCATGGAACTGAAGCGCAGTCTTCTCGATCAAGCCGCAGGCAAAGAGATCATAACGGACGAACAGGCTGACCAACTCTGGACGTTCCTCTCAGAACAGCAGCAACAAACACCCTCTTTCCGTTTCACCCACATCCTTTATTACTTCGGCGGGCTGATTGCAATCGGGGCCATGAGCCTGTTCATGACCCTCTCGTGGGAAAGCCTTGGTGGATGGGGTCTGCTACTGATTGCCCTGATCTACGCCGGCGCAGGCCTTTGGCTCACCGAGTTTTTCCTGAAGCGGCTGGACCTGAAAATTCCTGCCGGGATCACTGCCACTTTTGTCGTTGTCCTTACTCCACTCGCGGTTTTCGGGTTTCAGGCCGGCATGGGCTGGTGGTCGGGCGGCCATGAATACCGGGACTACCACCGCTACATCGACTGGAGCTGGTTATTCATGGAACTGGCTACACTGGCCTCAGGCGCAGTCATGCTGTGGCGCTACCGATTGCCCTTTCTGGTCATGCCGGTGGCCGTGACGCTCTGGTACATGAGTATGGATCTGGCTCCCTTCCTGTTCGGTGAGGAGTACGTTGCCTGGGAACTCAGGAAATGGGTCTCCCTGTGGTTCGGACTCCTGATCGCCCTGTTGGCTTTCTGGGTGGATATCCGAAATCAGAGCAGCCGCGACTTTGCGTTCTGGTTATACATATTCGGTGTCACGGCTTTCTGGAGCGGACTTTCCCTGATGGAGTCTGAGAGCGAATGGAGCAAGCTTCTCTACTGCATGGTGAATATTGGCATGATTTTCACCGGGGCCATTCTGGGCCGGCGGGTATTCGTGGTCTTCGGCGGTCTGGGAGTCGCCGGGTACCTTGGCTATCTTGCCTACGAGGTTTTCGAGAACAGCCTTCTGTTTCCAATTGCGCTTACGTTGATTGGTCTGGCGATCGTGTGGTTGGGCATTCTGTGGCAACGGCACGAACAGCCCGTTTCAAACCGGTTGCGACGCCTTCTTCCCGCACCGCTCAGGGAACTGATCGAGCGTCGCCATTAGACAGAGAGCCAACACCCGAACCTCACGCGTAGAAAATAAGGGGTATGAAGGCCACCAGAACCAGCGAAATCCCCATGGCAATCAGCGGCATAATGATACGCTCATGGCGCTGATAAAAAGTCCCCGTTTCCTGTTGCGCCGCCAGCACTTCCGCCTCTCCAACCACCTGCCGGGTCAGCAGATGGTTCAGGGCTACCGGCGGGCTCAGGTAGCCAAGTTCAAATGCCACCAGGGTCACCATCCAGAAATGGATCGGATGAATCCCGCTGGAATAGGCAATCGTGGCAACCGTGGCGGTCACCAGGATCACGGCACCGAATGCGTCCATGATCATGCCCAGGATCACCAGGATTACCACCATCAGCAGCATGGCCGACCAGGCACTGTCGAACGACTGCGGGAAAGCCTCCATCAGGTGGGCCCGCTCGATCACGCCACCGATGCTGACCGATAGCCCCAGCAACAGCAACAGCGCGCCAATTTCCGCCGTCGTATCGTTTGTGGCGCCGCGGAGGCTTCGCTCCAGGCCCTGATGGTGGATCTCTCCCGAGGCTTTTCCTGACCGGTTTTTCAGGCTGACATGTTCGTACACAAGGATTGCCAGCATGATCACCGGCAGCAGCCTTGGCGCCGAGAATTCATCCATGCTCACGTCCAGCGCCAGCCGGTAGAACAGCACCACAGTAGCGATTACCAGAACGTAGGGAATCAGGGGTTTGAGCGCCTGCGTCATGGCCGGGAAGGCTTCAGCAGAGGGCGCCAGGTTGAATTCACTCTGTCGGTTCACACTGAGGGCCACGATCGCGAACATGGTGGCGGTCAGCACGAACACCCAGATGCCCCAGCCAAACAGCTCATCAGTGGTGACTTCCCGGTTCAGGTAAGCAATGACAACCACCAGCAGGCAGGGCCGCAAAACCACACCCAGGGAACCGGACATGGCGGTCGCCGCCAGGGCCAGATGCCGCCGGGCACCGGCGGCACGCAGCTCACTGTATATCACTGCGCCGGCCGCGATCACGAAAATGCCGGAAGCGCCGGTGTAGGCCGTTGGCACGGCCGCCACCAGAACCGCTACAACCGCCAGCATTTCCGGCGGCATGCGCCAGGGCCGGAAGACATTGAACACCAGGGTGGCCAGGCGGGTCTGCTTGAGCATCATGCCCACCCACACATACAGACCGACATTCAGGAACATGTCGGACAGCTCCATCATCTTGCCGAGATAGATACCAATCCCCGACGCGTGTCCGATCAGCGCAAAATAGGTGCCGGAGATCAGACACATAACGGTATAAAGCGGAACGGCCAGGAAGGCCTTGTTCAGGCTGCCGCCCTCCTCAAGATCATCAGGCACCCGGAACAGCCGGTAGAGGCTGGCCAGCGTGAGGCAGGCGAAACCGATAATCCAGAAATTGTGCAGCAACAACTCTTCGGACGAGACCGCCGTGTCTGAACCCAGGCTGGACTGGCGAAAGATTGCGCTCGACCCCAACAGCATGGCATTGGCGATGGTTTGAAGAGTATGGGAGACCGTGTAATCCAGCCGTGTTTCCATGGCACGCATGGCGATATGATGACGAGTGAGGGTCGCCGTGACCGCACACAGCATGACAAGGATCACGAGGATGAAACGCTGTGACTCCAGGCCAAAGGCGATCAGGTCAGCAATAAAAAGTTCGATGGCCCGATAGGCTTTCACCCCTGGTGTCAGCTGTTCACTGAGATTTTCGAAATTCTGGTGGGCCTCGCGGCAGTCAGCAACCGCTCGTTCGATGGCAAGCCGGACGTCAGCCGGGTCTTTTTCCTCGGCCCCCAGCAACGCGGCCATCGGGTCATCCGTCTCGGCATCCGCCGCCATTTCTTCAGCAACCGCCGCGTCGATATCCCGGTTCGGGTCGCAGGTGGGCTGAACCGGATCCATCCGCAACTTGTAATAGCCACTCCAGAGCTGTTCACCGCCCCGAAGCATCTGGTTGTGGATGTCGCTGCTCGTGGAGAAAATGACCACTGCAAGCAATAACAGACAGGCGGGCAGCGATGAAAACCACTCCAGCCCGCTACGGTGAAAACCGCCCTTCGACATAACTGATTACTCTGGGTAGGGAGTGGTTACAGCAGATCGTCCAGATCCATGGTTTCAACGGCTTCCGCCTGGTCATCCCAGAAGCTGCCCAGCTGCCCCATGGGTGTACGGTGCCCGGTGTTCTCAACCCAGAGACGGTCAGAAACCGCGACGATCATATCGGTGGCCATGGCGTCCACGAACCGCCACTGCTCATTGGCCGGCGTAGTCTCGATCGATTCGGCATGATCCCGGATCACCGAACGAACCATGGCTTCGTCTCCCTTGTTCAGGGCCGCGATGGCGTGGAACACGTGGGGCAAACGCACACCCGCAACCTCGCCCTGATCGTCGGCGATGGCCAGCCGTTCAAACGCGTTCTCACCCTCGGGCTGGGCACCCGGAATCATCGCCCACACCGTTGCCCGCAATGCCATGGGCGCACCCCACCATTTTTCATTATCGAGGCAGCTTGTGGCCCGGGCGGCAATGGAGCCAACATTCGCCGGTACGCCAATGGACGAGGTGGACTGAATCTGGGCATTAAGCGCCTGGAGGCCGGAAAGAAGACCCGCCATGTAGATGAACTCGTCCATGTCGTCATCAAAATCCGGGCATTCGCCATCGGCAGGATTGCCGTAATGGGTATTGTGGTGCTGCCAGGCCTTGTAATAGCGCCGGGCAGCAACGCTATGCGCGCGCTTCTGCCGGATCATGGCATCCTCGGCCTCATTGCCGTTCATGGCATTCAGGGCGGCAAGTGCGGCCAGCTCGTGCTCCCTGGCCTCTTCTTCGGCGCAGCCGCCGGCACTGAGGTAGAGCATCACCGCCAACTGGTCCGGCTCATTGGTAACGCGGCCGAAGGACATCAGCAGTGGCGCAGTCGCCTCGCTCATGGCGCACCCCATGGCCAGATCATTGCTTTCCATCAGAAAAGGCACCGTGTGATCC
This sequence comes from Marinobacter sp. DSM 26671, assembly GCF_900112835.1. Taxonomy (NCBI): domain Bacteria; kingdom Pseudomonadati; phylum Pseudomonadota; class Gammaproteobacteria; order Pseudomonadales; family Marinobacteraceae; genus Marinobacter; species Marinobacter sp. DSM 26671. The sequence continues at coordinate 238,663 of NZ_FONF01000004.1, read as the reverse complement.
CTGGAGAAGCCCTGCATCACATCCCCGGTAGTCTTGTACATCACGTGATTCACCGCGCTGCAGCCGCCAAGGACCAAACTGGCCGTGAAAGCCGCCACAAGGTTACGTACTCGACGCGTGGAAAATGGCGACTTGCGGGAGGGATTCCGGAAATGGGTCATACCTTCTTCACCTTTTGCGTTTTTTGTTCTGATGCAGCCCTGCTGCAATCGCACGGCCCGGACTCTGGCGGAGAAACCGGTTTGTTACAGTCTGTAACCAGGCACGCATTATGGCGCAGGAGGCCCCGTTTTTATGCGACCGATGCCGCAAATGACGCCAATTTACACACACCTATGCCACCCCTTGGTTTGCACAATGGGCCGCGAGCCACTATAGATTGGAGCAACCGAGAGTCGTTGTGATTCCGGCCAGTACAGACCGAACCCGCAGAAATACAATAAAAGGAGTATCCGATGCGCAAACCTGAACTCGCCGCGGCCATTGCCGACCGCACCGGGCTGACCCGGGAAAAGGCCAGCGAAGTGATTACCGCATTTACCGACCAGGTATCGGCCGCCGCCTCCCGTGGCGAGGATGTCACCCTGATCGGCTTTGGCACTTTCAACATCCGCAGCCGCGAAGCGCGTGATGGACGAAACCCGCAAACCGGCGAGACCATTCGCATCCCTGCCAGCAAAACCGTAGGCTTCAAGGCCGGCAAGGCTCTCAAAGACGAAATCCGCTAGTCAGGCACAGGCCCGCAGCTGCGGGCCTGCTCTACCCCTGGTTCAGGTTCCGGCGACGGAAGCACACTCGGAGCGAGTGGCATCTACCCGGCAGCGAATCGCTTTCATCAACTTGATAGCCCGCTCATCGTATACACCGTCCTCCAGCAACGAGAGACGCACCTTGCGCAGCATCTTGTCGTATTCAGCGGTGTCTTCCTGGGGCAGCTGCATCCAGACGTCTTCCGGAATTTCAGCCTCTGCCTGGGCAATAATCTCGTAGGCTTCGTCTATGCGTTTGATGGCCTGGTCACGCACCATCTGGCCGGCGGAATCCGGGAACCGGTCACGGTGGATGATTACCTGGAAATTCATATACCCGAGGGCATATTTGACCACCGCACCGTTGGGCTGAACGCCCTTGTAAAGTTCCAGTGGTGTGTAGGCGACGGCCGGAGCATAGGCCAGGTCCACGCTACCGTTGTTGAACTTGCCGGCAAAGTTGGCGGAATTGGACCCCACCACAGATGCCCCCACATGGCGAACCATCCGCACGGATGCCTGATCGTAATCGAGGGTTGCAATCCGTTTGCCCTGCAGTTTCTCAACAGAATCGATGTTGCGGTCCCGGGTGTGGAGATAAATGGCGCCCCCGGGGAATACACCGGCAACCTCGTAGGGACCATCAATCAGGAACGGCCGGGCTTTGGGCTGGCTGAGGGTGTTGTACAGCAGCCGCATTTCCTCTTCGCCGGGCACTGCGCCCATGGCTTCAAGGCTGCCCGTGAACTTGTTGAATTCCCGGGCCCGGGTGCCGGTGAGCAGCACGGCGTCGCACTGGCCCGCCTTGAAGTCCTCGGCGGCCACCTTCTCATCGGTGTAGGCGCGAAGGTCCAGCTTGATGCCGTTTTTCAGAGCAACCGGCTGGAAGGTTTTGGTGATGGCAAACAGGGGACCATTGGCACCAACCGGGTCAAAAACGCAAAAGCTGCGTTCCAGAGGCTCGTTCTGCGCCTGTGCCTGCCCCATCGAGGGGAATACCAGACTGGCACAGAGGGCAGCTGCCAAAGCTACCCGCTGGGGGAGGTTTGCTGATTTCACGGGATGACTCCTGATTATTATTGTCGGGCGCCGGTCTGTGAAAATGAACCGGTCAGGCCACGCTTTCCTTGGTCGACCATAGGGCGACGGCTACAAGAATACGTTGGCACAGGTGCCTGCCATCAAGGGTTTTTCAGCAAAAAGGGGGGATTCTGTGATGGTGTCGACAGAGGTTCCGCAACCCCTGCCGCACTTTGTCGCCTGAGCCGGATTCAGATTGCCGGCTTTGGCCAGGCCTTTCGACCCTCACTGAGAGTGAGCCGGACGACACCCGGCAGTTCGCGATCGGTCACCGGCGCATGGCGACCGGCTGAAACCAGTGTTTTCGAGTTCGGTGTCCAGAAGGCATCAGGATCAAACACACAGACATCAGCGATTTCACCCTCGGCAAGGCGGGCTGTTCTGCCCAGCGCGGAAGCCGGACCGTTGGTCAGCGCGCGAATCAGATCAGGCAATGCCAGCTCATTCATCTCCACCAGTTCCAGCCCCAGCGACAGCACACTCTCAATGCTCGACAGTCCCGGCTCGGTGGCTGCCATGGGGGCCTGCTTGGCGGCGGTATCGTGAGGTTGATGCTGACTGACAATGGCATCAATCACACCGTCCCGAACACCGGCTATCAACGCCTTCCGATCGCCCTCGCCGCGCAGAGGAGGCCGAACATGGAAGCGGCTGTCGAAACCGGCCAGGGCCTCCTCGGTGAACACAAGCTGGTGCATGGCCACATCGGCGGTTACCGCAATGCCGCGGCGGCGGGCTTCAGCCAGCATTTCAACACTGCGACCACAGGAGAGCTGGCTCAGATGCAACCGTACCCCGGTCTCCTCCGCCAGCAACAACATTTCCATCACCGCAGCGGTTTCCGCCACTTCCGGAATACCGAGCAGGCCCAGGCGAGATGTTACCGGGCCGTCATGGGCGTAGCCGTCGGCAGCCAGGGCCTGGTTCTCGGGACTGAACATTACCGTCAAACCAAAGGTCTGGGCGTAGGCCATGCAGCGGCGCAAGATGCGGGCGTTGCGCACGCCCCGGGAGCCATTACCCACAGCGACACAACCCGCCGAGGCCAAGCCCGCCATGTCGCTGAGCAAATCACCCTCCAGACCCCGGGTGATGGCACCAATGGGCAACACCCGGATCGGCGACCGGCTGGCGGCGCCGTCCCGGATCAGGTGGGTGACGGCACTGGAATCGTTCACCGGCGAAGTTTCCGGCGAAGCGCAGACCGTCGTGAAACCGCCATGAGCCGCTGCGAGAGTTTCCGAGGCAATATTGCCTTTCTGGCCATTGCCCGGCTCACGGAGGTTACAGCAAAGATCGACAAACCCCGGCGTTATGACAGCGTTCTCTGCGCTGATTGTCTCGTCGGCCTGTGCCCGGGCGGCAGCTTCGCCCATTGCGGCAATACGGCCATCCCGAATCAGCAGCGCGGTATTCTGCTGCTCCGGGCCCTTACCATCGAACAGTCGGCCTCCGGTAATCTTCAGGCTGGTTCCGGATGTGTTGACACTGCTCATGCCTGGCCCCTCTCACTCAATTTCTGCTGCCGTTCTGAAACCTGGCCACCCATGGCCATGGACATGACCGCCATCCGGATGGCGATGCCGTTGGTCACCTGGTTCAGAATGACCGACTGTGGTCCGTCGGCAACCGCCGATTCGATTTCAACGCCCCGATTGATCGGCCCCGGGTGCATAACGATGCATTCCGGATGGGCCAACGCCAGTTTTTGCTGGTTCAGGCCGTAGAGCCGGTAGAACTCGCGCTCGCTGGGCAGCAATGCGCCTTCCATCCGCTCTTTCTGCAGTCGCAGCATGATGACCACATCCAGATCCTTCATCCCGCGGGTCATGTCGTATTCCACCGTGCAGCCGAGGCTTTCCACGTCTTTGGGAAGCAGGGTTCCCGGGGCAATGACGCGAACTTCCTCCGCACCCAGCTCGTTGAGAGCCCGGATCTGGGAGCGGGCCACTCGGGAGTGCAGCACGTCGCCAACGATAGCGACTTTGAGGCCCTCGAAACGCCCCTTGTGCTGGCGAATCGTCAGCATATCCAGCATGGCCTGCGTCGGGTGAGCGTGGCGACCATCACCAGCGTTGATGATGGCGACGCCGGGCGTCACGCTCTCGGCAATAAAATGCGGCGCACCACTCTGGGAGTGCCGGACCACGAACATGTCGCTGGCCATGGCTTCCAGGTTGAGCAGCGTGTCAGACAGGGATTCGCCTTTGGAGGTGGCCGAGGTGCTGATATCCAGGTTGAGCACATCCGCAGAGAGGCGCTTGGCCGCCAGCTCAAAGGTACTGCGGGTTCGGGTGCTGGACTCGAAAAACAGGTTTACCACGGTCCGCCCGCGAAGCAGTGGCACTTTCTTGATGGTTCGCTCACCGACCTCGATAAAGGAGTCCGCCGTGTCCAGGATGTCGGTCAGCAGCGCCCGATCCAGACCGTCGAGAGTGAGGAAATGCCGCAACTGACCATCCCGGGTCAGCTGCAAGTGGTGCGGGGAAGAGTCGTTCGCGGTCATGGGTCGCCTGTTATCCGATTCGGAGGTTTATTGTCCGGCTTCCTGAAGCTCGATACGGAGCGGGTCGGGGCCACGCAGTTTGACGCGTTGATGGGCTTCCAACGCCATTGTCTTGCCAGCCACATCCGGCTGGATGGGCAATTCCCGGGCACCGAGGTCAATCAGGGTGGCCAGTATGATACTGGCTGGACGGCCATAATCGAAGATCTCATTCATGGCCGCCCGGATCGTCCGGCCGCTCATGATGACATCGTCAATCAGGATGATGTCACGGCCTTCGGTATCGAAGGGCAGACTCGAGGGTTTCACCCGGGGATTCAGGCCGATGCGGCTGAAATCATCGCGGTAGAAGGAGATGTCCAGTTCGCCGAACGGCTCTTCGATGCCAAGGCGTTTGCTCAGCACGTCGGCCAGCCAGACGCCTCCGGTCCGTATACCGATCAGGACCGGGGATTGCACGCCCCGTTGCTCGAGCGCCTGACGCAGCCCGGTTTCCATCTGGTCAAGCAACTGATCAATATCAAGCAATGCCGTCATTCGGTCCTCACTGTTGAAAAAAGGTTTCCAGGATCAGCACCGCGGCCCGGTCATCCACTCCGTGGCGACCAAAATCACGACTGCCTCCGGCGGCCATCACTTCACCCTTGGCCTCGAAGCTGGTGAGCCGCTCGTCCACCATCTCGACCGGCACGTGGTAGCGCCCATGCAGGCGCTTGCCGAATTTGCGCGCCCGGGCACACATATCGTTTTCGGTGTCGTCCATGTTGAGGGGCAAACCGACCACGACCAGGTCCGGACGCCACTCCTCGAGCAGGGACTCAATCTGTTGCCAATCGGGGATACCGTCTCGGGCAGGAATCAGAGCCACCGGTTGGCCGGATCCAAGCAACTCCTGACCAACCGCTACGCCAATACGGCGGGTGCCAAAATCGAACGCCATGACGCGACGGCTGGCCGGTTCAGGCATGACCGACCGATTCGCTGAGCTGATTGAGATCAATGCCGATCAGCTGCAGCACCGCCTTGTAGCGCTCTTCCCAGGGAGTACGGAACAGGATGTCGGTGTTGGCCGGACAGGTGAGCCAGGCGTTGCTGCCCAGTTCCTCTTCCAGCTGCCCTTCGCTCCAGCCGGAATAGCCCAATGCCACCAGGTACTCGTCGGGACCTTCGCCACGACCAATGCCTGCCAATACATCGCGGGATGTGGTCAGCAGAACATCATCGGTGACCTTCGCCGTGTTCTGCCAGCTGGTGCCTGGGGGATGCAGCACAAAGCCGCGTTCCGGCTGCACCGGACCACCGCTGAATACCGGCAGATCCAGCTCGCCGCCTGGCAGGTCCAGTTGTTCCAGGATTTCACCAAGGTGGATGTCCAGCGGCTGATTGATCATTAACCCCAGGGCACCGTCGTCGGAATGCTCGCAAATGTAGATCACGCCGCCATGGAAACGGGGATCAGCGAGATAGGGCGATGCCACCAGGAACTGGTGGCGCAAGCTATGGGGAGAGTGTTTTGATGCTGTCATCCGGATGTCAGCCCCCGACGCTGGAAGGACCAGGTACGTATGATTTCGAGTTCATCCACCTCTTTCCGCATTTCGTCCGGAAATGGTGCAAAAGGTGAGGCCATCCTGACTATACGGATGGCAGCATCATCCAGGACGGTGCTACCGGAGGACTGCAGGATCGCCACCTCTTTAATGGTGCCGTCTTTCTTGAGTGACACCAACATTCGCAGTGTGCCATAGATTCCGGCATTACGCGCCTCGGTCGGGTAGTTGATATTCCCCACCCGCGTTACCTTGCTCACCCAGTTCTGAACGTACCAGGCGTTGGTGGACTTGAGCGTAGAGGCGGCGGTTACCCGCATCACCCTGGGTTTGCGGGCATAGGCCTGCTGCTGGGCATCGAATCGGGCCTCAAGGCTGGCAATTTCCAGGCTGCGCTCCATCAGGCTCTTTTTCTCGCGAACCGGCAGAGGTTCCTCTTCCGGCGTGGTGCGCTCTTCAGGCTGGCGAACCTTCTGACTGGAAGAACTTTCGGTCTGAACGACCTGCTTTTCCTGGCGCGGCTGCGGCTCGGTTTGCGCAGGAGGCTCGGGCTGAACCTGTGCCACCTGCGGCTGGCTCACCTCCGCCGGTTGCGGGGTGGTCATTTCCCGAACCTCTTCCTCGGTACCACTGCCCTTCTGACTGGTCTGGGCCAGGAAATCCGCCTTCTCCGGAGCTACCTCATCGTCAAACTGGGACAGGGTGATTTCCATGGTCTGGGCAGAGGAGCGGGGCGGTTCAGGCGCAAAGGTGATTCCCAGCACCACGATGGCGTGCACCGCCAGCGCCATAAACAGGGTGAAGGAAAACCGGTCGAAGTCGCTTACCTGAACTGCCATTCCTGATATGGATCCTGTCGTTATACCTGCCCGGCCGCCATCACCGGATTATGCCTGGCCCAGACGCTTCGCAATCGCGTCCATCAATAAGCCACCAATATCGATCCCGAAGGCCGCATCGAGTTCCCGGATACAGGTCGGGCTGGTGACATTGATTTCGGTAAGGTAGTCACCGATGACATCCAGACCCACGAAAATGAGGCCCTTCTCTTTGATCACCGGGGCAACGCGTTCGCAGATCTCGCGATCCCGCGCGGTCAGTTCACGACCCTCACCCCGGCCGCCGGCGGCCAGATTGCCCCGATTCTCGCCATGGGAGGGTATTCTCGCAAGTGAATAGGGTACCGGTTCACCGTCGATCAGCAGGATGCGCTTGTCGCCATCGCTGATTTCGGGGATGTATTTCTGGGCCATGGCCTGGTGCGTGCCATAGTTGGTAAGGGTTTCGATGATGACACCGAGATTGAAATCGTTTTCCCTGATACGGAAGATCGAATGACCGCCCATGCCGTCCACCGGCTTCATGATGACATCGCCGTGTTCGGCGTAGAACTCACGGAAGCGACTCGCCGAACGGCTGACAAGTAGTGGCGGCGTCAGGTCAGTAAACTGCGTGGCGAACAGCTTCTCATTGCAGTCACGCAGCGTGGACGCCGGATTGACCACCAGAGCGCCCTGCTGCTCGGCCGCCTCCAGTATATAGGTGGCCATCAGGAACTCCCGGTCTACCGGCGGGTCCTTGCGCATGAGGATGACATCCAGATCTCCCAGCGCCCGGTCCTGGGACGGCCCGAAGCCGTACCAGTTTTCCGGATCCATGTGCACAGTCAGGTCACGGGTGTGCGCCATGGCACGGCCACCGTCCAGGTACAGGTCGGGGAGCTCCATGTACTCGATTTCCCAACCGCGTTTCTGAGCAGCCAGCAACATGGCCAGTGAGCTGTCTTTCTTGAAGTGGATATCTTCAATCGGATCCATCACGATCCCGAGTCTGACGGTCATGGGCGTTCCTGCACTCCTGAGGGTTAAAAACACGAACCGGTCTGCAGAGCGGACCAGACATTAAGTGCTATGCTTTGAAATCAGATGGTATTGTACCCGAACTGCAAATGCATCCGGAGAAATCCTCAGTCAGTTACGTGACGTTGCGGGCAGTAGTACATTTGGTCACAAACTAATACTTTTTATCCGGCCATTGATAATCTATAAATGAGCGGGGTTTATAGAAGAACCTTAAGGTTTGTGTTAAAACCCCCGTTTTAAAATAACGACAGTCGCTGAGCGCAAGGCAGTTGGACAATGGATGACAACTTCGAGAACTTGAAGATCATGGTGATCGACGACAGTAAAACCATACGTCGCACCGCAGAAACCCTTCTGAAAAAGGTCGGCTGTGAGGTCATCACCGCGACTGACGGCTTTGACGCTCTTGCCAAGATTGCCGATTCACAGCCGGACATCATTTTTGTCGATATCATGATGCCCCGCCTGGACGGCTACCAGACCTGCGCACTTATCAAGAACAATTCCTCCTTCAAAAAGACGCCGGTTATCATGCTCTCCAGCAAGGACGGTCTGTTCGACAAGGCCAAGGGCCGCATCGTCGGCTCGGACCAGTATCTGACCAAACCGTTCAGTAAGGATGAGCTGCTTAATACCATCCGCCAGTATGTTCCACAGGCGGAACAGTAAACCTGCTGACCCAAAGAACCATCGAGGAAACCATGGCCCGCATTCTTATTGTTGACGACTCCCCTACCGAGGTTAAGAAAATCTCCACGATCCTGGAAAAGCATAAGCACGAGGTGCTTACAGCTGACAACGGCGCAGACGGCGTTGCCAAGGCTCGTGCAGAGACCCCGGATCTGGTTCTGATGGATGTAGTTATGCCCGGCCTGAACGGCTTTCAGGCAACCCGCCAACTGACCCGCGCCCCGGAAACCGCGTCCATCCCGGTCGTCATCGTAACCACCAAGGATCAGGAAACTGACCGCGTTTGGGGCACCCGACAGGGCGCCAAGGGTTACCTGGTCAAGCCGGTTAACGAAGACGACCTGATCAAAACAATCAACAGTCTGATTGCCTGATCCCCAACCGTGGAGTAAGCATGTCCGCCCAGGCCGCCCCTTTTGCCGTTCTGACGGATATCGCCGCGCGCAGCCGGTCGCTGGCTGCCGGCCTGCCGGAACAACAGCAAGCCGTTGAACTGTGGAACGGCATCGGCTTCGTTCTCGCAGGCGAACGGTACGTTGCCCCCATGGGCGAAGTCACTGAAATCCTCCACGTCCCCCGGTTTACCCATATACCGGGGGTTCGCCCGTTTTTGCTTGGCGCGGCCAATGTTCGCGGCCGCCTCCTGCCCCTGGTTGATCTTGCCGGCTTTTTCGATATTCCCCGCTCTTCCCGTAGCCAGCGGGAACGGCGCGTGCTGGTGGTAGAGCAGGGTGACATTTTCAGCGGGCTGGTAGTCGATAGTGTGCTGGGCATGCAGTATTTCGCAACTGACAGTTTCAAGGATTCGCCCGAGGGCGTGCCTGAAAACGTTCGACCGTTTGTCTCAGGCGGTTATGAACGCAACGAGGAAGTCTGGAAAGTGTTTTCGGCCGTCGACCTGCTCGAGGACGAACGATTTCTTGACGTCGCACAGTGGTAAGGGTGGTGACAATGGCAGGAACATCACCCTGACCGCCTGAAACCCGAAAAAACAAACTTGCCAATTTCTTGAAGAGGCCGGGAGCCAGAAAATGAAGAACAGAGCCGGAAGACTCAGTATGGGACAGGGAGGCAACAAGCTGGTTGCCGGCCTGATCGCCGCGCTGATCGCACTCACTATCCTGCTCGTTGTGGTGCTGTTCATTATCAATACAGACAGCCAGAACGATCAGGAATACATCGCCAACACCGCCGAACTGAGGGTGCTCTCTCAGGAGATTGCGAAGAACGCGACCGAGGCTGCCGGCGGTACAGCCGAGGCCTTCAACCAGCTGCGCCGCTCCCGTGACGAATTCCAGCAGCTCTGGACCAACGTAACCGAGGGTAATCCGGAAACCGGTCTGCCGCCGAGTGAACTGGCCCAGCAGAGTGGCGTTCAGGAAAACTGGAACACCGTGCGGGAAAACGCCGACAGCATCCTCTCCACCCAGGATGCGGTGCTCGGTCTCCACGAGGTTGCCCGGACTCTGAACGAAACCATTCCGCAGCTGCAGGTTGAGTACGACGATATCGTACAAATCCTGCTCGACAACGACGCACCCGCCGAACAGATCGCACTGGCGCAGCGTCAGTCACTCCTGGCGGAGCGGATTGTTCGCTCGGTTAACAACGTACTCTCCGGTGACGAAGACGCGGTTATTGCCGCGGACCGTTTCGGTCGTGACGCAAGCCTGTTCGGTCGAGTGCTCGAGGGCCAGCTGAACGGCAACCCGGCGATGGGTATCTCTCAGGTTAATGACGAAGACGCCATCTACGGCCTCGAAGCGGTCGATGAACTGTTCCAGTTCGTTTCCCAGAACGTAGACGCGATCCTTGAGGCCTCTCCCGACCTCTTCAAGGTTCGTACTGCCGCCAGCGACATCTTCCAGAATTCAGAGATCCTCCTTTCCGAACTCTCGGTACTGGCTGAGAACTTCCGGACCCAGTCCGGCTCACGACTGGTCAGCCCGACCCTGGCCTTCGCCATCCTGGCCGCCATGGTTGCGATCGTTGTCTTCATCGGTCTGGCCCTGTACCGCGAAGCCCAGGCCCGACTGGCTGCCACCCAGGAGCAGAACGAGCAGAACCAGAATGCAATCCTGCGACTGCTGGACGAACTGGCCGACCTCGCTGATGGTGACCTGACCACCGAGGCCACGGTTACCGAGGACTTCACCGGTGCCATCGCCGACTCCATCAACTACGCGATCGACCAGATGCGCGGACTGGTACAGGCGATTCGTGGTACTGCGGTACGGGTAGCTTCAGCGGCCCAGGAAACCCAGGCTACGGCCATGCACCTTGCTGATGCTTCCGAGCACCAGGCCCAGGAAATTGCCGGCGCGTCCGCCGCGGTTAACGAGATGGCTGTGTCCATCGACCAGGTATCCTCGAACGCTGCCGAATCCTCTGCGGTTGCGGAGCGGTCGGTTGCGATCGCGAAGAAAGGCGCGGAAGTGGTACAGAACACCATCCGCGGCATGGACAACATCCGTGAGCAGATCCAGGAAACGTCCAAGCGGATCAAGCGCCTGGGTGAGTCTTCCCAGGAAATCGGTGACATCGTATCCCTGATCAACGACATCGCCGACCAGACCAACATCCTGTCCCTGAACGCCGCGATCCAGGCCTCCATGGCCGGTGACGCGGGCCGGGGCTTCGCGGTGGTTGCGGACGAAGTTCAGCGACTGGCGGAACGTTCCTCCGCGGCTACCAAGCAGATTGAAGCGCTGGTTAAGACGATCCAGTCGGATACCAACGAAGCGGTTATCTCCATGGAACACACCACCGCCGAGGTGGTCCGTGGTGCCCGTCTGGCCCAGGACGCGGGTATCGCACTCGAGGAAATCGAGAACGTATCCATGTCTCTGGCGGAACTGATCCAGAACATCTCCAACGCCGCGCGTCAGCAGTCGTCGTCGGCCGCGCACATTTCCAACACCATGAACGTTATCCAGGAAATCACGTCCCAGACCTCCTCGGGTACCAATGCGACCGCGAAGTCCATCGGTAACCTGGCAGAAATGGCGTCCGAGCTGCGGTCTTCCGTTGCCGGCTTCACCCTGCCGGAAGAAGACGTGGCGGAACAGGAAGAAGAGGAAGACAGCGACGTTCCGGTGGTGGGCTGATTTCCGTTCCAGGGCTGTTGACGGTTTATGGCGCAAATGCATAACAACCTGTCACCTGCCGAGGGCATCTGGTCACTGCGCCGACTCCCGGATATGGACGAGGCGCAGTTCAGCCAGTGGCAAACCCTGCTGGAACACCGAACCGGCATAACCCTGTCCGCGGAACGCCGTTCGTTTCTGGAAACGAACCTTGGCATCCGGATGCGGGAGATCGGCTGCAGCAGCTATCAGGCCTATTACGAAAAAATCGTATCCGGGCCCGATGCAATCCGGGAATGGTCAACACTGGTCGATCGGCTCACGGTTCAGGAAACCCGGTTTTTCCGCGACCCCGACGCCTTCCGGCTGGTTTCCGACTACGTCCTGACCCGGCCTCGGGAGCAGCTGAAAAAGCGCCCCCTGGAGGCCTGGAGTGTCGGATGTAGCACCGGAGAGGAACCGTACACTCTGGCCATGGTGCTGAATGAATGCATGAGCCAGCTGGCGTTGCAGCCGCTGTTCGGTGTCACCGGCTCTGATATCAGCAAGCCGGTGATCGAGAAAGCCCGGAACGGTCAGTTCAATCCCCGCAAACTGCTGGGAATGGATGAAGACATGAAAGCCCGGTATTTCCGCCCGGCCGAGCGGAATACCGTAGAAATTGTGAACAGTATCCGTGACAGGGTGTGCTTTACCAGACTGAATGTTCTGGATCTTGATAAAGCACCCATGCACGGGATGAACATCATCTTCTGCCAGAATCTGCTGATTTATTTCCGTCGCTGGCGCCGGCGGGAGATTGTCAAGCGACTTGCAGAGCGGCTGGCGCCCGGGGGGTTGCTGGTTCTGGGCCAGGGAGAGCTGACCGATTGGCAGCCTCCCGGGTTACAGAGAGTCCCCTCGGAACATGTGCTGGCGTGGATCAAACGCCAGACTGACGAAGAATAACCGGAGTGGTTATGGGCAATCACCATGACAGCATCGCCCTCGACTGGGTTCGGGGTGAGATACAGGACACGCTGACCCAGGGTCAGCATGCACTGGAAGCGTATGTCGAGAATCGTGACGACACCGCGCGCCTGCGCTTCTGCCTGAATTATCTCCATCAGGTACACGGCACCTTGCAAATGGTCGAGCTCTACGGTGCAGCCCTGCTCACCGAGGAAATGGAAAAGCTCACGCAAGCCGTGCTCAACGAAACCGTTGCCAATACCGACGAAGCCGTTGAGGTCCTGATGCAGGCCATTCTGCAGCTGCCCCAATACCTCGAGCATCTGGCCAGCAGTCAGGACGATTTTCCGATGGTGCTGCTGCCACTGCTTAACGACCTTCGGGCCGCCCGTGGCGAATCCCTGCTGTCTGATACTTCATTGTTCAAACCGGATCTGGCGCCCTCACGAATCACAGTGACCGGCAAGGTATCGCAGCGCCTGCAAGACCCCACCGTTCTGGGCCACATCCGCAAGCTGCGCCAGATGTACCAGTTTGCGCTGGCCGGCGTCATCCGGGAAGCGGATCTCGATGCCCATTTCGAGTACATGCAGAAGGTGATCCAGCGGCTGATCCGTTTGTGCCAGAAAACGCCCCGGGGTGAGCTCTGGAAAGCGGCCAGTGCGTTCGTGGAAACACTGCAGGCACACGTCAATCCGGTGAACGCAGCAGTGAAATCCCTGCTCAGGGAACTGGACAGTGAAATCCGCCGGCTTACCGACGAGCATGCGGACATCCTCCAGCAACCGGTACCGGAAGCGCTGCTAAAACACCTGCTCTATTACGTTGCCCGTGCCCGGGATCTGGATTTGCCTCAGGTCAGCGCCCTGCGGGAGGCCTACCAGCTGAACCAGGCACTGCCATCGGAAGACGATGTTGATGCCGCCCGAACCCGGGTATCTGGTCCGGGCCGGGACGCCATCCATTCGGTGGTGGGTGCGCTCAACGAAGAGCTGGCCAAGCTCAAGGACCAGCTGGACTTGTTTGTTCGCTCAGAGCTGCGCCAGAACAGTGAGCTTGAGGACCTGCTCCCAGGTTTGCGCCAGGTGGCCAATACCCTGGCCGTGCTGGGTCTGGGGATACCGCGGAAAGTGATCACCGAGCAGGTCGAACTGGTTGAGAAACTCAGCGCCCAGGCCGAGCTGGTTGACGATGGCACGCTGATGGATATCGCCGGCGCACTGCTTTACGTCGAAGCCAGTCTCGCCGGTCTGGACAGCGAAGGTCAGCAAGAGTCGTCCGCTGACGAAACCTCCGATACACCGATTAACCTTGGCTCCCGGGAACTGGGTGAGGCGAGCGGCGCGTTGTTGCGGGAATCGCGGAACACTCTGGAGCAGGTGAAATCCGCCATCGTCAATTTCATTGCCTCGCAATGGGATACCCGGGAAATCGAGCATGTCCCCGGCCTGCTGCACAGCATTCGCGGCGGCCTCAGCCTGATCCCGCTGGACCGGGTTGCAAGCATGCTGGCCTCGGCAGAGCGCTACATCAGCGATGTGCTGCTGGACGGCAAGCAGGTTCCTGACTGGAAGCAGCTCGACATCCTGGCCGATGCGGTTACCAGCATTGAGTATTACCTGGAGCGCCTCGCTGAAGGGATTGGTGAAAACGATTCGATTCTGCGGGTTGCCGAGGACAGTCTCGCTTCCCTCGGCTTCCCGGTTGGGGCTGAGCCCACCTGGACTGAAACCACGGCCCAGGAAGAGACCGTCGCTGAACCGTCTTACGAGCAGGATGAAGTCAGCGTTTCGACCGCCCCGGAAGAAGCCAAAAGCTCGGATTCGGAGCTCCTGGACGACGAGATTCTTGGCATTTTCGTTGAGGAAGCCGAAGAGGTACTCGAGACCATTCATGAATTCTATCCCCGTCTGCGCCAGAATCACGACGACCGTGAGGCTCTGACCGAAGTTCGTCGTGCTTTCCATACGCTCAAGGGCAGCGGACGACTTGTGGGCGCGACCAGTATCGGCGAGCTGGCATGGTCTGTGGAAAACCTGCTGAACCGGGTGATCGATCAGACCATTCGCCCCACCGAAGACATGTTCACCCTGGTGGACGAGGTCAATGCCCGCATTCCATCACTGATCCGTGAATTCAAGGACGGCCAGACCGCAGGCGACGTGGAGGAGCTCATCAACCGGGCCGAGGCCATGGCAACCACCCGTCGCACCGACGACGATGCCGTGACGGCGCAGGACATTCCCGAGGTCGAAGACACCGTCGCCGGCTCGGGAGAAGAAGAGCAGGAAACCCCGGAATCCATCGTTGAAGAAGCCACCGTTGAGGCCGTGTCGGATGAGTCCGCCGATGACGATGACCTGATTGACGATGAAATACTTGAAATATTCGTCGAAGAAGCCGGTGAGGTGCTGGACACCATTCGCGAATACCTGCCAATGCTTTTGCGCCAGCACGATGACCGCAGCGCTTTGTCAGAAGTTCGCCGTGCCTTCCACACGCTGAAAGGCAGTGGCCGTATGGTCGGCGCGCTGGTTGTTGGCGAATTGGCCTGGTCCGTGGAGAACATGCTGAACCGCGTTATCGACGGCAGCATCTTCATGAACGATGACATCGCCAGTCTTCTGGAGGATGTCACTGCCAGCCTGCCGGCCCTGGTCGACGATTTCGAGAAGCGCCGTGCGGCTTCCCTCGATACCGCCAACCTCGAAGCCCGCGCCAACGCCCTGGCCAGCGGTGAGATTCCTGATGCCAGCATCATGCCGGCGGCCGAATCGGACGGCTCCGAAACCGTAGCGGAAGATGAGATCACCACTGCAGGCGCAGAGATCGAGACGGCTGAAGAAGATGCGGTCGACCCGGTATTGCTGGATATTTTTGAAAGTGAAACCGAGACCCATCTGCAGACGCTGAAGGATTTCCTGTCAGCAGCCGGAGACAAGACCACGGTTACCTATACCGATGATCTTTCCCGGGCCCTGCATACCCTCAAAGGCAGCGCCCATACCGCCGGCATTGCACCCATTGCTGCTGTAATCACACCACTGGAACGCTTCGTCAAGGAATCCCGGGCACAGAACAAGCGGGCCAACCGCGACGTGCTCTCGCTGATCGAATCCGCCTGCGATTTCCTGACCCAGGGCCTGGCCCAGATCCGTGAAAATCCACAGGCCTCGCTGCCTGGCACCGAAGCCTTCCTCGAGAAGCTGGACCAACTGACGGAAGAGACACTCCGCGGCCACAGCGAGGAAGCTCCGCGCCAGCATCCGCAGCAGGCTCCGTCACGGCTGGTTCAGCTGTTCCTGAACGAAGGCCTCGACATTGTTCTGGATGCTGACCGGATTCTCGACCACTGGGCGGACAACCCCGGCGAGATGGAGTCGTTGAACCCGTTGCGTTCCGAGCTGGAGCAGTTGACCTCCGGCGCCTCCGAAGCAGGGCTCAGCGACGTCGCCGCGCTCTCAAGCGCGTTGAAAGACACCTACGACGAAGCCGCCAGAAACGATGAAGCGCCGGACGAAACCTTTTTCGAGACCGTTCGGGCAGCTCACGAACAGCTGATCAACATGATGGATCAGGTGGCTGCCGGGCTTGCCACGGAATCCAGCGACGACATGGTTACCGCGCTCGAAAACCTGAAACGGGCCCCGAGCACAGAAAACCAGGAACCCGACGCCTTCGAGCAGGAATTCACCGGTGAACTCGAGGAAATCGATCTCAGCTTTGAGATGGATGAAACCGAAGTACCGGCAAATGAAGAACCAGCGGCGGCCGAACAACCGCCGCTGCCGGAAATGTCCGAATCCGATGATGACATGGACGAAGAGCTTGCGGAGATCTTCCTGGAAGAGGCCCGCGACCTCATCGACAGCACCGCCGAAGCGCTGCAGAGCTGGAGCGAAAATACCGGAAACCTGGATATCCTTCGGTTGCTGCAGCGGGATCTGCATACCCTTAAGGGTGGTGCACGCCTGGCCGACATTCCTGCCGTAGGCGATCTTTCCCACGAGTTGGAAAACCTGTTTGAGGGACTGACCGAGCAGCGGCTATCGATCAATGATGAGCTCTCAGATCTGCTGTTCCGCTGCCACGATCGGCTTGCGGGCATGGTCGAGAACCTTGAAGCCAAGGAGCCACCGCGCCCTGCGCCGGATCTGATTGGCGAAATCCAGGCGTACATCGACAGCGCCACCGGAACACGCCCGGTCACCAATGTTGCGAGCCCTGAAGAAGAAGCAGAACCGGATTTCAACGACGAAGAGCAGGCCCCGCTCCCGGAAGTCGAGGAACCCGTCGATTCCGATTCAGAAACCGCGGAAACCGGCGAGGTGGAAGACGGTGTTGCCGATCTCTCGCACCTGGATCCGGAGCTGGTCGGCATTTTCCTGGAAGAAGCCTACGACCTGATCAACTCTACCGGCAGCGCCCTGCACACCTGGACCGAAGACCCGTCGGACCGGAGCATTGCCGCGGAACTGCAACGGGATGTTCACACGCTCAAGGGTGGCGCCCGGATGGCTGGCGTTGAGGCCATTGGCGACCTGACCCACGTGCTCGAAGACCTGTTTGAAAAGGTTGCGGAGGGGCAGCTGGAAGCCAGCGACGCCATGAACGACCTCTTGTTCGCCTGCCATGACCGGCTGGCGCAAATGGTTGAGCAGGTGGCGACGCAGAAGCCTTGCCCACCGGCGGAGGAGCTGGTCGCTCGCGTCCAGTCCATCCTTCGGGGCGAGTCGGCGCCGTCCGATGATCGTGTACAAGAGCCGGAACAGCCGGCAGGGGCCGAAATTGCCGAGGCGCCCCCCGAGGAGTCAGCAGATGCCCCCGACCTCAGCGAGACTCTGACACAGGCCAGCGATGATGACCTGATCGGCATCTTCCTGGACGAAGGCCTGGAAATCTACGACGCCATTAGCGAGTGTCTGGACCAGTGGCGCGACGAGCCGGAGGAACTGACCGGACTGACCCAGCTGCAGCAGGAACTGCATACCCTCAAGGGTGGCGCACGGCTTTCTGACGTCGATCCGATTGCCAACCTGGCAGAAGCCTGGTCCGACGCTCTGGATCCCCTCATCTCCGGGTCCAATAACCAGAAGACGTTGCTGAAGCTCAGCGACCGGGCATTGGGCAGCCTGAAGACCATGCTCAACAGCCTGGAACAGGGCAGCAAGCCCGAGCCCGATGCGGACCTGATTGAGGACTTCCGGGTGGCCCACGAAGTGGCCGCCGAAAAGACCGCTGCTCCCCGAGAAGAGTCCCAACAGGAAGCGATCGATCCGGAAGTACTGGAAATCTTCCTGGAGGAAGCCGGTGAAATCATGGACCAGCTGGAGCAGCTGCTCGATGACTGGCGCAAGGAGCCGGCAAACCACACCTTCAACCAGGAAGCCCAGCGTGCATTGCATACGCTGAAAGGCGGCGCCCGCCTCTCCCAGCTGACCCAGCTTGGCGACAGGGCCCACGCCTTTGAGACCCGTCTGATCGACCTTGGCGGCAATGCCCCGGATGAGTCCCAGTGGCAGGCCATTACCGAAGATCACGACGCCATCATCGCCCTGGTTGCCGACATCCGTAAGGGTTATGAGTCCGGCATGGGTGTGCCCTCGGCAAAGGCCGAACAGCCTGCGCCAGCCCCGGCCGCGCCGGAACCGAAAAAGCCTGAAGAGCCGACGCCTCCCGCCCAGGCAGAAAAACCGGTAGCACCGGCACCCAAGCCCGGGAAATCGCCGGCCAAGGTTCGCAAACAGGCGGCCGAGGCACAGCGGGCGGCCCAGGAGACCATTCGGGTGTCCGCGCCGCTTTTGGATGAGCTGGTCAATCTGGCGGGTGAAACCAGTATTACCCGTGGCCGGCTTGAGCAGCAGACCAGCGATTTTGGCCATACCCTGGACGAAATGGCCGCAACCATCGAGCGTCTGCGTGAGCAGCTACGCCGGATGGAAATCGAGACCGAAGCCCAGATCCTGTTCAGTGCCGAGAAAGAACACGGACCGGATTACGGCGACGACTTCGACCCGCTGGAGATGGACCGCTACTCCTCCATCCAGCAGCTGTCCCGGGCTCTGACCGAGTCCTCCTCGGACCTTGCAGACCTGCGGGAAACCCTGTCTGACCGGGTACGGGACACTGAAACCCTGCTGGTGCAGCAGTCCCGGATCAACACGGAACTCCAGGAGGGTCTGATGAAGACCCGGATGATTCCGTTCGCCTCCATGGTGCCCCGTCTACGGCGCATCGTTCGCCAGATCAGCGGCGAACTTGGCAAGAAAGTCGACTTCGATGTCCGCAACGCCGAAGGCGAAATGGACCGGAACATCCTGGAGCGCATGATCGCGCCCCTGGAGCACATGCTCCGGAACGCCCTGGACCATGGCATTGAAAGCCCGGCGGACCGTAAGCAAGCCGGAAAGCCGGAGACCGGCGAAGTCACACTGTCACTGACCCGCGAAGGTGGCGACGTTGTCCTGAGGATGATCGACGATGGCGCCGGCATTCCCTCTTCGGTCATTCGCGACAAGGCGATCCGTCAGGGCATGCTGCGGGAAGACGAGGATCTGTCCGAGCGGGAAATCCTGCAGTTTATCCTGCAACCCGGCTTCTCCACCGCCCAACAAGTGACCCAGATTTCCGGCCGCGGCGTGGGCATGGACGTCGTTGCCAGCGAGATCAAACAGCTTGGCGGCAGCCTCGACATCGATTCCGCCGTTGGCCGCGGAACCACCTTTACGGTTCGCCTGCCGTTCACGGTTTCCGTCAACCGGGCGCTGATGGTGTCCACCGGCGAGGATTTC
This sequence comes from Marinobacter sp. DSM 26671, assembly GCF_900112835.1. NCBI lineage: Bacteria > Pseudomonadati > Pseudomonadota > Gammaproteobacteria > Pseudomonadales > Marinobacteraceae > Marinobacter > Marinobacter sp. DSM 26671. The sequence goes on along the minus strand of NZ_FONF01000004.1, from coordinate 219,398 downwards.
TACGCGATCCCGCTGAACACCATCGAGGGTATTGTCCGGGTCAGCACCTACGAGCTTGAGGAATACTACAAGCCGGACGCGCCGATGTACGAATACGCCGGCCAGGAATACCGGCTCCAATATTTGGGCAGCCTGCTGAACAGCGATCACCATCCGAAGCTGCAGGGGCAGGCCCTGCCGCTGCCGGTGATTCTGGTGCGCGGCGCTGAGCAGCCCATGGCCCTGCAGGTGGACAACCTGATGGGCAGCCGGGAGATCGTTGTTAAATCCCTTGGCCCGCAGTTCAGTTCGGTGCGCGGTGTGTCCGGTGCCACCATCCTGGGTGACGGGAACGTGGTGGTGATTCTCGACCTGCCTGCGATGATCCGTTCCGACATCCTGTCCGAGCGCCAGCGCCTGGCCAATCTCGAGAAAGCCCGGGAGTCTGCACGGTACGAGGAGCAGGCTACCGTGGTCATGGTGGTGGACGACTCGGTTACCGTACGGAAGGTTACCTCACGACTGCTGGAGCGCAACGGCATGGAAGTCATCACTGCCAAAGACGGCCTGGACGCGGTCGCACAATTGCAGGATCACAAACCGGACATCATCCTGCTGGATATCGAAATGCCGAGGATGGATGGTTTCGAGGTTGCCAGCTTCGTGCGCCACGACGACAGCCTGCGGGAAATTCCGATCTGCATGATCACCTCACGGACCGGCGAGAAACACCGAGAACGCGCGCTGGCTATTGGTGTGAACGAGTATCTCGGCAAGCCGTTCCAGGAAACCGAGTTGCTTGAGACTATTGAGCGGCTGACCGGACGTCAGTGATGGCCGGCCAGACTGGCCGGCCAAGGGTCGGGATCGTCTCGGATGTGGTTCTGCAGCGACACCGACTGCAGGCCGCGACATCAAAGTTCGGTCTGGAGGTGCGTTTTTCCGGGGATCCCGAGCGTTTGCTGGGCTACCCGGAGTTCCCGGATGCCAGCCTCTGGCTGGTTACCCTCGAAGACGAGGCAGATCACCCGTTACTGTTCGATCACCTGCTTGAAAATACCGACGCACCGGTACTGTTCGGATTGGATGAAGCACCCAAGCCGGGAAGTACCGAGTATTTTCGCTGGGAACGACGTTTACTGGGCAAACTTGAGCAGCAACTGGGACATCTGGAAGAGCTGGACTCAGAAGCCACTCTGACAGAACTGGAGCAGGAAACGCCGGCACCAGCACCATCGCCGGGACTTCCTCACTGGATAACGCCTGCCGTACCCGGTTCGGTGGCCGAGGAAGTCTGGATTCTGGGCGCTTCACTGGGAGGGCCGGCGGCGGTTAAGACGTTTCTGGACCACCTGCCGCCGAATCTGCCCGTGGGCTTCATCTACGCCCAGCACATAGATGGTAACTTCACAGAGGTTCTTACGCGGGTACTGGGTCGCCACGCCCATTACCAGCTCAAGCGAGCCGAGGAAGGTTATCGGGTCAAGAATGGTGATGTGGTGCTGATGCCGGTGGAGCACGAATGGAAGCTGAAAGAGCACGGAGCCCTCACCGAAACCAGCAATGCCTGGCCGGGGCCCTATGGCCCTTCCATTGATCAGGTCCTGCTTAACGTCGCGGATCATTACGGCCAGCGCTGCCATGCTATTCTTTTTTCCGGCATGGGTAATGATGGCGCTATTGCAGCGCCTTTACTGAAAGCCTACGGTAGCCGGATCTGGGTCCAGGAGAGCACAAGCTGCGGCAACAGCTCTATGCCCGAATCCGTCGCCGCCACCGGTTGCAGCGGTTTCTGTGGCACCCCGGAGCAGCTGGCACGGGAACTGGTAAAAACCATCGAAGAATCCTGCCTGCTCAAGAGCCGGCAGAAACGGGACTCCGCCTGAGGTAACACGCAATGAATGACAACAGCCAATCCCTCTCCTGCGTCATGATTCCCATGAGCGGACGGCAACTGTTGCTGCCCAACGTCTCGATTGCGGAAGTGGTCGACTATGCCAGCGCTGATGCCGGCGCGAACACGCCGGAATGGCTGGTTGGCTACCTTGACTGGCGGGGCCTGCAACTTCCGGTGATTTCATACGACGCGGCCAACGGCGGCGCCCTCACCGTTCCGGGCGATAATCGGGGCCGCATCGTGGTCCTCAACACCATTGGCGATCACCACAAGGAAGTCCCGTTTATGGCACTGGTTACCCAGGGCATTCCCAGCCAGGCCCGTTTGGCGGAAGACCAGGTCAGGAAGCTGGAGGGTGAACCGGGGCCGGCGGATCTGATGCAGGTCGAGGTTGAAGGTGAGCATGCCTGGATCCCGAATCTGGAATTTCTGGAATCCCTGGTTGTAAAGTCCCGACACTGACCCGTGCCACTGCCGGACATGGCAGACAGCCCTGCAAATGTTATAATGTTTCAAATTTTGCAGGATTGCGACCATGTCTGCCCGTGCTATTCCCTACCGGCCTCACAACCACGATGCCTGTGTCAGTCAGGCCCTGACTGACGCCCGGACCATTTGCCAGCGGCAGAATGCCCGACTGACGCCCATCCGGGAACGAGTTCTGGAACTGATCTGGCAGTCCCACAAGCCGCTGGGCGCCTACGACGTGCTGGCGGAACTGTCGTCCGATGGTCATAACGCTGCGCCGCCCACCGTTTACCGCGCACTGGATTTCCTTCAGCAGCATGGGCTGGTGCACCGCATCGCGTCGCTCAACGCCTTTATCGGCTGTACCCACGCGGGTGAAAGCCACACCGGCATGTTTCTGATCTGTCGCGCCTGCGGCAATGTGCTCGAACTGACCGCTCCAGAGGTTTCAACAGAGGTTCGTAAAGCCGCATCCGGCGAAGGCTTCCGGGCCGAGACCACGACGCTTGAAATTGCCGGCCTTTGCCCCCGATGCCAGTCGGAGCCGGGCCATGACTGATCCTCTGGTCACCCTGGAGAACCTCACTGTCCGGTTTGACGAACGCCCCGTGGTTGATCAGGTCAACCTGAAGATTCACCGTGGCGACATCATCACCATCATTGGTCCAAACGGGGCAGGAAAGACGACACTGATCAAGGCCGTACTGGGCATCCAGAAAGTGTCTGAGGGTCTGGTGTCCCTGAAAAAGAACCTGGTGATCGGGTACGTCCCGCAGCATCTGACGCTGGAGGCCACACTGCCCCTGAGCGTCAAACGGTTCATGCTGCTCAGCGGCCGGTCCCTCACAGAATGTGAGTCTGCCCTTGCCCGAACCGGCGTCGGACACCTGCTGCATTCCTCTGTACACCACCTCTCCGGGGGAGAGAAGCAGAGGCTGTTGCTGGCTCGGGCCCTGGCCCGCAAACCGGACCTTCTGGTCCTTGATGAACCCGCCCAGGGCGTCGACATCAATGGCCAGGCGTCATTGTATGATCTGATACGCCAGTTAAGGGATGACCTGAACTGCGGTGTTATCATGATCTCCCACGACCTGCACCTGGTCATGGCAGCAACCGACAAGGTTATCTGCCTGAACCAGCATGTCTGCTGCAGCGGTTACCCCGAGGACATCTCCCACGACCCGGCTTTCATCGAGACATTCGGTCGCCCCGTGGCAGAGTCCCTCGCGGTCTATCACCATCACCACAACCACAGCCACGATCTGCACGGGGATGTTGTCGAGGGCAGACACACGGAGTGTGACCATGCCCATCATTGACGCGATTCTGGACGATTTCTTCTGGCGCGCCCTGATCGGCGGACTCGGCGTGGCCCTGGTAGCCGGTCCATTGGGCTGTTTCGTGGTCTGGCGACGACTGGCCTATTTTGGCGATACCCTGGCGCACTCGGCCTTGCTCGGCATCGCCCTGAGCTTCCTGATCAGCGTACCGCTGAACCTCGGTGTGATCATCACCTGTGTGGTGCTGGCCATGGCACTGGTACTCCTGTCACGGACCCGGACTCTGGCAACCGATACCCTACTGGGCATACTGGCCCACAGCGCCCTGGCCATAGGGCTGGTAACCCTGAGCTTCATGCCGGATGTCCGTGTCGATCTGACCGGCCTTCTGTTCGGGGATCTGCTGGCCATGAGCCGTGAAGACCTGCTGTGGATCTACGGCGGCGCGGCACTGATCATTATCCTCCTTGCCGTGCTCTGGCAGGGGTTGCTGATGAGCACGATTCACGAAGAACTCGCCCGGGTGGAGGGTGTTGCCGTAGAGCGGCTTCGCCTCGTTCTGATGCTGATGTTCTCACTGGTCATTGCGGTAGCCATGAAAATCGTGGGCGTGCTGCTGATTACCGCACTGCTGATTATTCCTGCGGCAACCGCCAGGCGCCTGGCCCACAATCCGGAAATCATGGCAGCCATGGCCGTCGGATTCGGGTTTGTCGCGGTGAGCGGCGGTCTGAGTCTGTCCTGGCACCTGGACACACCGGCCGGCCCTTCCGTTGTTGTCACGGCTTTTGCCGTATTCCTGCTGGTCTACGGCGCAGCTGGCAAAGTCCGGACCTGAGCATTTCCCTCTCTTCATGAGCTGGACTAGAGTATAGGAGTAACGTCGGTCTGTTCTGAGGGTACAGACCCAGCCGCAAAGGACGCCCGGCATGGAAAGCTCGACTCCAGCCCGTTTCCGCAGACCGGTCTTATGGCCAGGAATCTGGATTCCCCTGCTTCTGGTCGCCGCCGGCCTGCTGGTAACCGGAATTACTGCAAACATTGAAGCGCGTCGGGCCATGGCGCTTGCCGAAGCGCGATATCACGCCCAGCATCAGGCCCTGGTGAATCATCTGCTGGCCAACGTTCCGGACCAGTCGATGGTGGGCGACCACAACCAACCCGTGTCGGCCTGGCTCCAGGCCTTGTTCAGTGACACCCTGCCGGATTCTCTCGGACTGCGCATCGACACCCTCGAACGACATACCAAGATGCCGCTGTTGGAACTGGGCACCAACGGTTCGGTGGACCCGACACGGGCGCTGCGTACCGAAGTTTCGCCAATGGATCAGAACTGGATACTCACGACCGTGCCGTCTCCAGAGGGACTTGAAGCGGTCGCCCAAGCCTCCCGACGAACCGTCTGGATCGCCGGTGCAGCCCTGTCGGTGTTCGCGGCCGCCCTCACCCTGGTGCTGAACCGACGGCTACACCGGCAAACACTTCACATTCGTGGTCTGGAACAGAGAGAAATTGGTGCTGACCATCAGATCGCCAACTTTCAGGTCGAAAAATCGATACTTCGGCGGGCACTGAACGATAGTGAGCAACGGAGCCGGGATCTGGTGGCCCTGTCCGGTGCGGTCATATGGGAACTGGACGAAAGAGGCAGGATCGGTTTTGTTTCACCGCAAATCGCCGAACTTCTGGACCAGGCACCCGCTGACCTGGTCAACCAGCCCCTGGAGGAACTTGTTGCACCGGCGTCCCGGGACAATTTCCGGCGAGCTCTCGCAGCCGCCCGCAGTGACAGTTCCATTGAACGCGTTGATCTTTCCCTGGTCCATCGTGACCAGGAGACGGAGATTCCAGTAGTACTCAGGGTTCGGGCGCTGAAAGACCCGGTTCACGGCCTCTCGGGCTTCAGGGTGAGTACCCTGCAGCGAATGGCGCTCTACTCGAGCGCTTTGTGACTGCCATCGCAGAGAGGGGCGTTACCGGTTTGCTTGCACCCGCAGAACCACACCCACTCTTTCTTCTCCGCCTCGTATTTGATCGGGGTTATCCCGGTCCCCTTGTGGGAACCGTCACAGAATGGCTGGCTACTACTGCGGCCACAGGCACACCAGAAGTAGTTCTTGCCCGCCTCAACCATCACAGAGAACGGTGTCTTGCTGGCGACCACCGGTTTTTCATCCGACATAACATATCCCCCGATTCGTGACTTTACTGCACCAGTATAGTCACTCTTTCGGAAGCCCTGTGTTCAGAGCGGCCTGATGACATCGGGCAGGCGCCGGGTTTCGGTGAGTTCCATAAACTCATCGCCAAGGCGATCACTCTCGGCAATCGCCGAACGCCAGGCCCGTTCCCGGCCGGCATCGTCACCGGCATAGCGCTCGAAATCCTTCCGGTCCGGGAGCTTGCGGTCAGGCAGGGACTCCAGATAGCTTCTTGATGGCGCAACCAGCAGCACGTCCTGCAACCGGGAGGCGTCGCCCCGCCGCCAGGGCAGGGACTTGTCGAACCAGCCGGGAACCACCTTATCGGTGAAATGCGGGTAGAGCACCACGCCAGGCTGCTGGTAAGGCAGATCCAGGTGGTAGTCCAGCAAACCACCGTCTCGATAGACACCCTCGGGCGCGCCGGGGATATTGCGGACACCGGACATCACCAGGGGGATAGATGCGGAGGCCAGGAGAGCAGGCAACAGGTTATCCCGGTTAAACGCAACCTCGTGGCTGGGAAAATCCACCAGGTTGGACACAGGCGCTTTCAGGCGGGCGTCATGGATGATGCCCCGCTCCATGAACCTGCCCAGATGACGACGACTGACCATGTTGGCGCTGATCGCGCCCATAAGGCCGAGCCCCAGCCGGCCCCGGGCGTCTTCCGCCAGCATGCCAAGGCTGCGAACGACCACAACGTTCAGTCGGTACCATGGGTGGTTCAGAATGGCGTCTTCCCGCCCACCGAGCAGCTCTTCCAGAAACAGCACGCTCTTGCGGCTCACTTCCTCAGCGCTGACACCCTTGGCAAAGCGTTGTGCGGTATAAAGTTCCGCCAGCCGGGCAAGCTGGGCTTTCGGGTCATCGGAGGAAGCCACGGCGGCAAAACGCCAGCTGCCGATCGACGAGCCGATCAATGATCGCTCCTGGGGAACCCTTGGCAACCAGTCACCGAAAATGGCTTTATCCAGGCCACTTATTCCCAGAGCCTTGGGGCCACCGGCAGCACCCGGAATGACATGCACATCCTCGGGCGACAGCGGCGTTTCCCTGAGGCGCTGCATCGCGCGCCGGCCTGCCCGGATCGTCAGAGCCGGTTCTCGGATGTGAATAGCAGTCATAGGATGGTCCCTGGGCGTGTCCCTGAATCAGTCCCGCGGAGTTTAACGAAGTGGACAAGGCGCGGCCAACTGAACAAAACTAATGGTGGTCATAAACGGCGCTGTCTGCTTCATTAAATGAACGGCCATGCTAGACTTCAAGACTGTCCCGGCACCGGACGCGGGCGGATACGACTCAAACAGCGGGAGTATGCTGTGAATTTTTCGGTACCACCCTCCACCCTTGCCACCAACCCGACACTCGCGGTGCTGGGTTTCAAGCGCCAGTTGGTTTATCACCTGCATTTCTGGGCATTTATCGCCGTAGCGCCCCTGGTTCTGGTGCAATGGCAGCAATCCCATTATCTGCTTTCCGCGGTACTGGTCCTGTTCTGCACGAACGCCCTTCTGGTTATCGCATTCCTGAGGTTCCGGGGCACCTACTTCCTCAAAGGCCGTCTGTTTCCACTGCTCGCCGTGGTCAGTGCCGCCTACTCGACACACATCAATGGCCATGCCGGCCTGTACTGGGCCTACCCGGCGGCCACGGCCCTGTTCTTTTTACTACCGCTCAGGGAGGCGATTGGAAGTAACATTGTTTTCGTTGTCGTTATGGCCGTCGTGTCCTTTTTACGATTTCCCGAGGCCGACTTCTGGCGGATAACCTTTTCGCTGGGCCTCACGTGCCTGTTTGCCATGATTTTCGCCTGGCTGGTGGGCAAGCTTCAGCAGGAACTCACGCGACTGGCAACCACCGATCCCCTGACCGGCTGTCTGAACCGTTCGCAACTGGCTGACATCCTCAACGGTCAGATTCAGATGCGGGAGCGGTATGAGCGGGTCTCCAGCCTGATTCTGCTGGACCTTGACTACTTCAAGACGATCAACGATCAGTGGGGTCATCTGGCCGGCGACAAGGTGCTCACGGAAATGGCACTGCGCCTGAGATCCCGCCTGCGCGAGAGCGATCAGCTGTTCCGGATTGGTGGTGAGGAGTTCATGATCGTTCTGCCGGAAACCCGCCAGAAAGATGCCGATGTGCTGGCGAATCAGCTTTTGACCAGCATCAGCGCACGGCCATTCCTGGAAGATATCAAGGTAACCGCCAGTGCCAGTGTCGCCGAGGTCAGCAAGGGTGAGACCTGGTCAGTCTGGCTGAACCGGGCGGACCAGGCGCTTTACGAAGCAAAATCCCGGGGTCGCAACCAGGTCGTCAACGCGGCCCGGCCGCTACCGGTTGTAGGCCGGGGTGCCGAGGATATGCCCGATTCCGCATCGGGCTAAGGAAAGCCCGCCCCGGGGGTTATCCCTCGCAGCGCTTGCGAAACTCCCGATAGGCACTGAAAACTTCCCAGGGGCACTCCAGATGGGGGTAGTGCCCGATATTCCTGAGGGTGACCACATCACCATCGGGCATCAGTTCCCTGTAGCGTCTGACCATGCCGGCACCCGAGACCGGATCGGCGGTACCCGAAATCAATCGCATCGGCTGCGTTGCCTTCTGCAGCGCGCCAACCCACCGGTTGCGGTGACAGCGTCGTTCTTCCATGAACTGGATCAGATGATGCAGGATGCCCCGGCCGTTGTTGTAGGTCAGCAGGTGCCAGAAATCCTCCATATCCTGTCGATCAGGCGGATTCTGGCTTCCGAATAACCGGCGGAAGTTTCGCTCGAAACTGCGTCGGGTCAGGCCTCGGCTGATCAGCCCGCCAAAGGGGCTCCCCAGCAGCTTCTGAATAAGCAGGGGATTGTGGACCTCGGGGAAAAGGGCGCCGTTGAGGAAACAGACACTCGCAATCCGGAATGGCAGCAGGTCCTCTTGCTCCCTCGCCAGAAGCTCCTGGGCAACACTGCACCCGTAGTCATGAACCAGAAGGTGCACGGACGGCAGACCCAGACCCTCAATCCAGCCCTGAAACAGATCCGCCTGGTCTTCAATGCTGTAATCGTAATCGGCGGGTTTATCGGAAAAGCCAAAGCCCAGCATGTCCAGGGCCAGCACGTTGTGCTGCTGAATCAGCATCGGCCAGAGTCGATTCCAGTCCCAGCTGGCAGTGGGAAATCCATGGATCAGCACCAGCGGTTCTCCCGAGCCTGCCATCCGGCTGAAGATGGCATGTCCCTCGAAACTGAACCACTTACCTCCATGTTGCCACCCTTCCAGGGTGCCTTCCTCGCGCCCCGCGGCGGAAACCCCACCAACGGTCGGCATCACCTCATCCATGCATTGTCCCCGACGAACATTGATAGCCTGAAACTGTAGAACAAACCGGCCGCCACTGCCATAGCCCCACCGCCCATACCATTGGGCGTGGCGGCCAAAGTGGTCTTTTCCGACGATGCCTGCGTAAAGCGTAGAGATGGCGGGCAAATTGCCTTAAGCTTTGGCCCTCGTAAGACACTGCTAACCGGAAAAGACTATGAGTAAACTCCTTGACGACCTCTCAGGGCACTTCCGTGCCATCATCGATGGCCTGGGCGAAGACCCGGATCGCGAGGGTCTGCAAGACACTCCAATGCGCGCGGCCAAGGCCATGCAGTTCCTCACGTGCGGGTACCAGCAGGACCTTGGCGACCTGGTGAACAATGCGGTATTCGAATCGGCCATGGATGAAATGGTCGTGGTTCAGGATATCGAACTCTACAGCATGTGTGAGCACCATATGCTGCCGTTCATCGGCAAGTGCCACATTGCCTACCTGCCCGCTGGCAAGGTACTGGGCCTGTCCAAGTTTGCCCGCATCGTCGACATGTACGCCCGCCGTCTGCAGATCCAGGAAAACCTGACCCGACAGATTGCCGAAGCTGTTGAGAGCGTCACGGGCGCCAAGGGCGTGGCCGTTGTCATCGAAGCCCAGCACATGTGCATGATGATGCGGGGCGTGGAGAAACAGAATTCCCGCATGAAAACCTCGATGATGCTGGGGCAGTTCCGCAAATCCCAGGCGACCCGCACAGAGTTTCTGACGCTGATCAGTAACAATCGCTGAACTATCTGACCCGAGGGAGGGCGCATGACAGACGTCAACGGGAATCACCTGGCAAAAGTCCGCATCAAGGATCTTCTTCTCAGGGCCTACATCGGCATCAAGGAAGAAGAAATCAATAATCAGCAGGACGTGTTGATTAACGTCGCGCTGACTTACGATGCCTCTGAGGCGGTAAACCGGAATGAAATCTCTGCCGCCCTCAACTATCGCACCATCACCAAGCAGATCATTCACCACGTGGATGGCAATCGCTTCGCCCTGCTGGAACGCCTGACCCACGAGGTCCTGACCATTGTCATGGAACACGAGGCGGTCCAGTGGGCCGAGGTGGAAATCGACAAGCCCCACGCGCTACGCTACGCGGAGTCCGTGTCTGTCTGTCTGCAGGCACACCGTTAATCCAGCGAGGTTTCGCCAGCATCATGCCCAGTACCAGCCCGGAACAGTTGCGTGACATCCTGACCACTGTCAGGACCATCGCCCTTGTCGGCGCGAGTGAAAAGACCAGCCGGCCTTCCCATGAGGTCATGGAGTACCTGCAGTCCCAGGGCTACCGAATCCTACCGGTCAATCCCCGCCTGGCAGGTCAGACCGTGCTCGGTGAAACGGTATACGCCGACCTCCGAAGCCTTCCCGAACCGGTGGACATGGTTGACCTGTTCCTGGCGCCGGAGCGCACCGATGCGATTATCGACCAGGCCATCGATCTGAAAATCCCCGTGGTCTGGCTCCAGATTGGCGTCATCAACCATGAAGGGGCGGCGCGAGCGGAAGCCTCGGGGCTGACCGTGGTGATGGACCGTTGCCCCAAGCAGGAAATTCCCCGGCTGGGGATTGCCAGAGTTTCCGGAAACGCCTGATACCCGATCTGCATCAGGAACTGCGTCACACTTCCAGCACTCTTCTGTAACCGGTCTGTCAGGTCTGACATAATCACCGGACATAAAACAGAAGACTGGTAGAGCCATGTGGTTCCGACGTAAATCCAGCAAACAGCACCGACATTCCGTCTCGGCGCCGTCGGCGCTCGCAACTCATTCGGACTCCCCTGTTTCGACTCTCCAGCGGGTGCGCTTACCGGTGGACCTTCTCCAGCCCGGCATGCGCGTCGTGAGCCTGGACCGGCCCTGGACCCAGGTGCCGGTTCTGTTTCAGGGCTTCACCCTGACTGATGACAACCAGGCGCAGATTCTGCGGCAGTACTGTGAGTGGGTTCTGGTGGAGGATGAAGAATCACGCCTGAACCCGGTGCTCGATCAGATCTCGCTACTCAAGCGTCGCACCAGCGAACCGCTGCCGGAAACCTGCTCTCTCCAGCAGGAACTCCCAAGGGCACACGCAACCTGGAGCCGGACCCAGGCCTTTGTGGAAGAAGTCACCCGACAGATTGAAGCCGGTAATGACCTCAACCTGCAGAGCGCCCGCCCCATCATCCGGGAGTGCGTGGACAGCGTGAAAGCCAACGCAAGCGCCATGTTCTGGATGAGCCGGATAAAGTCCCGGGATGCCTACACCGCAGAGCATTGCCTCAGGGTGGCTATATTCTGTGTCGCCTTTGCCCGCTTCCTGGGCATGCCGGACGAGGACCTGGAGACCGTGGGCATGTGCGGTCTTCTGCACGACATTGGCAAACTCAGGGTTCCCGACGAGATCCTCAATAAACCCGGCGCGTTGACGCCGGAAGAGCACAGCATCATGCGACAGCACACAACGCTGGGTTACGAATTGCTTTGTGCTGATGTCAATCTGGATCCGATTATCAGCGATGTCTCCCGTCACCACCATGAACGCATGGATGGTCGCGGCTATCCTGAACAGCTGGCGGAGTGGCAGATCAGCCGTTTCGCCCGTCTGGTTTCCATCGTCGACGCCTTCGATGCCATTACCAGCGACCGGTGTTACCGGGATGGGCTACCGGCCTCCGAAGCCATTCGCATCCTGTTCCGTAACCGCGGCCAACAGTTCGACGCTTCCATGGTGGAAGCCTTCATACGGATGATTGGCGTGTATCCGCCCGGCAGCCTGGTCGAGCTGTCGACGGGCGAAGTGGCCATCGTCCTGGCGACCCACCCCCGGCGCAAGCTGAAACCAAAGGTGGAGGTGCTGCTCAATGGCGACAAGCAGCCAGTCACCCCGCGTATCATCGACCTGGGAGGCACGGGTTCCGAACCTGACGAGGGTTCTCCGGAAATTGCACGGCCACTGTCCGACGGCGCCTTTGGAGTCTCGCTTCGGGACCGAATCAAGCAACTGATGGCGGTGGCCGGTAGAAATGCTTCATAATTGCGCTGGCGCTGCCGACTGCCCGGTACCACCGTTTAAAGTCACGGAGTAACCTGTGGAACAACCTGTATCACCTCCCAAACCTGTTGTCTCGGGCCTGCTGAGCCCGCTGTTTCCGGTGGTGATCTTTCTGGTTTTCCTGGGTCTGGCAGCCGGCCTGCGCTACGGGCTGGTACAGCAGGACAAACGTCAGATAGAAGCAAACCTGACCAACGAAGCCCGGGCCATGGCCAACCACCTGGAGCGGGAATTTCTGATCCACGCCGAAGCCATCCGGCGCATGGCCAAACGCCTGGAGGCAGACCCTGCCAAAACCAAACAGGAGTGGCGGCGGGATGCCCGCAACTACCTCGACGACTTCGGCGTTTACCAGGCCATTGAGTGGATTGACTACGATTTCATTATCCGCTGGCTGGAGCCGATTACCGACAACGAAGAGGTCATCGGCTACAACGTCGCCTTCAACGAGGAACGGCGCCAGGCACTGGAACGGGCGAAACAGTCCGGCAGCTGGGATCTTTCCGGTATCATTAATTTGCGCCAGGGCGGCAAGGGCATGGTGATCTATGCACCGGTGGGTGCCGGCCCCGAGAATAATGGCTTTATAGCGGGCGTGTTCAGAATGGAAGTGCTGGCGCGCCAGCTTCTCACCGAGCGGGTTCTGGACTCCTTCCGGGTCGAGATTCGCGAGGCCGGCGAGGTGAGCTATGAACTGAACGTGTCCCAGCCGGTTAGTCGCGACTTTGCCCAGACCCAGGACGTTAATTTGCCGACCCTGGACTGGACATTGACCCTGCGCCCTTCCACTGAATGGGTGGAAAGCCAGTACAGCTATTGGCCGGGGATGACCTTTGCAACCCTTTTGCTGATGGGTCTGCTGACCAGTCTGACCACGCTGCTGGTACAGCTCATTCTCAAGCGCAACCGCGCGCTGCTGAAGACCCGCCGGGAACTGGATCAGGAAATCGCGCAGCGCACCGCCATTCAGAAAGATCTGGCGCGACTGGAATCCACCGACACCCTCACCGGCCTGGCGAACCGTCGGTTCTTCATGGAAGACCTGTCCCACACCCTGAACATTGCCGATCGCCAGATGCGCCAGGTTGCCCTGGTGATGCTGGACCTGGACCGTTTCCAGACCCTCAACGACTCCCTCGGCCACCAGTTCGGGGATGAACTGCTGATCAAGGTGTCCGAGCGGCTGAACCGCCTCAGCAATGAACGCCTGCTGGTGGCCTACTCCGGGGGCGATGAGTTCATGTTCTGCCAGCAACAGGTGGACGACATTGACGACATCATTCACCTGCTGGGCCAGATCAAACAGTGCTTCGACCAGCCCTTCGATGTTCAGGGACAGTCCCACAGCATTACCGCCACAATGGGTGTAGCGGTGTACCCGCAGAGCGGTCTGGATGCGGATACGCTGTTGCGCAATGCCGACATTGCCCTCTACCGGGCCAAGGAACAGGGCCGGAATACCTATCAGTTCTATACCGAGGGCATGCAGCAACGGGAAGTCATGCGTCTTGAACTGGACAAGGATCTGAGCCAGGCCCTGGCCAACAACGAATTCGTGCTCTTCTATCAACCCCAGCTGAACCTGAACACCGGTGAAATCCAGAGCGTCGAGGCGCTGATCCGCTGGCGCCATCCCCGCCGCGGTCTTCTGCCGCCGGTGGAGTTTATCCCGCTGGCGGAAGAGAGCGGTCGGATCACTGATATCGGGCGCTGGGTGGTCATGGCGGCCTGTCGGCAGTTGGCCGCATGGAAAGGCACTCCCCATGAGGGCCTGCGCATTGCGGTCAATCTCTCGGGCCGGGAGCTGGACGACGAGGATCTGGTGGACCACATTCGGGAAGCCCTGGCGGCGGAGAATGTGCCGGCGAATCGCCTGGAGGTCGAGCTCACCGAGGAAATCTTCATCCAGAACATCGAGCACAACCTGAATCAGCTTTCGCGTCTGCACCAGTTGGGTGTTCACCTTGCCATTGATGACTTCGGGGTGGGTTATTCGTCGCTCGGTTACCTTCGGGATTTCCCCGTTGACCTGCTGAAAATCGACCGCTCGTTTATCACGGAAGTCACGGAACGCCATGACGACGCGGTGATTACCCGGGCGGTGATCAACCTGGCTCACAACCTGGGTATTGAGGTGGTGGCCGAGGGTGTGGAAACCGAGGAGCAGCTGAGTTTCCTGAAGAATCATCGATGTAACTTTGCCCAGGGTTATCTGATCAGCCGACCGATTCCGGTTTCCGACCTTGAGAAGGCCCTGGCTTCCGGTGTTCTGGTGGCGGGCATTACGGCCGATTCCGGATTGTAATTGCCGCGGCCCGTCCCCAAGATACGGGTAAATCCTTCAGGTGAGATTCTATGGCCGCGCAATACCTGACTCCGGAGCAGGACGATAAAATTCGCCAGTGGGAACGCTGGAACCGGAACTATTTCATTTTCGCGTTTGTGGCGCTGACCGTCATTCTGGTGTTCAGCAGTCAGCTTGGGTTGTCCAGCGGTGAAAGCTGGGGCCCCCTGGGTGTTCTGATCGCTGCGCTGATCACGCCTATTATTGTTCTGCAGCTGAAGCTGGCGTGTCCGGCTTGTGGCCACAAGATTGGCTGGCAGGCGAAGCTGATGGCGCCGGATCAGTGCAAGACCTGCGGTACGTTTCTTCGCTCGCGGGATTGATAGCCGTCCTTCGATTTTCCCTCCTCAAGAAAACCTTTGACCTGTGAGTTGCTCACAGGTTTTACTCTATTCTTAATTGGTTTAGAGTTTGCCGTGCTGAGGTGGGTACGGTCCGGTTTTACACCCGCGAGAACCTGCTCAAACCGACCCGTAACCCGGACAACAACTACCAGCAGTTCGATGCCGAGGATCTTCGACGGCTTCGGTTTGCCCGTAAGGCGCGGCAGCTGGGATTTTCGTTGCCTGAGATAAGACAGATCCTGGATCAGGCGGACAATCATCATTCGCCGTGTCCGATGGTTCGGGATGTGTTTCAGCACCGGTTGGCGGAGGTTGAGCGGGAGATTCAGGAGCTGCAGCAGTTGCGCAAGCGGATGACCGCCGCGCTGGCCGCCTGGCAGGACATGCCGGATGGTACGCCCGATGGCCATACCATTTGCCGGTTGATCGAACACTGGGATGATCCGGCGCCCTGTTGCGGGGCAACTGAACAGAACGAGGAGTGATTCTGGATGACTGACACACCTGTTTTACAAACCACTCTCAGCATTTCCGGGGCTTCCTGCCAGGGCTGTGTGAAGAAGATTCGCAGCGCCCTGGAGCCGTTGACAGGCGATGCTGAGCTGGTTGAGGTCGATCTGGAAAAACAGACCGTGGACCTGCCGGAGGGCGTGGATGCTGATGAGGCGGCTCGGATTGTCACCGAGACCGGCTACCCGGCCGAGCCTTTCCAGGAAGACGCCGAGCCGGCCAGTTGCTGTTCTTCAGGGAATGAGGATGAGGCCGATACCGCCGACGACTCTGAAGATCAGGCAACCGAGGCAGATTCTGCTCCGACTGGTTCTGGGGCAGCAGCCGGTGCGGACGGGCAGATTCATCTGTCAGTGACCGGTGCTACCTGTTCTTCCTGTGTAAACACCATTGAGAAGGCCCTGATGTCGGTCTCCGGTATCCGCCATTCCCATATGAACCTGGCGGACAATACCGCCACGGCCACGGGTGATGCCGATCCCGAGGCGCTGGTGAAGGCAATAGAAAATGCCGGTTATGGCGCCAGCGTGATCGAGGACGAGGACGAAGCGGACGCACGCAAGCAGGAGGAAGACCGGAAGCAGTACAAGACACTGCTGATAAAGATGGCCGTGAGTCTGAGCCTGGGTCTTGGGCTGATGGTCTACGGCATGGGTTTCGACACCATGATGGTGACGGATGCCAATCAGCTCACCTGGCTGAACCTGGGCATTCTCACTCTTGGGGTAATGATCGCTACCGGACGACACTTCTACACTGGTGCTTGGAAGGCATTCCGGCACCATAACGCCAACATGGACACCCTGATTGCCCTGGGTACCGGCACCGCCTGGCTTTATTCCATTGTCGTCACCAGTATTCCCGGCGCGTTGCCGGAGATGGCTCGCCATGTCTACTTTGAGGCCTCGGCGATGATCATCGGCCTGATCAACCTGGGTCAGGCCCTGGAGCTTCGGGCCAAAGGCAAGACATCGGAGGCGGTGCGCCGGTTGCTGGACCTGCGGGCGAAAACCGCGCGGGTGATTCGGGATGGTGAAGAGCAGGACATTCCGGTAGAGGAGGTTCTCAAGGGCGACCACATCCGGGTAAGACCCGGTGAGAAACTGCCGGTCGATGGCGTGATTGCCGAAGGCTCTACTCGCATTGATGAGAGCATGCTCACCGGTGAGCCCATGCCGGTGAGCAAATCGGAAGGCGATGAGGTGTCTGCCGGCACCCTCAACACCCATGGTTCGATTGTCTACGAGGCCACCCGGGTTGGCAGTGACACCGCGCTGGCTCAAATCATCAAGCTGGTGAAAAAAGCCCAGGGCTCGAAGCCTGCCATTGGACGGCTTGCGGACAAGATTTCGTCGGTGTTCGTGCCCACCGTGATGCTGATTGCCGTCGTGGCGGCGCTGGTCTGGTACAACGTCGGGCCGGAACCGGCGGTGGTTCATATGATGGTGGCCGCCACCACGGTGCTGATCATCGCCTGCCCCTGCGCCCTGGGCCTGGCCACGCCCATGTCGGTGATGGTTGGCGTTGGCAAGGCGGCGGAATACGGCGCCCTGATCCGCCAGGGCGATGCGCTGCAGACCGCCGGTAAGCTGGACCTGGTGATACTCGATAAAACCGGCACCATCACCGAAGGTCATCCGGCAGTTACCCGGGTTCATGCCAGCGACGGTGAAGAGCAACGCCTGCTGGCGCTCGCGGCGGGGCTGGAACAACACTCCGAACACCCTTTGGCCGAGGCGATTCTGGCGAAGGCCAAAGAAAAAAGCGTTCAGCTGGAGAAGCTGACCGGTTTCGAGGCCCTGAATGGTAAAGGCGTGCAAGGTGAACTCGACGGCAAGCCCGTGCGTCTGGGCAACCGCCGCTGGCTGGAAGACCAGGGCGTTGCGCTGGGCGATCTGGACGATGCCGCCCACTCGATTACCCAAGAAGCCGGCACGCCCCTGTTTCTGGCATTGGGCACCGAAGCTCTGGGGGTCATTGGCGTTGCCGATGCCATCAAACCGGACTCCAAGGCTGCCATCCAGCGCCTTCACAAGGCTGGCATCAAGGTGATGATGGTCACAGGCGATGTCGACGCCACCGCAAAGGCCATCGCGAAAAAAGCCGGCATCGATGACTATCGCGCGGAAGTGCTGCCTGAAGACAAGGCCGAGGTGGTCAGTGAAATGCGCGGCAAGGGCCACACAGTCGCCATGGTCGGCGACGGCATCAACGATGCTCCGGCCCTGGCGGCGGCGGACGTCGGTTTTGCCATCGGCACCGGCACGGATGTGGCCATTGAGAGCGCCGGCATCACGCTGATGCGAGGCTCGCTCCACGGCGTGCCCGATGCCATCGAGATCTCCCGGGCCACGGTGAAAAATATTCACCAGAACCTGTTTGGCGCGTTCGTATACAACACAATGGGTATTCCGGTGGCCGCCGGCCTGCTCTACCCTGTCTGGGGAATACTGATGAGTCCGATACTGGCCGGCGCTGCCATGTCCCTGTCTTCGGTGACGGTGGTTTCGAACGCCAACCGTCTGAGGTTGTTCCGAACCAGTCACCGTCCGGAACAGAACGACAGCAACAGTGATCCGAAACAGCAACAGGAGCGGAACTGATGGAAACAATGCTGGTCAACGTCGGAGGTCTTGCCCTGATGGCAGCCATCGTCTGGTGGTTCTGGCTTTCCGGTTCTGACGACACAGGCTCAAGTAAACATCAACATCACCACTGAGGTACTTGCCATGAAAAAACACACCCTGGCTTTTGGCCTGATGGCAGCCCTGGGATTCAGCACCACGGCGCTGGCAGCCGGCGCAGCCCAGAGCATCCACGTTTACAAATCCCCGACCTGCGGCTGCTGTGATGACTGGATAGATCACCTGAAAGAAAATGGCTTCGAGGTGGAGGCGACCAACACCAACGATATGGGCAGGATCAAGGCCGACGCAGGCCTGATTGCCGGTCTTGGCAGTTGCCATACCGCATTCGTGGGTGACTACGTCATCGAGGGCCATGTGCCAGCCGAGGACATCAAGCGCCTGATCAGCGAAGCACCCCAGGCCACCGGCCTCAGCGTGCCCGGGATGCCCATGGGGTCACCCGGCATGGAAATGGGCGACCGGAAAGATCATTACAAGGTCATCCTGTTTAACGAGGCGGGACAGACCCGGATCTTTTCCGAGCACAATTAACGCCAATAACCAGGCAAGGGCCGGTATTTATCGGCCCTTGCGGCCTCCTTTTCCTCCCGCTTCCTGCCAGTCCCTGTCTGTTTTTTCTACACTCTGGTTAACCAGTGTTCTATCATTGGCGCCCAGAAACCCAGAAAAATCCGAGAGGGATACTCGTTGAGCCTTAAAACCCGCATCCTTGGCCTGGCCGCCAGTCTCATCATCGTGGCTTCCGTGGCTTCGTGGCTGGCCTACCGGGAGCTGTCCGAGAGCATCATCGAACGCTGGGGCCAACAGGTCGCGGAAATACAGGTTCGCTACGACAGCGCCCGCCTGCTGCAGTCCCTGGAGCGGGAAATCGGGTTGGCCAAACAGATGGCCAGTTCCTCCGCCCTGATCAACTGGGCCGCTAATCCGGATGACACCGCACTCCAAGCTGAAGCCATCCGCCAGATGGAGAGTTTTCGTTCCAATTTCCGGGACAACAACTACTTCGTTGCCCTCGTCAACAATGCCCACTATTACTACAACAACGAGGAGAACGAATACGCCGGTAACCAGTTCCGATATGTGCTGGATAAAGACAAGCCGGATGACGCCTGGTTTTTCCAGCTCATAGAAGAAGGTCGCGACTTCCACCTCAACGTAAATCCGGATACCGAGCTGGGTGTTACCAAACTCTGGATTGATGTGCTGATGCGCGATGAGGCCGGCGAAATTGTCGGTATGGTCGGAACCGGTCTGAGTCTGGATGCTTTTCTGCAGGATATTGTCGACATCGGTCAGGAGGGCATCACCACCCTGTTCGTGGATTACAATGGCGCCATCCAGCTCTATCGCGACCGGAACTACATCGACTTCGCCAGCATCATCAAACCCGAAGGCCAGAAGAACACCATCGACCTGCTGTTCGATGATCCCCAGGACAAGCAGCAGATTCTCGGTATGTTGCAGCTTCTCAAGAAGCCGGGCGACCAGGCCGGCCAGGTGGAAAGCGGCTTCGTGACGGTGGATGGCCGCAAGCATCTGGCCGGGGTTGCCTTCCTGCCGGCGATTGGCTGGTTTGAGATCACCCTGCTTGACCTCAATACACTCTTGCCAACCAGCTATCTGTGGCCGCTGGTGGCGGTATTCCTGGGCACACTGCTGGTCACACTGGTGCTGTTCCACCTGATTATCCAGTCCCGGATTCTCAAGCCCATCATGAGCCTGAAACACGCCGTGGAAAAAGTCCGGGAGGGCAGCTTCGATCTGCCGCGGCTGGATAAACCGGATAATGAGATCGGCTGGCTGGCGGATCATTTCGAGAAAATGACCCAGAGCCTCGGCCACTCTACCCGGGAACTCGAAGAAAAAGTCGCTCAAAGAACGGATGAGTTGAACCGACTGGCCCGCGTCGATCCCCTGACCGGCCTGAAAAACCGTCGCGGCCTGGACGAAGTGCTGGATGAGGAAATCCAGCGGGCCCGCCGCCAGGAGACCGGCTTTGGCGTGATCTGGCTGGACATTGACCATTTCAAGAGCATCAATGACAACCTGGGCCATCAGGCCGGCGATCAGATCCTGTGCCGGGTTGCCCTGTGGCTGAAAGCCGGCGTGCGCCCCTACGACCATCCGGGACGCTGGGGTGGGGACGAGTTCGTGGTCCTGTTGTCGCCCTGCGATCCAGAGACACTACACCGTATCGCCCTCCGCATCCGGGAATCCGTGGAACAGGAGAGCCGCAAAACCGGCACCCAGGTCACCGTCAGTGTTGGTGGCTACTTTGCTCTGCCGGGTGACAGCACCGATACCATTCTTCGTCAAGCGGATCGGGCGCTTTATCAGGCCAAGGATGAGGGGCGCAACCGGGTCTGTATTACCACCTCGGAAGACCCGGAGATTAACCCCGCGTAACGGGTCTGACTCATACCGCCATAACCGTTATACTCCGCCCCATCATTCATTTTTTTTACCAGCCAGGTTACTTCATGCTCAATGCCGACGCCCTCAGCCAGTTGCGCCAGCTGAAATCGGATATCAAGGACAACAAGGTGGTTTTTCCCGGAACAGTCAAAGCCACCAATGGCCGCTTCGGATTTGTTGCGCTCGACGAAGGCCGGGATGTCTTCCTGCCACCCGAGGAAATGCAGAAGGTGCTGCCCGGGGACCGGGTGAATGTCACCGAGCAGGAGGTTGAGAAAGGCAAAACCCAGGGTGTTGTGGACGAACTGCTGGAAACCCGCCTGAACACCTTTGTTGGCCGTTACCTGGTGAAAGGCAAAGGCCATTTCGTGGTGCCCGAAACCCCGGGCATCAACCGCTGGATCTTCATTCCCCCCAAAGAGCGAATGAACGCCCAGCAGGACGATTACCTCTACTGTCAGATTCACAAGCATCCGATCAAGGATGGCAAGGGCCAGGCCAAGGTACTGCGGGTAATCGGCAAGGCGGGAGAACCCGGTATTGAACGCTCTTTCACCCTGGCTACCTTTGATCTGGCCGACACCTGGCCGGACGCGGTGCGTACACAGGCCGACAGCCTCAGTGAGAGTGATATCGAATCCCGGGAAGCCGGGCGGGAAGACCGCACGGATCGCCCGTATGTGACCATCGACAGCCCGGGCACCCAGGACATGGACGATGCCCTGCTGGCCGAACCCAACGCCACCGGCTGGACGCTGTCGATCGCCATTGCCGACCCGACCGCTGTGATCGAAACCGACAGCCCCGCGGAGCAGGAGGCGTTCAATCGCGCCACCGCCATTTACTTCCCGGGCGAACCCCTGCCCATGCTGCCTGACAGCATCAGCACCCGCCTGTGCTCTCTGATGCCAGACGTGAAGCGGCTGGCTCTGGTATGTGATCTTCAGGTTAACAACGATGGCAGCCTGGGCGACTACAGCTTTCACCAGGCGGTTATCCAGTCCAAGGGCAAGCTCAGCTACGAGCTCGTCTCAAACCTGATCGAAGGTCGGGAGGACGATGAGATCAAGGCACTTCCGGACGACGTTGCCAACAGCCTGGACCAGTTGCACCAGGCAGCGACAGCACTCAGGAAATGGCGCAGTGAACATGCGCTGCTGAGCGGCGACCGGCCGGAATTCCGCCTCCGGCTCGATGAAAACAAACGCATCCGGCTGATTGAACCGTCCGTCCAGAATGAAGCCCATCGGCTGGTGGAAGAGTGCATGGTCGCCGCCAACCGCTGCGCCGCAGACTTCCTCGCCAACCAGACTGCAGGGTTGTTTATCCAGCACCCCGGGCTACGGGATGATCGCGCCGACAACATCCGGGCACTGATCGACAGCCACGCACCACATCTCTCGGGGGTTGATGCCCATCAGGCCGAAGGCTTCCGGAAACTGATGAAAGAAACCGATGCCCTGGAAGCCGAGGTGCCGGTCAAAGCCATACTGTCCCGCCAGCTGGCCCGGGCCGAACTGAGCTTCAAGCCCGCGCCTCACCAGGGTATGGGCCTGGACGCCTACACCACCTTTACTTCGCCACTGCGCAAGTTCTCGGACTTCTATGTCCACCGGCTGATCAAGTCGGCGCTGTGGGACACCCCCATGAAGGCCTTGACCGAGGATCAACTCGAGGCCCTGCAGGCTGCACAGATCCGCGCCCGTCAGGCGGCAAACAGTCTGGAAGCCTGGCTCAAGAGTGACTTTGCCAAAACACTCGGCGAAGAACCCATGAGCGGTGTGATCAGCCGCACGGTGCCCGCCGGTTTCTTTGTACGGCTGGATGCCAACGGATTGGAAGGGTTCGTCAGCTGCAAGGATCTGGATGGCAAATACAGCTTTGACCCGGTCACTCTTCGCCTGATCCACAACAAGAACGGCCGAATCTTCCAGCTGGAGCAGCCGGTAACGGTAAGCTTTGCAGGCGTGGACGAAGAACGCAGGCAGATCAACTTCAAGCTGGTGGAAGCACAGGAGATCCCGACCGGGACCGGCTCCGACGACGGTTGAAAAACCACACGGGCAGGCGCATCGTACTTACAAGGACATATTCCTTTGATGGAGGTGCGCCATGCCCATCAGCCCTGACGAATTTCTGAAAAAGTACGGTTTTGACAAGGAAGAGGAAGAGCGGGACCACAGCCTGCGCCACAACGCCATGGAGCACGCCAAGCACCTGCGCCGGCCCCATGCGGGGACGCCCCACGACTGGGAAGAGTGGGAGCGCTACAAGCAGGAACACCCGGATGAAGTGGAAGACGACTCCGACAGCTGATGCCCGGTAATTACCGGGCCAGCATCCGCTCCAGCCGTTCATCCTTCGCCTGCCACTGATCCCCCAGCCAGTTTTTCACGTTCCGGCGGTGCTCTGCATCCGTTGAGTAGTCCCGGCCTTTCAGATGCTCCGGGATATCAACGGTGTGGATTTCCATTTTGACTTCCTTGACCCGGCCAGAGATAAATTCCCAGAAGGTGGGTGCTCCGTCCGGATAGGCGATGGTCACGTCCACCAGGGTCTGGATCGAATCGCCCATGGCGTCGAGCACGAAGGCGGCACCGCCAGCCTTGGGCGTCAGCAGGTGCTTGTAGGCCGACTTCTGTTTGTCGTGTTTGGCCTGGGTAAACCGGGTGCCTTCGACAAAGTTCATCACACTCACCGGGGTGTACCGGAACTTCTCACAGGCCCTGCGGGTTGACCGAAGATCCTCGCCCCGCTTCTCCGGATGTTTGATCAGGTATTCCCGGGTGTAGCGCTTCATGAACGGGAAATCCAGACCCCACCACGCGAGGCCGATCACCGGCACCCAGATCAGCTGCTGCTTGAGGAAGAACTTGAGGAACGGCGCCCGATGGTTGAACACCCGCTGCATGGCGAAGATATCCACCCAGCTCTGGTGATTGGCCAGCACCAGGTACCAGCTTTCCCGCTGGAGGTTTTCGGCACCTTTCACATCCCATTTCGTGCCATGGGTCAGCTTCATCCAGCCGGTGTTGCAGGCAACCCAGGCTTCCGCGATCCAGATGATGACCCGAGTACACAGGACCCGGAAGCCCTGGATGGGGATGATGAGTTTGAGAATGGCCGGGATGTAGAGCAGGATGCACCAGAACAGGGTGTTGATTCCCAACAGGATAGAATTGAGTACACCGATGACGGGGGCAGGGAGAAAGCTGAGCATGGCGGTCCTGTTTCTGGTTATTGTTTCCAAATAGGGGCTAATGATAGCAACCACAGACCGCATTGGGCAGTGGCCTGAAGTGACCGGTTTGCCCACCGGTTTGGACACTTCTGCCATGGTGATTTGCGCCTCACCATGGATAATCTCGATGTCTGGCCTGCGAGACGGGACAGTAGAAGTTCGGTAATCCGTATAGTGAGCGTCAAATTCTCCATGGACATTCCCATGCCCAATCTCTTCAAATCCGCCGCTGACCGGGCGGCAGGCGTTACCCGGCAAACGGCCCTTTATGCCGGCAACGCTTTCGACCGGGTGTTCCGGGCCGCCAGTCTGGTGCAGGCCGGGCAGACGCCGTTTGAAACCCTGTATACCGATGGTCTGGTCAGCCTGCGTTACTACCCACCACTGGCCGAGGATTTCATCGAGCTGGAAGGCGAGACCATTGCGGTTGAGCGCACGGCCCATAAGACACCGATTGTGATCGTGCCGCCCCTGGCGGTGAATATGCTGATCTACGATCTGTTTCCCCAGCGCAGTCTGGTTCGGTTTCTGCGTGCCAAGGGATTTGAGGTGTATCTGATCGACTGGGGCATGCCCACGCGGGAACACAGTCACTACAACCTGCATACCTATGTGGCCGAGTTGCTGCCGGCCTACCTGAACCGGGTTCGGGAGCATAGCGGTGAACAGGAGTTGTCGCTGCATGGCTGGAGTATGGGTGGCATGTTCACGCTGTTCTATTCCGCGCTCAGCAACGATCAACATGTGCGCAATGCCATTGTGCTGGGCTCGCCGATCGACAGCCATGCATCCGGGATCCTGGGGCTTGTGAATCAGCGCATGGCGGATGTGGCCGGGTTTGTGCGGAAACGCACCGGGTTCCGGCTTCACGATGTGAAACCTCACTGGTTTCATACCCCCGGCTGGGCCAATACCATCGGGTTCAAGCTGACCAATCCGATTGCCAGCGTGATGAGTTACTGGGAATTGATCATCCGTCTGGGTGACCGGGAGTTTGTCACCAGTCACGCCACCACATCGGCGTTTCTGGACCGTATGGTGGCCTACCCCGGCGGGATCATTCAGGACACGGTGGTGCGGGTCTGGATCGACAACCAGTTGTCCAAAGGGGAAATACAGATCGGCGAGGATGTTGCCAGGCTGGACAATGTGAGTGCCAACTTACTGGCCATCGCCGGGGGCGACGACACGCTCGTGACGCCGGGTGCGGCCAAGCGGGTGATGGATCATGTGAGCTCTACGGACAAGACGTTCCGGGTTGTGCCGGGTGGTCATATGGGCATTCTTGCGGGGAGTAAGGCGCCTCGTCAGAGTTGGCTGGAGTTGGCGGATTGGCTCGCTTTTCGGTCGGACTGAGTTTTTGAGTTTGGAGTTTGCCGGCAGGTGTCGGGGAGGGCTTTCCAAAACACGCTCCTTGCGGCACGTCCATGTGACGCTTGACTGTCGCCATCCATGGCGACAGACAGTTTTGGAAAGCCCTCCCCGACACCTGCCTCCTCTTACTTCAGAGGTTTTTCAGTGTTTCCTGCAGTTCTGAAAGGCTGTTGATCACTGCTGAGGGTTGAATCCCCCAGTCTTCAAATACCTTGTTCGGATCCCTCTGTACCCAGATTGCGAGTAATCCTGCAGCTCGTGCACCAATCACATCCCAGGCGTTACTGGACACAAGACACAGGGGTTTTTCCCAGGAACCGGTTGCGCGCCGGGCATAGGTGTAAACGGCAGGATCAGGTTTGAAACTCTTGATATCGTCTACCGATACCAGGCCTTCAAATTGGTCGAGCAAGTCGTTGTGCCCGAGCACTTTCTCCAGTGCTGGATAACCACCATTGGAGAATGCGAACAGCGGGTACTCGCCTCTGAGACTCTTTAACGCCGGCAACGCGTCCTCGAACGCGGGCAAAGACAGGTAGGCTGCCATCAGGGCGTTTTCGCGCTCTTCGGACAGGGTCAGTTTGTGAGTGGCCATGGCGTAGCGCAGGGCTTGGCGGGTGCAGACACCGAAGTCTTCGTAGACTTTCATCAGGCCCTTGCGAAACGAGAACTCCAATTGCTTCTCCCGCCACAGCGCGGCCACGGCTTCTGCCCTGTCGCCCGCGTCTTCCGCCAGCAGGCGGGACATGCCCATGGGGTCAACCAGGGTTCCGTAGACGTCGAAAGCGAGGGTCATGGTCATCGGTGGGGCTCCTCATCCGGAAGGGGGTTCGGGGTCGTATACTGGAGTCACAGTATCGAGATTTGAACGATCACTCAACACAGTCAGCGATGACGACAGTAATGACCAAAGGAGCGAAACCCACTCGCCGGCTATGACTATCCTCAGGACTTTGCTCGTTTTACTCGCGCTGGCCACCACTGCCGCCTGCGCCACCAGCACTCAACTCTACAGTCCCGGGCCATCAACCCTGGGCGCCGAACCGGTGACCGACTTCGACCGCTACCTCGAATCTGTCAAAGCCTATGTCGATACCAATCTGGTGCCGGTGGACGGGTTTGAGCGGGAGCAGCAGGTACTGTGGAACCTGCCGTACCGGCTGGCACCGGCGGCGGGTTGCAGCTCCGGGGATCGTACCGGGATCCTATTGGTTCACGGCCTGAGCGATTCACCCTTTGTGTTCCGGGATCTGGCCCGTTACCTGGCGGATCAGTGCGTTGAAGTCCGGACGCTGTTGCTGCAGGGACATGGCACCCGGCCCGGCGATATGGTGACGGCCAGCGCCGAGGTCTGGCGCGAACAGGTACGCAATCACTTTATTGCCCTGTCGCAGGAGGTGGATCGGGCGTTTATTGGCGGTTTTTCTCTGGGCGGGGCACTGGCCACAGATTACGCGCTTTCAGAGACCGGTCCTCGACCGGCGGGTCTGATTGCGGTTGCACCGGCCTGGCAGCTTAACGGTTTGCGGGACTACCTCTGGCTGGCGCCCATCGCCGACGTGTTTGCTGATTTTGTAGAGAAGGAGCCCGAACTTAATCCGGTGAAGTACGAGTCGTTTTCCTTCAACGCCGGCAGTCAGATCGGCGACGTTATATCGGCGGCCCAGGGCCGGATAGTGCAGCAAGAAAGCAGCGATATGCCTTTGTTCCTGGCTGCCACGGAGGCCGACTCGGTGATAAACCTCGACTATCTCATCACGCAGTTCCGGGAACGGTTTACCAATCCAGGGAACGCCATGGTGATCTTTCGGGATACCCGCACACCCTGGCCCAACGCGCAGGCTGATGAGCGCATCAGGTTTCTCAACAGCTATTTGCCTGACGCCAATATCCTGGAGTTCTCGCACCAGTCGCTGCTGATTGCTCCGAACAACGAACTCTATGGCCTGGGCGCGCCACTGCAGCGATGCCTGGAACCGAATAACATCTCTCTGGAGGGTTGCCGGCAGTTGCCGGAGGAAGATCTCTGGTTCAGTGCCTGGCACGACACGGAGCGTCCGGTGTATACCAGCCGGCTGACTTACAACCCCTGGTTCGACGATCTGGCAGAGGCTGTTGGAACATTCATTCAGGCAAACGAATCAGGCGAGGCGCCGTAGCGCCACCGCAGGCATCGGGTTACACTGCCATTCATGAACCCGATTGATACATTCAACCTGGATTTCCGGGCCCTCAGCACCTTTCTGGCGGTGCTTGATGAAGGCAGCGTGTCCCGCGCGGCAGTCAGGCTGGGCGTTACCCAGTCTGCGGTGAGTCACACGCTGGAACGTCTGCGCCAGGCCCTGGGCGACCCCCTGTTCGTGAAGTCCGGGCGCGGCATTGTGCCAACCCGCTACGCACTTCAGGCCGGGCCCCATATCCGCCAGATTTTGGATGACCTGCAGTCGCTGTCCTCGGGCCCGCCGTTCAGTCCCGCCACGGCAGAGTTCACCTTCACGATTGCTGCCAATGACTACCAGCGGGACCTGCTTTTGCCGGGCCTGGTGCGAACGTTGCGGCAGGAAGCTCCGGGCATCAGCCTTCAGGTGATTCCATCTGGCATTCCTCGGGCAGACCTTTTGCGGAAGGATGTCTGTGATCTGGTGATTTCTCCCCACGCGCCGGAGGCGACGGACATTATGCAGCGGGGCCTGATGGCCGATCGCATGGTGGTGTTCTATGATCCTGAACACCGGAAACCGCCAGCGGATCTGCCGGAATACCTTAAGGCAGACCACATTGCCCTGTTGTTCGCCACCGGCGAAAAACCGACTGTGGAAACCGCCATGGACACCCGTGGTCTGGTTCGTCGCAATGTGGTGACGGTCTCCAACTTCTCCGGCCTACCGGAGTTCCTCCGCGGAACAGATATGCTTGCTACGGCCCCGGAGGGCATGAGCAAACACTTACTCCGGGACTTCGCCTGGGTTCCGCTACCTTTTGATTTCAAACCCTTTACCCTGCTAATGCTGTGGCACCGCCGCAATCAGAACGATCCCGCCCACAAGTGGCTGCGCAACCAGGTGAATGCCGTTGCCGCTACCCTCAACGGTCTTAAAAGTTAATCAATTAGTTTTGCTCATAGGTTGTATGAGCTTTGCTGGCGTTATCTTCTGAACTCCTCTGACCTAGACTGCCTTCACTCCCTTATAGGCCGGGTTGGGTAAGGCTTTCCAAAACACGCTCCTTACGGCACGTCCCTGTGACGCTTGGGCTCCGCCATCCATGGCTCCGCACAGTTTTGGAAAGCCTTACCCAACCCGCCCTGTCGGAATTTTGAGATAACGCATCGGGAAACACATGCTGACTTTGACGAGTGTCTGGACAACCGTTCTGCTTGCTGCCGCTGTGGCCCTTGGGCCGCTGGCAACAGATATGTATTTGCCGGCACTTCCCCAGATAGGTTCAGACTTTGGCACCGGCACCGATCAGGTTCAGCTGACACTGAGCCTGTATCTGGTGGGCTTTGCCATTGCTCAGCTGGTTTGCGGTCCGTTGGCGGACCGTTTTGGTCGCAAACCGATCATGATCGGTGGTTTTGTGCTTTTCGCCATTGCCAGCATCGGCTGTGCCCTGGCGACGAACATCGAAACGCTGATTCTGTGCCGTTTCCTGCAGGCCCTTGGCGGTTCTGCCGGCCCGGTTCTGGGTCGGGCGGCCATTCGGGATATCTATACGCCCCGCGAAGCCGCCAAAATCCTGGCTATCCTGGCCAGTATCATGGCTCTGGCGCCTGCGGTCGCGCCGACCATCGGTGGCCTGTTGACGGCCAGTCTGGGTTGGGCTTCGGTATTCCTGGCTCTGGGTGGCTACGCCCTGGTGATGGCCGTGGTGGTTGCCTTTGGTATTCCCGAGCCCATGCGTCCGGAGCATCGCCAGTCCCTGAAAATGGGCAGCCTGCTGCGGAACTACCGCACGATTGCGAAAGACATCAGCTTCCTGGGCTACACCCTGACCAACGCACTGATTTTCTCCGGTCTGTTTGCCTTCCTGTCGGGCTCTTCGTTCGTGCTTATCGATTTCCTGGGGGTGCCGACCGAGCAGTTCGGTCTGTACTTTGCCTGCATGGTGGCCGGCTACATTGTTGGCAACCTGACCGCCGTCCGTCTCGGCCGTCGCCTGGTGCCGGACCAGATCCTTGTACGCGGCCTGATCATTGCTGTGGCTGGCGGCAGCCTTATGGCCGTGCTGGCACTGAGTGAAGTGTTCAACGTCTGGGCAGTCATTTTGCCTCAGGCCCTGTTCATGATCGGCACCGGGATGGTCCTGCCCCAGACCATGGCCGGCGCCCTGGCGAACTTCCCCACCATGGCCGGCTCCGCCTCTGCCCTGTTCGGCTTCACCCAGATGGCCGTCGCCGCCATCGCTGGCATGCTCGTCGGCCATCTGCACGACGGCACCTCCCTGGTCATGGCCTCTATCATTGCAGCATGCGCCGCCATTGCCATGGGCTGTTATCTGCTGCTGGTTCAGCGTTATCCTGCGAAAGGTTTCGAACCACAAAGTGCCACTGGCAATTAAGGCAAAATCATCCAAAGTGGTCTACACAGAGTACGTAAGACTCTAAACCAGACACCAAGGAGCAAATACCATGAGCAGCGTTAACCTGGACGGCAACCCCATTGAATTAAGCGGTAAATTTCCCGAAACAGGCGACAACGCGCCTCCCTTTACCCTGACCAACAGCGGGCTGGAAGAAGTCAAACTCGACAACTGGTCCGGCAAGCGCAAGATCCTGAACATCATCCCGAGCATCGACACCGGCGTCTGCGCCGCGTCTACCCGGAAGTTCAACGAAAAGGCCGGCAGCCTGGACAACACCGTGGTCCTCGTAGTCTCTGCCGACCTGCCCTTCGCAGCCGCTCGCTTCTGCGGCGCCGAAGGTCTGAAAAACGTCGAAACCCTCTCGACCTTCCGGAACTACAGCTTCCAGCAGGACTACGGCGTCGCCATTCAGGATGGCCCCCTCGCCGGTCTCTGCGCCAGGGCGGTGGTCGTACTGGATGAGAACGACAAGGTCATCCACAGCCAGCTGGTTGATGAGATCAAGGATGAGCCGGATTACGATGCGGCGCTGAAGGTGCTGTAACGCTTCTTATCGCCCTGAGCGCCGGACATATCACCGGTTTTCGGGGCAGTTGGATGGGGGCGGGCTTCTGAAACCGTGCGGAGCCATGGATGGCGGAGCCGAGCGTACAGGGATGTATTCACAGCGTGTTTCAGAAGCCCGCCCCCAGCCGACTGCATGCTCCAAAACCAGAACCTGTTAGAATCCCCGCCCAAAGCCCGAATCCTAACCGAAGGCCCACAACACCCCGTGCAGACCACCACCCAAAACCCATCCCTGGCCCGCCAGCTCTACAGCATGACCTGGCCCATGCTGTTCGGCGTGTTGTCCCTGATGACCTTCCAGCTGGCCGACAGTGCCTTCGTGGGTCAGCTGGGCCGGGATCCGCTGGCGGCACTGGGCTTCACACTGCCGATGCAGCAGTTGATCATCGGCCTTCAGGTGGGTCTGGGCATTGCGACCACAGCTATCGTTTCCCGCACCCTGGGTGCCGGCGATGAACTGCGCGCCTTCCGGCTGGGCGGCCTGATCATTACCGTTGGCGGCAGCCTCGTTTTTGTCATCTGCGTGGCGCTTTGGTTTCTGCAGGGGCCCATCATGACCGCCCTTGGCGCGGAAGACTCACTTCTGCCGCTGATCCGGCAGTACTGGGTTCCCTGGCTGATGGCCGCCTGGACCGGGGCGTTCCTGTACTTCGGCTACAGCGTGTGTCGCTCCCACGGTGACACCAAATTGCCGGGATATATGATGGTGGCCACGAGTCTGACCAACATCGCCCTGGACCCACTCTACATCTTTGTTTTCGGCTGGGGACTGCCCGGCGCCGCCTGGGCCACCGTTACCTCTTTCGGTATCGGCTGCCTGGTGATCTACCCGAAACTGCTGAAACGCCAATGGGTGCGTTTCGATCTTCAGGAGCTTGCCCTCTGGAAAGCCCTGAAACAGCTCAACGGCATCATGGCCCCGGCCATGGTGAGCCAATTGATGCCGGCTGTCTCGGCCATGCTGGCGACGGCTCTTGTCGCCGGCTTCGGCTCCGCCGCCGTTGCAGCCTGGGGCCTGGGCACCCGTCTGGAGTTTTTCTCAATTGTGGTGGTGCTGGCCCTGACCATGTCGATGCCGCCGATGATTGGCCGGTTATTGGGTGCCGGGGATATCGAGCAGATCCGTAAACTGGTGCGCCTTGCGGTCCGGTTTGTGGTGGTCTGGCAGCTGGCCATCGGCCTGACCTGGGTGGTGGCTTCCGGGTTGGTGTCGGAACTGTTCTCCAGCGACAGTGATGTTCAGAAGGTTCTCGCCGGTTATCTGGTGCGGGTGCCGCTGAGCTACAGCGGTCTGGGCGTGTGCATGCTGATGGTGTCGGTGTGCAATGCCCTCGGACTGGCGATGCGGGCCCTGCTGGTGTCCACCCTGCGCCTGTTCCTGTGCTTCCTGCCCCTGCTCTGGATCGGTAGCCAGATCAACGGGGTCTATGGCCTTATGAGTGGTGCGCTGGTGGGCAATCTGTTCGCCGGCGCCATGGCTTACAGCTTCTACCGGGCCGGCATGACGCGTTTGAAGGCGGAGCTCGCCTCAGGCAAAGCGTGAACGAAAGCTCTCGGGTACCGGCACCACTTCCTTGCGGTGGTAGTTGAAGAAGACGAATCCGTATTTGGCCAGTGCCACCGGCTGGCCGCTCTCGGCCTTGGTGACCCGGAACACGAAATCCCCGCCATACTTGTTGAAGTCCATCAGACCCACTTCAAAACGCAGCATTTCCGGGAAGAAGGATTCCGACTGGTACATGGTGGCCAGGTCGGTAACGATAATGCCGGTGCCGTCTTTGCTCGCTTCCTGGATACCGTAACTGACCAGGAACTGGGCCCGGGCTTCGGAGAGCATCGAGATCAGGGCGTCGTTGCCGAGGTGGTTGGCGCCGTTGATGTCGGTGATTCTGACGGGCATTCTGGTTTCGAAGCAGAAGACGTCGTCCGGGAAGGAGAGTTTGATTCGGGCCACGGGGGTTCCTGTTTTCACTGGGTATCTTGGGGCAAATCATACGCTGTTCGACTTTAGTGTTCATCTCAAGACGCCCAGTCCCAAATCGGTTATCTTGCTATGAGACCTCCGCGCCGATGGTTTTGGTGGAGCGACGGCAGGGAAGGGCTTTCCAAAACACGCTCCTTGCGGCACGTCCATGTGACGCTTGACTGTCGCCATCCCTGGCGACAGACAGTTTTGGAAAGCCCTTCCCTGCCATCGTTCGTATCACTCCCGCGCACTGACAATAAATATTTGAAGATGGAGTTTTATGGATATTCGCCCTGCTGCCACCTTGGTTCTGGTTCGAGATACAGCCGAAGGCCTTGAAGTCCTGCTGCTGCAACGCACCTGGGACGCCGTGTTTATGCCCGGCTATTTTGTATTCCCTGGCGGGCGAGTCGAGGAAAACGAGACTCACGGGCAGGACCATATTATCGGGCCCGGAGACGCCGAGATCAGTCAGACCATGAGTGTCGATGAAGGCGGCGCGGACTATATGTTGGCGGCGGTTCGGGAGTGTTTTGAGGAGTCCGGGGTTCTGGTTGCGGTGGATAAACAGGGCAACCCGATATCCGGGGATCATCCGGCCCATGCGGATCGGAGGTCGGTGTTCGACGGCGATCTGTCTCTGGCCAGTCTGTGCAAAAAGCACGGCTTGGCGCTTCCGCTGGACAGGCTTGCCTATCTCGGCCACTGGATTACGCCGCCGGGGCCGCCGAGGCGTTTCGATACACGGTTTTTCGTGACGCCCGCTCCGGAAGGTCAATTGGCCGGGCACGACGGTATCGAAACCATCGATCATGTCTGGATCCGCCCGGAACAGGCCCTTGAGGATCATCGGAACGGCCAGCGGTTGCTGGGGTTGCCAACGATTCGGACGTTGCGGGTGCTGAACGGGTTCGAGACCACCGATGCGCTGATGCGCTATGCCCACGCCAACCCGCCCGAGCCCTACCCCAACCAGCCCTGGCCGGCGGTCAAAAAGGGTAAGCCGGTGACGCTGGAGCCGGGAGCGCCGGCCTATGATGAGGCCGCGAAGCTGGATCCGGAAGGTGAAGGCTCGACCCGGGCGGAGATTAATCCCGGAGAGGCGGTTGAGGTCGCGGCCCGTGTCACCCGGCTGACGGCGCCCAACCCGGGGATGATGACCGGGCCAGGGACCAACACTTACATTCTGGGCCATGAACGCTTCACGGTGATCGACCCCGGCCCCGCCAACGAGTCCCATATCGAGCGAATTCTGGAGGTGACCGGTGGCGTCATTGACCAGGTTCTGGTAACCCACACGCACCAGGACCATTCGCCGGCCGTTGCCGCCCTGAAAGAGCGCACCGGTTGCCGGGTGTTCGGTTGGCCGGCGCCCCCGGGTGCCGGCCAGGACCAGACCTTCCGGGCCGATGATGAACCGGAGCACGGTGATCTGATTGTGACCGAAGCCGGGCTCCTGAAGGTGCTTCATACCCCGGGTCATGCCTCGAACCATCTGTGTTTTCTGCTGGTCGACCAGAAGCTGCTGTTTTCCGGTGACCACATCATGCAGGGCTCAACGGTGGTCATTAATCCGCCGGACGGCGACATGAAGGCCTACATCGAGTCGCTCTACGAGTTGCTGGCCGAATCCATTCGCTACATTGCGCCAGCACACGGCTTTCTGATGGGGCATCCCGAAGCGGTGATCGATTTCCTGATCACCCACCGTCTGTCCCGTGAGCACAAGGTGGCCCGCGCGCTGGAAGCCCTGGCTCCTGTAGACCTGAAAGCTCTTACCGCAAAAGCCTATGACGATGTTCCGGCCGCCATCCACGGCCTTGCGGCACGGTCAGCCCTGGCGCATTTACTGAAGCTGGAGGCGGAGCACAGGGCGTTCCGGGAGGACGATCTGTGGCATGTCGTACACGACAGCTAACGCGGGAGTAACGAAAGCACACGGGATTTCGCAAAACACCCATATTTTTAATCACTTTTCCGGCGTATAACTGTTTTCGTTATAACTTGCCCGGATTTCATGAAAGTGGCATTAAACCTTTGTCACAGCAGTATTCATGACCGCCAGAGGCACTCTATCCTTGAGCGCACACTGACGAACCGTGAGGAAATATGCTGTTTGAGCGGCTTCAAAAACCGTCCCCCCGGATCCTGCTGATTGGCCTGGTCATACCCTGGCTGTCGGCACCTGTTCTGGCCGAAACCGATTCGGCAAAGGCCAGCAAAAAATCCGAAGTGCTGATCGCGGAACTGGCCGAGGACGAGAGCGTCGAGGACGTTGAGCATTCGGCCCCTCTGCAGACCAAAGGGAAGAACAATACAGCCCGTCAGCCGGCAGTCCCACAGGGCGGAGCCGGTATCGATACGCCCTCGGCCGGTTCCCGCAAGGTAGCCCCGAACATCGATCTCAAGCAGGTTGCGCCGCCACCGGAGGCACAGGTTTCAGCGCCCGGAGATACCGATGCAGATGCCGCAGAATCCGAGGTCATGGCAACCGAAGCGGTGGCCGAACCCGAGCCGGAGCCGGAGCCGGAGCCCGAGATTCGCGAAGGCGAGGTCTTCACGCTGCTGGACAATGATGTCCTGCCCGGCACGTCTACCCGCCTGGCCTGGACCCCCGGCATTCAGATTGCCGGGCTGTCCCAGACAACCCCGGTTCTGGTGGTCAACGGCATCAACGCCGGCCCGACGCTGTGCCTCACCGGGGCAGTTCACGGGGATGAGTTGAATGGCATCGAGATCATCCGCCAGACCATGTATGACCTGAACCCGGAGAAGCTGTCGGGCACGGTCGTGGGTGTGCCGATTGTGAACCTGCCGGGATTCCAGCAGGGCAGTCGTTACCTGCCCGATCGCCGGGACCTCAACCGGCATTTCCCGGGCAGCCCCGATGGCAGCCTGGCCGACCGGATTGCCCATTCACTGTTCGAGAACGTGATTCGCAAGTGCGACATGCTGGTGGACATCCACACCGGCTCACTGAAGCGCACCAACCTGCCGCAGCTTCGCGCCGACATGAACAACCCGGACGTGGCGGAATTCACCCGGGGCTTTGACCGCATGGCGGTGGTTCACAGCTCCGGTTCTGCGGGCATGTTGCGCACCGCTGCTGTGGAAGCCGGTATTCGCACCGTCACCCTGGAAGCCGGCGAATCCCACCGTATACAGCAGCACCAGATCGGTGCCGGCGTGAACAGCCTAACCAGCCTGATGGAGCGTCAGGGCATGATCTCCCGGATGTTCGTGTGGGGCGATCCGGAGCCTGTCTACTACGATTCCGACTGGATCCGCGCGGACCACGGCGGGATTCTGTTCAGCGAAATTGAGTTGGGGGCCAGCGTATCGGAAGGGGAGATTCTCGGTTACGTGTCCGATCCGATCACCAATGCCCAGCACCCCATCCGGTCCACCACCGATGGCCGGGTTATCGGTATGGCCGTGGACCAGGTAGTGATGGCCGGTTTTGCCGCCTACCACATTGGTACGGAGGCAGAAGTTCCCGGAGAGTAGTATGCTAGGCTTTTTTCGGGCCTCACCAACCCCACAGGAGCCTTTGTGTCTTCCGAGAACGCCGGAGTCTTGTCACGAATTCCCGGCCTGGCCTACATCGGGCTGGTTCTTACACCTCTGTTCTGGGCCGGCAACGCCGTTGTCGCCCGGGGCACGGTAGAGAACATTCCGCCGCTCTCCATGTCGTTCTGGCGCTGGGTAATCGCCCTGGCCATCCTGCTGCCTTTCGGCCTGCCGGGTATCTGGCGCCACCGCGACGTTATCCGCCAGCGGTTCGGTTCCATGCTGGCCCTGGCGACCTTCAGCGTGGGGGCGTTCAATACCCTGCTGTACCTGGCGGCGACCACAACCACCGCGACCAACATTGCCCTGATCAACGCCACCATCCCCATTTTTGTGGCACTGCTGGCCTGGATTCTCCTAGGCGACCGCACCCGTCCGGTCCAGGCCTTCGGGATCGCACTGGCCATCACCGGCATCGTTACCGTGATTGCCCGCGGTGATCTCTCGGTGCTCACCAGCCTTCAGGCCCAGCCGGGGGATCTGATCATGGTGGCGGCGGTGTTCAGCTGGGGCCTGTTCTCGGTGCTACTGAGACGGCAGGCCGTACCACTGCCTGCACTAACGTTTCTGACCACCCAGATTCTCCTCGGCACACTGGTCGTCCTGCCCTTCTATCTGACGGATCTGCTGTTCTTCTCTGGTGGCTTTGAGCTGTCGCAAAGCACCGCCATGCCGTTGCTGTACTTCGCCATCTTCCCGGGGATCCTGGCCTATGGATTCTGGAACCACGGTGTGCATAAAATTGGTCCGGCCAGGGCGGCCATCTTTATGTACCTGACCCCTGTGTTTGCCACGGTTCTGGCCGGCATTTTCCTGGCCGAATCCCTCGGGCTGTTTCATGTTATCGGCGGGGCACTGATCCTGGCCGGGCTGGTGCTGGCCACGCAGACCCGGAAACACACCCACTACCCAACCCCGGAACGCTCAGCAAAAGGAGACCCCCATGATTAAACCTGTGCCAGGAAACTCTCACCGCTTCTTTTGCCTGGTTCTGGTCCTGTTGGCCGCTGGCCTGTCGGCGCCGGCTGCAGCGGAACCCTGTGATCCCGAAGAGTCAAAGTGGGTGCCTACCCGCTATTATCCAGCCGGTGCAGCGGTCTTTCACAAAGGCAGTTGGTATGAGTCCCGCGAACTGCACGAGGGCCTGGAGCCCGGCATTACGTTCGACTGGAAAGAACTGGATTCTGTGCCGGACTGCGAGGGCCGTAAGCAACCGGTTGACCAAACCCGGACCGGAGACGGCCAGAAAGGCACCGAGGCCGGCCAATCCGTCGGCAAGAGCAAACGGGGCGAGACGTCTTCCGGCATGTGCGTAAGACCGGACCCGTGGCTATTTTCCAGAAGCTACACGGTTGGCAGCCTGGTCACCCACGGCGGTCAGATCTGGGAGGCTATCCGGGCAACCAATGGTGACATGCCCGGCATGAACAAGCCTCCTCGCTGGCAACTGGTGGAGGATCATTGTTCCCTGGAAGGCCAACAGTAACGAGGAACGGGCAACTGACTAGAGAGCCGCTTCAATGCGGCCGATGACCTCTTCCAGAACCGATCTGGCGCAGCCGATGTTCAGGCGCATAAAGCCACTGCCCGGGTCGCCAAAGGAGAGTCCGGGGTTCATGCCCACACGGGCTTCCCGGACAAAAAAGCGTTTCAGGCCGGCATCGTCAAGCCCCAGTTCGCGGCAATCCAGCCACATGAGATAGGTGCCCTCCGGAGCGGACACGCGAATGGCGGGCAGGCGCTGGCCAACAGCCTCCACCACATAGTCCCGGCTGGCCTGCAGATAGGCCATCAGATCGTCCAGCCAGGGGGCACCATGGCGGTAGCCGGCCTCAAACCCGGCAATACTGAACGGATTGCACTGGGGCAGATGCATGGATTCAAACACGTCCTTCATTGCCTTGCGCCGGTCCGCATCGGGAATAACCAGAGCCGACAGGCCGAGGCCGGGCATGTTGAAACTCTTGCTCGGTGCGACCGCCGTTACCAGTGCATCTTCAGGACCGGCCAGCTTCGCCAGCATGGTGTGGCGGGGTTTATCCGTGAAGGTCAGGTCACAATGAATCTCGTCGGAGACCACCACCAGCCGGTGCCGGCGAGCAATATCCAGCACCGCCGTCAGTTCTTCCTCCGACCAAACCCGGCCAACCGGGTTATGGGGCGAGCACAGCAGCAGGATCCGGGCATCGGGGCGGGCTGCGCACTGCTCCAAGTGATCAAGATCCATGCGGTAGTGGCCCGGGTCTCCGGTGTCCGGATCCTCCGGCACCAAGGGGTTTTCGATCACCACCCGGCCACTGTGCCGCACCGAACTGAAAAACGGCGGATAAACCGGCGGCTGGATGATGACGCCCTCACCGGGTCCCGCGTAGGCCATGCACGCGGCGTTGATCGATGGCACCACGCCGGGCGCCATCAGTATCCACTCGCGCCGGATCTCCCAGTCATGGCGACTGGCAAACCAGTCGATCATCGACTGGTAAAGACTGTCCGGAAACAGGGTGTAGCCATAAACCGGATGTTCCGCCCGCTCCCTCAACGCACGGGTGACAGCCTCCGGTGCCGCGAAATCCATATCGGCCACCCAGACCGGGATAACATCCTCGGTGCCAAAAACCGCCTTGCGGGCATCAAACTTGACGGAACAGGTGTGTTCCCGGGAAACCGGCTGATCAAACGGGCTGGACACAGGGACTCTCCAGGGCAGATAACAACATTGGAAAACGGTATTGTGGTGGGCCCGAACGGCCATCGCAACCGTCGGCTGCCGATGTCGCCACCGTGTTCATATCCGGCTTTGGTCGAACATCGTCGATAAACACTTGCCCAAGCAGGGCGATACTTGCGAACCTAACGGTTTATCCAATAAAAACTTCCAAACATTCCCCGGAGCCTGTTCAATGATTGGCCAGATTCTGTCCACCATGTTGCCGGTATTTCTGATCGCCGGTTGCGGCGCACTCTATGGCCGCTACCGGACGCCCGACATCCAGGGACTGAACGTTCTCAACATGGAGCTGTTTGTGCCCATGCTGGTCTTCGCTGTTCTTGCTGACCAGCAGGCTCCGCTGCAGAACTACGCCCAGCTTGCACTGGCCGCCACGGTGGTTGTGCTCGGATCAGGAATTGTTCTGTATCCGCTGGCCAGGGTTCTGAAGCTGAACCTGAAGACCTTTCTGCCACCGATGATGTTTAACAATTCCGGCAATATGGGTCTTCCGCTGCTGGTACTGGCCTTTGGCGATGAGGCCCTGCCGGCGGCCATTGTGCTATTCATCGTGGAAATGCTGCTGCACTTTTCGGTGGGGCTGTACATGCTCGCCCCCCATACCTCCATCGTAAAACGCCTGAAGCTGCCCATCGTATTTGCCAGTATTGCCGGGCTCTCGGTCAATCTCGGGGGCGTGACCCTGCCAGAATGGCTGCTGGAAACCCTGAACATGCTCGGTGGTGTGAGCATACCGCTGATGCTCTTTGCCCTTGGCGTGCGCATGCTTGATATCGATTTCAGTGACTGGAAACTGGGTATGCTGGGCGCCATCGCCTGTCCCGCCAGCGGTCTGATCCTTGCATGGCCGATGATTGCGGTTCTGGATCTTCCCGGGATGCAGGTGGCGGCGCTGTGGGTATTTGCAGCCTTGCCTCCGGCCGTACTCAATTACATGGTGGCGGAACAGTATCGGCAGGAGCCACACAAGGTCGCCTCGCTGGTATTATTGAGCAATCTGGGCAGTCTTGTGGTTATGCCGGTTGTGCTCGGTCTGGTGTTTGCCGCCGGCTACGTCTGAGCATCTGCCCCACTAACCGCTCTGTTAGCCGAGGAAGGACCCGATGTCTGAAACCGTTGCGGTGGTGCGCGCCTCCCGACCCAATTTCCTGGTACTCGCACCGCTGTGTGCCGGCCTTGGCGTGGCGGTAGCCTGGCACCAGGGCGAGCCTCCGGCCCTGCTCAATACCCTGCTCGTCCTGATTGGCGCCCTGCTGGCCCATGCCGCCGTCAATCTGCTCAATGAGTACGAAGACTTTGCCTCCGGGCTGGATCTGATTACCCGTCGCACGCCATTCTCCGGCGGCAGTGGTGCCTTGCCGGAGGTTCCCACCGCCGCCCGGCAAGTCCTGCTGGCCGCCTTTGGCACACTGGGACTGGTTGTCGCAATCGGGTTGTATTTTCTCTGGCTCCGGGGCCTGCCAATGCTGGTGCTCGGCGCGGCCGGCGTGGTGCTGGTGCTCACGTATACCCGCTGGATTACCCGTTCGCCGCTGATTTGCCTGCTGGCTCCGGGGCTGGGGTTCGGACCGGTGATGATTCTGGGCAGTCTGATTGCCCTGGGTGCCCGGCTGGATGCCACGGCGCTCGCAGTTTCCGCCATCGGGCTTCTGATGGTTAGCGAGCTATTACTGATCAATCAGATACCGGATGCCGAGGCAGACCGGAAAGTCGGCCGCCGACATCTGGTCATTACCCTGGGCCAGCCGGCCGCAGCCCGACTGGTGGGGCTTTTGCTGCTAAGCAGCTTTGGGATTCTGGGCGCGGCGATCTGGATTGGCTGGTTGCCGGCCTGGACGGCACTTGCGGCCGCCCCGCTGCCGGCAGCGATCTGGATAAGTGCCAGGCTGCCCGGCGCGCTCAACCGTCCCGGACAGCTCAACTCTCTCCTCGGCACCAACGTCGCGGTGCTGCTGGCGACCCTGGCGCTATTAATCTGCGGCCTCAGCCTTTGAACCGGAACACACTGACCCGCGAACGCAGCTGACCGGCAAGCACGGCCAGATCCCGGCTGGCCCCGGCCATGGGTGCCCGCGCGGGCTGCCTCGATCGCGGCATTCAGCGCCAGGGCCCTGCGCTCGATCTCTTTGATCGCTGCCAGCAGTTCCTTTTCCCGACTGTTCGCGCCCTCTTCCCGGAACATCCTATCCATCGGGCCGGCGGAATCCCGGTAAAATGCCTTCAACTGCTCAATATCCGCGAGGTGGCGTTGCAGATCCCGGTCGTTCTCGACCAGTACCGCATCGCGGATGGCTATGGCCCGGTCATGAACACTGCCCCGGAAGTTAATCGCGTAGCGCTGCTTCACGGCGGCGCCATCACCCACGTCGGTCAGTGTCCTGTCGATAAAACCGACCCGCTGGTTACCAATAAGACTGATGGCAATCATCAGGGAGAGAATCAGACCAAAGCCAAGGGCTGCGTTTCGCAACGGTGAGCTGGCCAAACATGAGTACACTCCGGACACTTTTTATTGAATGAGGCTATGTGTTCTCTATAAGTGGCAGTCTGGATCAATCAAAAGAGGGAAACTTCCGGTTTTTTGACAATGCTTTTCATTACTGCAATCAATCTTTACATCCGACTCCTGCTCCCCTTGCAACTGCTCAGGCTTTGGCCGATGGTAAAGGGCAGTTTCTCGCTGATTGCATTCACGATACGGAGGTCTTCACATGAGTGTTCTACTTCTGCTGATCAGTGCCCTGGTGCTGATCTACCTGGGTATTGGCGGCACCACGGCGGCTGCCATCATGTCCATTGCGACCGTTGTGGGTCTGTTCCAGGATGAATGGCACCTGATCAGTATTCTTTTTGGCGGTGTTCTGCTGGCACTGGCGTTAATCCTTGTTATCCCCGGTGACTTGCGCCTGGACAAGCTCAGCCGCCCCCTGCTTGGCTGGGTGCGCAGCCGATTGCCCAAACTCTCGGATACCGAAGCCGAAGCCCTGAAATCCGGCTCGGTGGACTGGGACGGCGAACTCTTCTCCGGCAAGCCCAAATGGAACAAGTTGCTGGACGCCAAGCCGGCGCACCTCACCAGCGAGGAGCAAGCCTTCCTGGACGGCCCGGTGGAAAAGCTGTGCGCCATGCTCGACGACTGGAAAATCACCCACGAGCAGTATGACCTGCCGGACAAGGTCTGGAAGTTCATCCGTGAGAACGGATTTTTCGGGCTGGTGATTCCCAAAGAGGACGGCGGCCTGGGCTTCTCCAACACCGCCCATTCCGAAATCGTGATGAAGATTTCCACCCGCAGCGTGTCGGCCGCCGTGACCGTGATGGTGCCCAACTCCCTCGGCCCCGGCGAGCTGCTGATGCACTACGGCACCGATGAGCAGAAACAGCACTATCTGCCCAGACTGGCCGGCGGCGACGAGATTCCCTGTTTTGCCCTCACCTCCCCCGTTGCCGGCTCAGACGCTGGCGCCATTCCGGATAAAGGTATCGTCTGCAAAGGCCAGTGGAACGGCAAGGAAGTGCTGGGTCTGAAAGTCACCTGGAACAAGCGCTACATCACCCTTGCCCCGGTGGCGACACTGATCGGCCTGGCCATCAAGGTCTATGATCCGGACAAGCTGCTGGGTGAGTCTGACGAAATCGGCGTAACCTGCGTGCTGGTACCGCAGGACACCGAGGGCGTCAATTCCGGTGCCCGTCACCTGCCCATGAACACCGTCTTTATGAATGGCCCGACCTGGGGCAACGATGTCTTTATCCCCATGGAACAGGTGATTGGTGGCCAGGATATGCTCGGTAAGGGTTGGACCATGCTGCTGGAATGCCTGTCCATCGGTCGATCCATCTCCTTGCCAGCCCTGGGCACCGGCGCCGGCAAGGTCGCCAGCCTGGCCACCGGCTCCTACGCCTACACCCGGGAACAGTTCGGCCGATCCATCAGCCAGTTTGAAGGGGTCCAGGAAGCCCTGGAGCCCATCGCCGGCTACACCTACATGATGGACGCTGCCCGGCTGCTGACCTCCGGCATGCTGGACCGGGGGGTGCGGCCCTCGGTGCCGTCCGCCGTGCTGAAATACCGCAACACCGATCTGATGCGGGAAGTCATCAACCACGCCATGGACGTGGTGGCCGGCCGCGGCGTCATCACCGGCCCTCGCAACTTCCTGGCCCGGGCCTACCAGGCGGTGCCCATCGGCATCACCGTCGAGGGCGCCAACATCCTCACCCGCAGCCTGATGATCTTCGGCCAGGGATCTATCCGCTGCCATCCGTTCATTGTTGAGGAAATCGAAGCCGCGGGCATGGAAGATGAAGACAAAGCCGCGAAAAAATTCGACGGCATTTTCTACCGCCATCTGGCCCACACCACCCGCAATGCCCTGCGAGCATTACTGCTGGGGCTGACCCGTGGCTGGATCGAATCCGTGCCACGCCAGGGCGATATCAAACCCTGTTACCGACAGCTGGCGCGGTTCTCGGCGGCTTTCGCCCTGATGACCGATGTCACCCTGCTCACGGTCGGTGGCGGCCTGAAAGCCCGCCAAAGACTCTCCGGCCGCATGGCCGACTGCCTGGTTCAGCTTTACTACGCCACGGCCGTGATCAAGCAATGGCATGAAGAGGGTTACCCGGATGACCAGCGGCCGGTGGTGGAATGGTGTCTGAAGACCTGCCTGCGAGATCTGCAGGGCTCCATGCGCGAGGCGATCATCAACTTCCCGGTACCGGCCCTTCGCTGGCCCTTGCGCCTGCTGGTGTTCCCGCTGGGAGCCACCGGCCTAAACGGTCCCGATGACAAGCTGGGCGCGAAGGTCGCCGACTCCATCGTCAAGGACACCCCCGTGCGCCAGCGCATCAGCCGCGGTGCCTACACCACCATGGATCCCGAGGATCCGCTGGGACGGGTACTCAATGCCTACAAGCTGGCCAACGAAACGGCAGAGATGCGCAGCCGGCTGCATGAGGCCATTCGCAACCGCAATGAGGACGAAGTGGACGGCATTGCATTGCTGATGGGCCATGAGCGCAAGGAACTGGTGGACTGGGCCTGTGACCAGGGCATCGTGAAAAAAGAGGAGTGCG
Source organism: Marinobacter sp. DSM 26671 (assembly GCF_900112835.1). Lineage (NCBI taxonomy): Bacteria > Pseudomonadati > Pseudomonadota > Gammaproteobacteria > Pseudomonadales > Marinobacteraceae > Marinobacter > Marinobacter sp. DSM 26671. The sequence goes on along the minus strand of NZ_FONF01000004.1, from coordinate 175,806 downwards.
ACAAGCTGCTGGAAGCTCTGGAAGCGCTCTACGATGTGATTCGCGTGGATGCCTTCGATGCCGATGGCCTGAAAGCGCTGTCACGGTGCGCCAAGGGCAAGCGCAAGGTGGTCGAACGTCCGCCAAGAGAAGAAAAATAGGGCGCAGATCAACCTATGACCGACCCTGGCGATTTGCGCCCCAACGAGGAGGCCGTCGAACTCGAACCGGCTTCTGACGCCACGTTGCGTTTCATCGGTACCATCCGGACCCCCTGGCGCGATCGCAAGGATTGCCCGCGCCAGGGCGACCTGGACGGCCCGGAATGCCAACTGGTTCTGGATCCTGTGTGGCACGAAGCGCTGGCGGGGCTCGAAGACTACGACACCATCGAGGTGCTCTACTGGCTGGACCAGAGCCGACGCGATCTGGTCCGGCAAAGCCCCAGAAGCGACGGCCAGACCTTCGGCACCTTCGCCCTGCGCTCCCCGGTTCGGCCCAATCCGATTGGCACGTCCATGGTCAAACTCGTTCGCATCGAAAAGGGAACCCTGATCGTGCGCGGCCTGGACTGTCTGGATGGCACGCCACTGTTGGACATCAAACCAGACCGCTGCGCCTTCAGCCCGAAGGCGCCGCCGAAGGCCGGCGACTGTCAGTTTTCCTGACAATAACTTCTGCGGCTTGGCGAGTACAGGCCCGAACATTGTCGACAGTGTCGGTCGCAGCCCGGGACGTACTGACCACCGCCAAACTGCGTTATCAGTATTTGCAAAACCCCTTTCCGGGAAGCGCTCGCCCTCCGGTCTTTTCTTGACAGACTCCACACACCCCGACTATTACTGAATGTCAGTTCAGTTGGCAGTATCTGCAACCTTTCAGAAAAAAAGTTTAAATAACAAATAATAATGAACCAACGGCGAGCCAATCGCCGACTTGAACCGAAAGGGGTGTATTTCCGTGAACGACCAAGCTGCGGGCCAGCATGCAACGCCCTCCCCGATAATCCTTGAAACCCGGAATCTAAAGAAGGATTTTAAGGGCTTCACAGCAATCAACAACGTCAACGTAAAAGTGGAGACGGGCAGCATACATGCCTTGATCGGTCCCAACGGTGCCGGCAAAACCACCTTTTTCAACCTGCTGACCCAATTTCTCAAGCCCAGTGCCGGCCAGATTATCTACGACGGTAACGATATAACCCACTCCAGACCCGCCGGTATCGCCCAGCAAGGCCTGATTCGCTCATTCCAGATCTCGGCGGTTTTTCCGCACCTCTCTGCCCGCGAAAACGTGAGAATTGCTCTGCAACGGACCCTGAGCGTGTCCTACCAGTTCTGGCGTTCCAAACGGGTACTCGATCAACTGAACGAAGAAGCTCAGTCGACTCTCGAACTGGTGGAGCTTGGCCGCTCGGCTGACACCAAAGCCGTGGAACTGCCCTACGGCCAGAAGCGGGCCCTGGAAATCGCCACCACGATAGCCCTGAAACCCCGGCTCATGCTGTTGGACGAACCCACTCAAGGCATGAGTGCAGAGGATGTGGGTACGGTCACCGATCTGATCAGGCGAGTGGTCAAAGGTCGGACCATCGTGATGGTGGAGCACAACCTGAATGTAGTAGCCACTCTGGCAGACACCATCACCGTACTGAACCGGGGAGAGGTTCTGGCAGAGGGCGATTACGATACCGTTTCTACCAACCCCGCCGTAATGGAAGCCTACATGGGAACCACCGATGCCGCCTGATCAAAGCCAGGACCTGCTCCGAATCGAGAACTTGCACGCCTGGTACGGCGAGTCCCACATTCTTCACGGAATGAACCTCAACCTACGGGAGGGCGAGGTGATTACACTGCTGGGCCGCAATGGATCCGGGCGCACCACCACCCTGAAGGCTATTCTCGGCCTGGTGGGCCGTCGCACCGGCTCGATCAAGATTCACGGCACCGAAATCATCAATATGCCCACACATCGGATTGCCCACATTGGCAAGCTGGGATATTGCCCGGAAGAACGGGGAATTTTTGCTTCTCTCAACGTCGATGAAAACCTCGAGTTGCCACCGGTCATCGCGAAAGGCGGTCTGTCGGTGGACGAAATCTACACCATGTTTCCAAACCTGAAAGAGCGACGAAAAAGCCAGGGCTCCAAACTCTCGGGTGGTGAACAGCAGATGCTGGCGATTGCCCGAATCCTGCGCACCGGAGCCAATCTTCTGTTACTGGACGAAATTACAGAGGGGCTTGCCCCGGTGATCCTGAGAGCCCTGGATGATGTTATTCGCAAACTGAGGGAGCGGGGCTTCACGATCATTCTGGTGGAACAGAATTTCCGGTTTGCCGCGCCTCTGGCCGATCGACACTACGTCATCGAGCATGGTCAGGTGGTTGAGCAGATCGATGCGGCCGATCTAGAGGCCAAAAAAGAGCAGTTGAACAGACACCTGAGTGTCTGAGCCTGTGGGCCTGGACCGGTTTCACCGGTCTGACCCGGAATCTAATAACAAAAGGATACCCACTATGTTCAAGCACTGGAAACAAGGACTGGTCGGCGCTGTGGCTGCAGCGACACTCACATTGCCGCTGGCCGCAGCTGGAGCTCTGTCTGACGACAAGATCAAGATCGGTGTACTCAGTGACATGTCGGGGGTTTATAAGTCCCTGGAGGGCCCCGGTGCCGTGATAGCCGCCCAAATGGCCATCGAAGACTTCGGTGGCTCGGTGATGGGCAAACCCATTGAGATCATCTCTGCTGATCACCAGAACAAACCGGATATTGGCGCCAGCACAGCACGTGAATGGATCGACGCCAAAGAAGTGGACATGATCACGGCCCTGGATAACTCTTCGGTCGCACTCTCGGTGCAGGGCCTTGCCAAGGACAAGAAAATTATCACCATGAACACCGGGGCAGGCACCACCGCGCTGACCGAAGAGCAGTGCTCACCCTATGGCATTCACTACGTCTATGACACCCATGCATTGCCGGTAGGCACAGCCACTGCCATGGTCAAAAATGGTGGCAAGCGCTGGTTCTTTATTACCGCAGACTACGCCTTCGGTCATTCCCTGCGAGACAACACAGGCGCCGTTGTAGAAAGCCTGGGTGGCGAGGTGGTTGGCAATGTGAACGCACCGCTTTCCACCAACGACTTTTCCTCCTACCTTCTGCAGGCACAATCGTCCGGTGCCGATGTTATCGGTCTCGCCAACGCCGGTCAGGATACTGTTAACGCCATCAAACAGGCTAACCAGTTCAGGATTGTTCAGAGTGGCCAGAAACTGGCCGGCATGCTGGTGTTTATCACGGATGTCCACAGCATGGGTCTGGACATTGCGCAGGGTCTTCAATTTACCACCGCCTTCGTCTGGAACCAGAATGACGAAACCAGAGCGTGGTCTGAACGGTTCCATGAGCGTCATGGCGCCATGCCAACGATGGTTCATGCGGGCGTCTATTCAGCGGTGACCCACTACCTGGAAGCCGTCAAGGAGACCGGAACGGACGATTCCGACACGGTCCGCGCCAAGCTGGGTGAAATGACCCTCAACGACATGTTTGTGAAAGGTGGCAAAATCGCCCCCAACGGCTCAATGCTGCACGACATGTACCTGGTCGAAGTGAAAAAGCCGTCGGAATCGAACAGTGAGTGGGACTTGCTGAACGTGATCTCAAAAATCCCCGCCGACCAGGCCTACATCTCGATGGCGGACACAAAATGTTCGCTGGTGAACTAACACACCGTTTGACTACCAATTGAAGGGGAGATAGCCAACGTGTCGATGCAGGTCATTCTGGCCCAGGCGCTGCTTGGGCTTAATGTCGGTGTGTTCTACGCCATGTTGAGCCTCGGGCTCGCGGTGATATTCGGACTGCTGAATATCATCAACTTTGCCCACGGCGCCATGTATATGCTCGGTGCCTTCATCGCATTGATTGGCTATTCCTTTCTGGAGCAATGGTTTGGTATCAGCGTCCAGATTGGCTTCTGGGCGTCACTGATTCTGGTGCCACTGCTCGTCGGCCTTCTGGGGGTTACCATTGAGCGCCTCCTGCTCCGGCGACTGTACGACCTGGATCATATCTACGGGCTGTTGCTGACCTTCGGCATCACGCTGATTCTGCAGGGCCTGTTTTCCAACTATTTCAATGTTTCCGGCACCCCCTACCCGGGCCAGCCGGAAAGCCTGAGCGGTGTGGTAGATCTCGGCTTTATGTACTTCCCTACTTACCGCTTGTTTGCCATCGTTTTTTCTCTGGTTGTGTGCTTTGCCACCTGGTTCTTCATTGAGCACACCAAGCTCGGCTCGCGGCTGCGAGCGGGCGTCGAAAACCCGGATCTGACCCAGGCGTTTGGCCTCAATGTTCCGCTGATGATTACCCTGACCTTTGCCTTCGGCGCCGGCCTTGCGGGCCTGGCCGGTGTTCTGGCGGCGCCGATTTACTCAGTGAGTCCGCTGATGGGGGCCGATCTGATCATCGTGGTGTTCGCAGTCGTGGTGATCGGCGGCATGGGCTCCATTATGGGGGCCATTCTCTCCGGCCTTGCCCTGGGCCTGGTTGAGGGACTGACCAAGGTGTTCTACCCGCCCGCCGCCAGTACCGTAATCTTCTTCCTGATGGTGCTGGTACTGCTATTCCGGCCCGCCGGCCTGTTTGGTAAGGAGAAGTAAGCGCCATGACCAACCGCATCCTCTTTATCATTATGCTGGTGGCAGGCCTGACCGCACCTCTGTATGCCTATCCGGTGTTCGTCATGGACCTGCTGTGCTTTGCACTGTTTGCCTGTGCCTTCAACCTGTTGCTCGGATACGCCGGCCTGTTATCGTTTGGTCATGCCGCCTTCTTTGGCGGCGCCGCCTACATTACGGGCTACGTAACCAAGGAATGGGGTTTCACCCCACTGCTTGGCGTACTCGCCGGAGCCGGATTTGCCCTGGTAATCGGCACGGTGTTTGGCTTTCTGGCCATACGCCGTCAGGGCATTTACTTCGCCATGGTGACCCTGGCACTGGCCCAGATCATATACTTCCTTGCCCTGCAAATGCCCTTCACAGGCGGTGAAAACGGCCTCCAGGGCATCCCCCGGGGGCACCTGTTCGGCCTGATTGACCTGAACAACTCCCTGGCCATGTACTACTTCGTATTTGCCATCTTCCTCATCGGATTTGGCATCATCTACCGCACCATCAATTCACCATTCGGCGAAGTTTTGCAGGCAATCCGGGAAAACGAATCGCGGGCACTGTCCCTTGGCTACGATGTCGATCACTTCAAACTGCTGGCGTTCGTAATCTCCGCCACCCTGGCCGGGCTGGCCGGCGCCACCAAGGCCATCATTTTCCAGTTTGCCGCCCTGACCAACGCTCACTGGCAAACCTCCGGGGAGGTTATCCTCATGACCCTGGTCGGCGGCCTGGGCACGGTTTTCGGCCCGGTGCTTGGCGCCATTACCGTAGGTGCCCTCAGCCACGAACTGTCAGCTTTCGGCTCCTGGGTCCAAGTCATTCTCGGCACCATTTTCGTGGTCTGCGTCATGGTCTTCCGTCGCGGCATCATCGGTGAGATCCAGCGCCTGGCAAGTCGTAAACAGGGTTAACGTCTATGCGCATTATTTCTGCACAAGAGGTGGCCGGCGCGCTGAAATGGCCGGCACTGATCGAGCGTCTTGCCAGCACCTTTCGTGAGGGCGTGGAAGCACCGCCAAGACATCACCATGCTATGCATCGCCCGGATGGTGAGGCCACCATGCTTCTTATGCCGGCCTGGGAAGAGACCGGTTACATCGGCATGAAAATGGTCAACGTGTTTCCGCAGAATTCTAACGCCGGCCTGCCTGCCATCTCGGGTCTGTACATCCTGTGCGAGGGTCAGCATGGCACCCCACTCGCCTGTATCGAAGGCGGCGCCCTGACCAGCCGGCGGACAGCCGCGGCGTCAGCCCTGGCGGCCCGAGAGCTGGCAAGGGACGACGCAGAATCTCTGCTGGTGGTAGGCACCGGAAAACTCGCACCGATGCTGATTGAGGCTCACGCGGCCGTTCGCCCCATCCGAAGGGTGAGGGTCTGGGGCCGACATCCAGACAAGGCAAAAGCCCTGGCCGACACATTCCGGGACCGGTTTGATTGCAAAGCGGTCACCGACCTGGAAACCGCAGTACCGGAAGCTGACATCATCAGCTGCGCAACGCTGTCGACGGAACCGCTGGTCCGGGGTGAATGGCTGCAGCCTGGCAGCCATCTCGATCTGGTCGGCGCATTCCGGCCCTCCATGCGGGAAACCAACAGTGAGTGCCTGGCCCGCAGTGAAGTCTTCGTGGACACCTACGCCGGGGCCCTGGGCGAGGCCGGCGACATTCTCCAGGCCATCGACGAAGGCGCGTTTCGCCAAACCGATCTGAGGGCTGAACTGGCAGAACTGCTGCGAGGCGCCAAGCCGGGGCGCACAAGCGATAGCGCGATCACCCTGTTCAAATCCGTGGGTGCCTCGCTGGAAGACCTGGCCGCCGCTATCGAAGTCTGGGAAGCTCTGGAAAGGGGCTAATCCGCTTCACCACGCAGCCCGCCCTCAATGGCCTGGCTCACCAGCCAGCGCCGCAACAACTGAATGCCCCGCTCCTTGCGCCGACTGGTTTTCCAGGCAAAGTAGAATTCATCCCCCGTCATCACCGGATGGCAGGGCAGCCGGACAAAGTCCTCCGAATCCTTACGGGTGCTCAGCATGTAATCATTGGTCAACGCGATACCCTGGTGGAACCGGGCTGCCTCCAGAGCCAGCAGCATGTGACTGAAATGCTGGATCCGGGCGCCCACGGGAATGTCCCGCTCTACCGACCTATACCACACCTCCCAGTCTCCCGCCGGTTTCTCGAAAATGCTGTGGGTCGACAACAACGGAAACTGCGCCACATCCTCTGGTGTCAGCGGAGCCTCTTCCCCATCCGTTCCCGCACGCCCCAGTTCCCGACGGACTCTTTGCCAATAATCCTGACTGCAGACTGGAAACAACCGCTCCACATACAGCAACTCATAGCTGTAAGCCGACGAACCCCTGCCAACCGTAATGAAACAGTCAGCCACCCGATCGGACAACACAGGATTGGCGCTGCTCATCTCAAGCGCCAGATCCAGCTGGGGATGCAGCCGCTGCAATTCCGGCAGCCGCGGCACCAGCCAGCGCACTGCAAACGAACTGAACACCGACAACCGCAGCCGGGCTTCCTCATGTCCCACTAACTGCTCACTTGCCCGCTCAATCTGCAACAACGCCGAACTGACCGCATCCAGATACTGGCGCCCCTGATCGGTCAGCGACAGCGTTCGCCCGCTGCGCCAGAACAGCCGCTCCCCCAGATAGGTTTCCAGCTGTTTGATCTGATGACTCACGGCGCTCTGGCTCACCGCCAACTCATCGGCAGCAAGTGAAAAGCTGTTGAGACGGGCAACGGCTTCGAATACGGGCAGGGCTTTCAGCGGTGGCAGTTTCATTATCTAATTTTCTAATGGGTGCTGAATAATGATCATTTTATCGGATATTAAAACCTAAATAGAATTCCTGAGCCAGTTAGGGGAGCCCGGGCAGCAAATGGCTTCCGAAAATGCTCGGAGCCAGGGAAGGCGGAGAGCAAGCGTACATGGATGTACTCGCAGCGGTTTTCGGAAGCCATTTGCTGACCGGGCTCATGCACCCAAAGTTGAAGGTTTGAGGAGAAAAAAATGTCAGGAAAAACCGTAAACAGCGCCATCCTGCTGCTGGTGATCGGCAACGCCATGGCATTGATCTCTGACGTGTTCATCAAACTCCTGGAGCCCGGCGCGCCCGTATTTCAGTTTGCGTTTCTGCGCTGCCTGATCACCCTGGGCCTTCTGCTGCCAATGGCCGGGCAACTGGACCGGAAAAACCTGTTCGCCGGACTGAAGATCCACACCTTCCGGGCCCACATCCACCTGGCCGGCCTCCTGTGCATGGTGATCGCCCTGGGCAACCTGCCGTTGGCAACCGCCAACGCCGTCTTCTATGCCGCGCCCATCCTGGTGATGGTGCTGTCGGTATTCCTGTTCCGGGAAAAGCTGACACCGCTGAGTGTCAGCGCCGTGTTCAGCGGCTTTGCCGGCATTGTGCTCATTCTACGGCCGGTGGAATTCAACTGGGCGGCCGTGGCAGCCCTTGGCTCGGCGTTTGCCCTGGCCATCAACGCCGTGCTGGTCCGGAAACTGCCGAAACAGCAGAGCACTGTCCACAAACTATTCCTGAACTACCTGCTGATTCTGCCAGCGGCTGGCGCCCTGGCCTGGTGGGAAGGCGCACAGTGGGATTCAGGCATCCTGATCGGCGCCATGGGCTCGGCCCTGTTCATTCTGGGCTACAACATCACCGTATTGCTGGCCTACCGCCAGGTAGACGCCAACCAGGTCACCAGCGCCGAGTACACCGGTCTGATCTGGGCCGTGGGGATTGGCTGGATCTGGTTCGGAGAGGTGCCCGACCTGTGGTTCCTGGCCGGCAGCCTGATGATCGTGGTGCCCCTGCTGCTCATTGGCCTGCAGCACCGGCGCAAGGAGCCTGCAAGAGGATTTAATCCAGCCCCGGAGCAACAGCAGCTCCGGAGCCAGGAAGCTTCATTCAGTGCCGGGACGATTCAATTAGCGCGTGAGTGTCGTGAATGATCCGACCAATCCGGGCCTCCGGCGGCAATCCGTCACCGTAGCCCAGTTTGAGGAGGTAATGGCCTGAATGGTTGCGATGCCAGTCACGCCGGCGGTCATGCCTGTCGCGATAGACATCGCGCTTGTGCTTCTTGCCCCAATGGCGCTTGTCACCATGGTAGCCGTGGCGATCGTAACGATTGTGGTGCTTGCGGTCCCACTTATGCTGTTTGTAGTGCCGGGGCTTGTGATGGTGCCGATCATAACGGTCGTCGCGGTAGTGGGCCTGCAGGAACTTTTTCTGTTGGCCAGGCGGCAGGGCATTGCCCCGCTCATGGTGCTTTTGCCAGCCGTGACCACGGCGGTCATCGTCGTTGGCCATCACCGGAGCCGATGCCATCAGGAATGCCGTTACCAGGCTTCCGATCAACAGTCGCTTCATGATGATTCTCCCGTTCTGCTCAGAGACAGATCTCGCATCCGGACCCAGTGCCGGATGCCTCTGAACCCAGATTATCGAAGCGGGAGCGAATGTCAGTGCCTTGGGGCCGGCTTTGCAGGATCTTTACGCAAGGCCCCGTCAGCTTGACGTTTGAATGGCCGGTAGTGTCGAATTTTCTGTCAGAAGGTGAAGAAAACGTTCAGCGCCTCAGGTGGTTCTGCAGTCCTCGAAAATATTGAGCGACGGCTTGATCGCCCCGGTCTTCACGTTCATCAGTCCCAGCATGGAGGAGAACAGGTTGTCGTGGCTCAACGGTTGCGATGCGATCCGGTTGACGCACTCGGCATCAATCCGGTTATCCATCCGGAAACCGTCTGACAACCACACAACCATGGGCACATGGGTCTGGGCCTCCGGCGCCAGCATGTAAGGAATACCGTGCAGGTAGATGCCACCCTCGCCCAGTGACTCGCCATGGTCAGAGACATACACGAGGGCAGTGTTGTAATCCGCCTGCATGGATTTCAGCATGCGCACGGTTTCCCCAAGCAAGCGATCGGTTACCAGAATACTGTCATCGTAGGCGTTGATGATGGCCTGTTGGTCACAGCTCTGCAGTTCATTGCTCTGACACTCGGGCAGGTACTTTTTCTGGTCCGGTTTGCTGCGCTTGTAGTACTCGGGACCGTGACTGCCAAGCTGATGCAACACCATGAAATGGTCGTTGTTTTCTGCAACATCGAGCTGCTGATGGGCACCCTTCAGCAGCACCAGATCATCACAGTACTCGCCCTGGCAAAGGTCGGTATCCTCCGGACGAACGGTCGGAATCCGGTCACACATGCCCTTGCAGCCGGAGTTATTATCCAGCCAGGTACTGACGATGCCGGCGCGGGTCATGACATCCAGGAAGTTATCACTGTTCTTGGCCACGGCTTCATCGTAATCCGATCTGCCCAGCCACGAGAACATACAGGGCACCGACAAGGCCGTTGCGGTCCCGCAGGAGGATACGCGGGGAAAATTGACCAGTGTTCCGCCCGATTGCCGGGCCAGTTTACTGAGCTCCGGGGTGGTATCGCGCTGATAGCCATTCAGACCAAAATGGTCTGCGCGCGCAGTTTCACCAAGAACGAAAACCACCAGATTGGGTTTGGCGCGATCGGAAACCGGGAGAGAAACCGTCGCATCCAGCCCCACCTGCTGGTATTCCTGGGGAAACTGCGCCGCAGCCACCTTGCTACCCAGCGATGCCAGGGCAGCAACACTGTTCACCGGCACCACAAGATCCTTGATGTCGCGGTGATTACGGAACGTTGAAGCCATCTCCTGATAGCTGGTCAACGCCAGTACCAGAATCAGAGCGATATCAACAATGATCGGGGCCAACCAGTGAGTGACCCTTTTCAGGCCCGCCGGCCAGCTCACGCGTGCCAGGAAGAGCAGCACAACCGGAATCACAAAGAAGAGCGCCATGTGCACAAGCAGTCCGAGGCTCAGCAGGCCGCGAGCCTCCTGCACATCGGTTTCGAACACGTTCTGCAGCATGTGCTTGTCGATCAGCACGCCATACGCGTTCATGAAATACCCACTGAGCGCTGCACTTAAAAACAGAAACACCAGTACCGGCTTCAGGATAAATCGTGCCGAAAACAGGCTGATCAGGAGATGGTTGACCAGCAGCAACAAAAACGCGAGTTTGAACATCAGCATCGGCTGATCAAAGCCGACGTATCGATCAAGGGCGGTGTAGAAAGGAACGTTATACAGAGCGGTAAGTGCAAAGGCGCTGATCAACACCAGCCAATGCGGTTTGATTGCAGGCCATTGAAACCGACCGGTTCCGCTATGCACAAACGGCTGCGCGTGAAGAGTGGGTTTTGAGGACAAGCCCATGGGATTTTCCGGGATAAGTGTGATTCAAGGTCTGGTGAGTGTGCTCCCCGAACCTTAAAGCAAACTTAAACGGACTTAGCTCAACTCATCACGCAGGTGGGATTCGATGGCAAAGGTGTGCGGGCAATCCGCACCCATTGCCCTCAGGGACTCTGCAAGGCGCAAGAGATAATCGGCATTCGGGCCACTGGGGCCTGAGGCAGAGGCGATCTGGCGGGCAATATCCGCGTCCGGCGCGTGGCCCAGGAAGGCTTCGTTGTCTTCGGTGGCAATGTAAACCAGGCCGTCGGCATGGCTGCCATCGTCGAAGGTGAGCGTGATGCTCAGGCGCAGATAGCCGTTCTTTTCACGGACATCCAGGTGCTCGAACACTTTGGGTGACACCCTGAACGCCATGCCCTTGCAGACAGCATTTGGCTTTTCTACCAGGGTAACCACGCGGCCGGGGGCCTCCGGCGTGCCCCGATGATCGTGGGAACCCTGCCAGAACCGCCTTTCCCACCCTCGAATCGACGCCGGGCGCTGCTCCAGAAAGGGGAAATCCACCTTGTAGATCAGCGAGCCGTAACCAAACAGCCACACCGACTCCACGCCGGAGAAATCGTATCGTTTGCGATTGTGCTCAATGGTATTGGCAGACATCAGACACCCTGCAGCGAAAACCTGTCCCGCGATACTCTAGGTGGAGGCAATGAAACCCGCAATGCCCGTCAACACGATTTCAGCCGCCATAGCAGAGAGGATCAGACCGCTGATCTTGGACATGATGTTCAGGCCGGTCTTGCCCAGCACCTTCTCCAGGTAGCCGGACAGGTGCAGCAGCACCGCGAGGATCAGCAGGCTGGATACCAATCCCAGGAGTCCGCCTGCCACTTCGGATACCCGGTTAAGCTCGGCGCCATACACCATGATTGCACCAATGGTGGCCGGGCCAATCATCACCGGAATAGCCAGTGGCACAACGGCAATGTCATCACGGTCCTCATCAGGCAGCCCGGTGGCGTGATTCCGGGTACCACTGGTCACCAGGCTGATGGCGGTCAGAAACAGCAGGCAACCGGCACCGATCCGGAACGAATTCAGGGTAATGCCGATGGCGCTGAACAACAGCGGGCCGGCAAAGAACAGAATCACGCCCATCAGAAAGGCCGAAACGCAGGCACGGCGGATGATCGATGTTTTCTCGGTTGCTGGAAGGCCCCTGGTCAGCGCCAGGAACATGGTCACTACGAAAAAAGGCGCCAGCAGGAACAGGAAGCGAATGGTGCTGCTGATGTAAGTCGAGAAAAACGTTTCAATCATTCCGTGTCGTCCGGGTGCCATCGAAAGCCCGCAAGCATAGCTTGCTACGCGGCACTCCGCCGTAAGGAAGTGAACGTATGGATAAGCTCAACCACAACCGGACGGGTGGATTCGGTTAAGTCGATAGTTCTTCCAGATAGGTTTCGCCGTCGCCGTACAGGGAGGCGAACTCCTCCTCGGGCACCACGGTCACGGCAATCTCCGGTTCATGTCCACCACCCCCCAGCAGGACGCCCCGCATCGGGGTGATATCGGAAAAGTCCCTGCCCCAGCCGAGGGTAATGTGTTCCAGGTCCGGCCTCAGGGCATTGGTAGGATCCAGCTCCAGCCAGCCGAAATCCGGCACGAACACAGCCACCCACGCATGGGTAGCATCGGCTCCAACAAGGCGCTCCTTGCCCTCGGGCGGATGGGTCAGGATATACCCGCTCATGTAACGTGCGGCCAGGCCCAACGAGCGAAGACAGGCAATCATGATGTGGGAGAAATCCTGGCAAACCCCTCGACGGGCCTTGAACGCCTGTTCGACCGGAGTGAAGGTTTCCGTCGCCGTTGCATCGAAACTGAAATCGCGATGAATCATCCGCATCAGGGCATCGGCCGCCTCTACCAGCGCGCGCCCCGGAAGGAACGCCTCCCGGGCATAGGCGGCGTACTGGGAATCAATGGGCACATTGGTGGAGACAAACCGGAACGCCGTGGCCTGAAGATGGTCCGCCGGGAACTTCCTGTCGGCACGGTACCGCAGGCTATCGCGGACGGTTTCCCAGGGAACTTTTGCCGCGGCTGCCGAGGGTTTCGGACGCTCACGAAGCTCCACCCAGAATTCGCTGATGATCCGTAAGTACTCATGTTCCGCGGTAAAATCAATCTTGGTAATCCGATTGCCGAAACTGTCCAGGAACGAGCTTCGCACCGGGGGTTCCGGTGCAATCGCCAGATGATGTTCCAGATTCCGCTGCCAGGGCAGGGCCCGTGGCGTAAGCCTCAGCAAATGGTGGGACTCCCCCACCACCTGATCGTACTGGTAGAGGGTCTCATGACGCACATGGTAACGGACAAATGTCATGACAGGTGCCTCAATCCGGGTTCACAGACCGGTCGGAATACCGGGTGTGAATAAAACACTGCCGCTGGATTTCATCAGACACACGATAGGCCTCCGACCGGATGTCACACAATAGCTCCGCCAGGGCTTCACAGGCTTTATCCGGGCGTTTGCGCTCAAACGGATGCAAATCAAGCGCTCGCAGCCGCTGCAGCGATTCGTTCAGATCCGGCGGAAACAGCTGACCGGTTTTACGACCCATCTCCGGCAGGTCCTTCTGGAGCTGGCGCAGCTGGAACATCACCGAATGAGGATTGCTTGCGTCTATCACCAGGGTATGGAGTACCCCCAGAAGCTCTGGTGTCCGACGGTATCGGGTGCGGTAGGTGACTTCCGAGTTGGCCACTTCCAGCAGCCACTCTAGCATGGCATGGCGGCTGAACCGGTCGCTGAACAGCGGCACGCAAATCAGCGTACAGAGATTGGCCAGTCGCTCCAGGCGCCGGCCGATCACGAGGAAAACCCAACTGGCATCCCGCGTAATGTCATCCATCGCAAAGCCCGCCAGGGAGATGCAGTCCAGCAACACCAGGTTCAGTGCCCGAATCGACCGGTCCGGCGTAGTTGGCGCCGGGCTCAGGGGCTTACCCACCCGATTGAGCGTGTGCCAGTTGTCGGAAGACAGACGGTCCCGGACCTGGCTGGCATTGAACAGCAACGCCTGGAGAATCGACGCAATTGAACCCGGAAATTGCAGGTCACTCACCGCTCTCAACAAGGCGTCGGGAAGCGGCTCGGGGACCGCATCTTCTTCAGGCTCCGGAAGGGTCCCGAATTGCTCGGCGGCCTGTTGCAGCCCGAGCAGGGCTTCTTCACTGGCCTGGTCGTGGCCCGACAGGCGGTTGAACGCCGCCCGCAATAAACGGGCAGTTCCCTCCGCCCGCTCCGAGTGCCGGCCCATCCAGAACAGGTTTTCTCCCACCCGGGAGGGCGTGTCCCGCTCGCCGTCGAGCAGGTCAGACACCTGCAGCCGTTTCTTGATCAGTGACTTGGAGGGGGCCGTGTAGCGAGCCTGTACCCAGGTGTCCTTCGACAGCCCTCCCCGTTGCATGGAGATGACTTCCACACCCGCATCCATGGCGACCCGGGTCAGCCCACCGGGCATGACCCGCCAGCCGGAGGGCGTGGCCGCCGCAAACAGCCGCAGGCCGATGGACCGGGTGGCCAGCGGCTGCTCCGGATCCCCCTTCCAGACCGGCGCCTGGGAAAGATGGACGAGCTCCTGGCCGACAAAGGCATGGGGATGGGCATGCATCTTCTTGATCAGGGCGTCCCGCTCTGCACCTTTCACCTGGTAACCGAACACCGGCTCCATTCGCATGCTCGCGAAGGCCGGTTTAATGACCAGCTCGTCCAGGTGCTCAATGACATAATCCAGAGCCGGTTTCTCACCACACCACCAGGACGCCACCGACGGCATAGCCAGAGGCGAGCCCAGTAATTTCTTCGAAATCTCCGGCAAAAACCCGAATAACGCCGCACTCTCAAGCACCCCGGAACCCAGGGCATTTGCCATGAGAACCTTGCCGGCCCGCACCGCCCCCAGCAGTCCGGGAATACCGAGCACGGAATCGGCGCGCAGCTCCAGCGGGTCACAGAAACCATCGTCCAGCCGGCGATAAATGGCGTGTACCCGCCGCAGACCCTGGAGCGTTTTCAGGTACACCGTGTCATCACGCACGGTCAGGTCCTGGCCTTCAACCAGGGGCAAGCCCAGGTAGCGGGCGAGGAACACATGTTCGAAATAGGTTTCGTTGAAACGGCCGGGGGTCAGCAGGACACACAGCGGCGACTCGGTTCCCGCTGGCGACATGCCCGCCAGGCTGTTCTGGAAACCCTGGAAGAATTCCGAAAGGTTGGTCACCGGCAGGTTGTGGAATGGCGCCGGAAAGGCCCGGGAAATCACCAGCCGGTTCTGCAGTGCATAGCCCGCGCCGGAAGGCGCCTGGGTTCTGTCCGCCATCACCCACCAGCCACCGTCCGGCGCCCGGGCCAGATCCACGGCGTACAGGTGCAGGAACCGGCCACCGGCGGGCTCAATCCCCTGACAGGGCCACTGGAAACCCGCCTGACCATAGACCAGGGCGGGGGGCATGAAGCCCTCTTTTAACAGCGACTGCTCGCCGTACAGATCGCCCAGAACGCTGTCCAGAAGCTCTGCACGCTGGGCGACGGCTTTCGATAGCCACTGCCACTCATCGGCGCCCAGGATCAGGGGAAGCAGATCCACTTCCCAGGGCCGGGAATCTCCACGAGGGTCCTCGTAGACGTTGTAGGTTACGCCGTCTTCGGCAATGGCATTGGAAACAGCCTGGGCCCTGAGGTTGAGACCAGCGACAGACTCAAGGTTCAGCTGCTGCAACAACGGACGCCAGTGCGACTTGGGCCCGGAACCCCCGGTGCCAAGCTCATCAAACCGGTCCGGCACCGGATGGTACTGGCGGAGGATGTCAGTAACTGCTTGCTGCTTCGCCACCTTGAATTCAGGCTCCGTTAGTCAGTGAGCTGGAAGCATAGCCGCTTTCTACTCTCCGGAGCCAGCATCAAACCACATGTCCAGGCATCTTATTTGTGATATCGCAGATCCAGGGTAAACGGAAACTCCCGATGCTCCGGAACCGGCCGCAGGGGCTGTTGCCCCGAGCTGTGTCCCATCCGGAAGAAGCGCGCCATGCGGCGGCCTTCCGCTTCGAACGAGTTCACCGGCAAAGTCTCGAAATTCCGGCCACCGGGATGGGTCACGTGATATTCACAGCCGCCCAGACTGCGTTCATTCCAGGTGTCCACGATATCAAACACCAAAGGCCCATCCACACCAATGGTCGGGTGCATGCACTGGGATGGCTGCCAGGCCCGGTAACGGACGCCGGCGACCGATTCACCCACCATCCCTGTTGGCTGAAGCGGCAACGGCACCTGATTGCAGGTGATCTGGTAACGATCCGGGGCAGCGCCGCGTACCTTCACCTGCAAACGCTCCAGGGAAGAATCCACGTAGCGGGCGGTGCCGCCGATCGCGCCGTGCTCCCCGGTCACATGCCAGGGCTCCAGAGCCGAGCGCAGTTCAAGGGTAATGCCCTTGACCTTGTAGTCGCCGATCCGGGGGAACCGGAATTCGAAATGGGGCGCGAACCATTCGCTCTCAAGCGGGTAGCCCTGCGCTTTCATGTCGTCGATGACGTCCTCGAAATCCTGCCAGACATAGTGCGGCAGCAGGAAACGATCGTGCAGTTCTGTGCCCCAGCGAACCAGTCCGGAAGGCTTGTAGGGTTGCTCCCAGAATCTGGCCACCAGCGCCCGCAACAGCAGTTGCTGGGTCAGGCTCATCCGGGCATGGGGCGGCATCTCGAAGGCCCGCAATTCCAGCAACCCGTGGCGCCCACCGGGGCCGTCCGGGGAATAGAGCTTGTCGATACAGAATTCCGCCCGATGGGTATTGCCGGTCACATCCGTGAGCAGGTCCCGGAGCAGCCGGTCCACCACCCAGGGCGCGACTTTCTTGCCCACCGGGCACAGCCGCTCCATCTCCCTGAATGCCAGTTCCATTTCGAACACGTGATCGTTGCGGGCTTCGTCGATTCTCGGCGCCTGGGAGCTGGGACCGATAAACAGGCCGGAGAACAGGTAGGACAGGCTGGGGTGGTTATGCCAGTAACTGATGAGGCTGCGTAACAGGTCCGGACGTCGCAGGAAGGGCGAATCCTCTGCCTTCTGGGCGCCCAGCACAAAATGGTTGCCGCCACCGGTGCCGGTATGACGGCCGTCCATCATAAACTTCTCGGAGGTGAGCCGGCATTCGTAGGCGTCGGCGTACAGGGATTCGGTCTGCTCCACCATTTCGTCCCAGGTCCGGACCGGCTGCACATTCACTTCGATCACCCCCGGGTCCGGGGTGATCCGGAAATGGGTGATCCGGTGGTCCGAGGGTGGCTCGTAGCCCTCCAGCAATACCGGTTGTTGGAGAGTTGCAGCGGTTTTCTCGATGGCTGACACCAATGCCAGATAGGGCTCAAGCTCCTCCAGCGGCGGCATGAAAATACGGAGAATGCCATCCCGGGGCTCCACACACAGGGCCGTTCGGACAATCTCCGGTGCCGACTTGCCTTTTGCGGGAGGCTCCCGCTCCGGCGACGACTGGCCGACCTGGCCACGGCTGTTCCATTGCCGGATCTCCTCGCTGGCAGGCAACGAGCCACGGGGCGCAAAGGGGTCCTGCTCGTGTATCCAGGGGTAATCGGCTTCTTCCACCCAGGGCTGGCTATCCAGAGGCAGCCGGTGCCCCATGGGGGAGCCGCCCGGAATCAGGTAACAGCGTTCACTGCGAAGGAACCACGGGCCGGTTTCCCAGGCCTGTTCCTTTTCCGACACACGCAGTGGCAGCACGTAGCCGACGGGCTCATCCAGTCCCCGGCTGAAAATCTGCTGAAGCTGCTTGCGCTCCAAGGCATTCTCGAGTTTCGCATCGAAAGGATCGACGTTGACCGGTAGACGTCGTTCCCGCCACAAGTAATAAAAGGCATCCTCGAACCCCGGGAACAGCTGTTTTTCATCAACACCAAGCTCTTTCGCCAGGGCCGACAAAAACCTGTGGGCATCTTCCGGGCTTGCGTTGCCTTCGATGCGCTCATCCGCCAGCCAGCGCTCGTCCCGCCAGATCGGCTCGCCATCCTTGCGCCAGAAACAGTTCAGGGACCATCGGGGCAGCGGCTCCCCCGGATACCACTTTCCCTGGCCGAAATGAACCAACCCGCCAGCGCCATAGCGATCCCGCATCCGGTGATAGAGCTCGATGGCCTTCTTGCGCTTGGTGGGGCCCATGGCCTCGGTGTTCCACTCCGGCTCGTCCCGGTCGTGATTCGCCACGAAGGTGGGTTCACCGCCCTGGGTCAGACGCACATCCAGTTCTGTCAGACGCTGGTCCACGTCATGGCCCAGCCCAACGATGCGTTGCCACTGGGCCTCGGTATAGGGTTTGGTCACCCGAGGTGCTTCCCAGATGCGCTGAACGCTCATCTGGTGCTCGAACTCGACCCCGCACTCCTCAACCATGCCGGTAATTGGCGCCGCCGAGGACGGATCCGGGCTGCAGGCCAGCGGGATATGCCCTTCTCCGGCAAACAGGCCGGACGTCGGATCCAGCCCCACCCAACCGGCGCCCGGCAGGAAGACTTCGCACCAGGCGTGCAAATCGGTGAAGTCTTCCTCAGCGCCCGAAGGGCCATCCAGTGCTTTCTGGTCTGCCTTGAGCTGAATCAGGTAGCCGGACACAAAGCGCGCCGCCAGCCCCAGATGCCGGAGCGTCTGCACCAGCAACCAGGTCGAATCCCGACAGGAGCCGGAGCCCTTTTTCAGGGTTTCCTCCGGGGTCTGGACGCCCGGCTCCATCCGGATCAGGTAATCAATACGGTCAGCAAGGCTCTGGTTCACACCCACCAGGAAATCCACGCTGGGAGTTTCCTTGCGGTCTATGGTGGCCATCCACTTACGGAATTCCGGTGTTTCCGGTAGTTTCTGTAAATAAGGCGCCAGCTCTGCCGTCTGCCACTCCTCGTATTCAAACGGAATGGTCTCTGCCCGGGGTTCCAGAAAGAAATCGAACGGGTTGATCACGGCCATCTCGGCAACCAGATCCACAGTGATCTTCAGTTCTTCGGTTTTCTCCGGAAACACCAGGCGGGCCAGATAATTGGCCTGGGGGTCCTGTTGCCAGTTCAGGAAATAACCCTCTGGTTCCACCTTCAGCGAGTAGCTGAGGATGCGCGTCCGCCCGTGCGGACACGGACGCAATCGAACTATTTGCGGGCCCAGGCTGATCGGGCGCTCATAGCGATAGTGGGTGGTATGGCTCAGGGCAACGTGAATCGACATGGAACCTATCTCACAGGCGAATAAAATTGGGAGTTTCAGGCTGTCTCGTAGACAGGAAACCACGTCTCTGCAATATCGTCGTGAAGCTCACCGATTTCTAACTGCAGTTTTTCCAGGAACAGGATCACGTCCTCCTTGCGGATCAGTGCATCCACGTCCCCATCCCGGGTGTGACGTACCGCCTGCAACGCGGTGCGGAGCGGAATCTCGTTCCTTGGCAGACGGTCGAGAGCGCCCGCGACTTCGCTGAGGCTGTGCAGCACCGATCGCGGGAACGGCTCATTCTGCAACAGGAAACGAATGACCAGAGGCCCGCTGACCTTCCGCCGCACATTGTGACGGTACATCTGGAAGGCACTCTGATAACGCAGGACACTGGTCCACAGCAGCCCGCCATAGGTTTCGGTGCCATCCCAGCCGTCGAGGAACTGCAGGGCGCCCACTTCAATCTGCCGGGTGGCCATGTCCGCCCGCTCCAGGTTGCGGCCTACTCGGATGAAGTCATACCCCTCATCGTGACTCATGCAACCGGCCAGCAAACCATTGAGCATCTGGCAGCGACCCACGATTTCGTTGAGGAATTCGTACCTCGCCCGCTTACCAACCCCCTGATCTATGTTCTCCAGGATGTACCGGTACAGCTCGTTGATCACCTCCCAGGCGTCGGTTGGAATCTGGTCCCGGGTGGTGCGCACGTTCTCCCGGGCGGCCTTGATGCAGGAGGCAATGGAGCTCGGGTTGTAGCCATCCGCCATCAGAAACTTCACACAGTTGCGCTCATCGGCCTTCTGATGATGCTGGTCAAACAGCGCCCCCATGCCCGTCACGGCCACCAGTCCCTTCCAGGAAAGCTGGGTTTCCCGGGGCATGTCCAACGCCAGGGAATTAAAGGCCATGATCATCCGGGCGTTGTTCTCGGCCCGCTCAAGGTATCTGGCCATCCAGTACAGTCGTTCCGCTACACGTGACAGCACATCAATTCTCCTCGTCCACGATCCAGGTATCCTTGCTTCCACCGCCCTGGGACGAATTCACCACCAGGGAGCCTTTTCGCATCGCCACCCGCGTAAGCCCGCCAGCCGTAACGTAGGTTCTCACGCCCTGCAGCACAAAAGGCCGAAGATCCAGGTGTCGGGGCGCCAGGCCCTCGTCGCACAAAGTTGGGGCCACAGAGAGACTCAATGTGGGTTGGGCGATGTAGTTGCGCGGGTTCTTCTTGATCAGGCGCGCGAACTCGGTGCGCTGCTTCTTGGTGGAATGGGGCCCCACCAGCATGCCATAGCCCCCGGACTCGTTCGCGGGCTTGACCACCAACTCGTCGAGATGCTCAAGGACATACTCCTGATCCTGCTTGTTCACACACATGTAGGTGGGCACGTTCGGGATGATCGGCTCCTCATCCAGGTAGTAACGGATCATGTCCGGCACGAAGGCGTAGATCACCTTGTCGTCGGCCACGCCGGCACCCGGTGCATTGGCGAGGCCAACCTTGCCATTGCGCCAGGCTCGCATCAGACCGGGCACGCCCAGAGTGGAATCGGAACGGAATACCTCCGGGTCCAGGAAATCGTCGTCAATGCGGCGATAAATCACATCCACGCGCTCCAGGCCCTCGACAGTACGCATGTAGACACAATCATCTTCGCCAACCACCAGGTCGGCCCCTTCTACCAGCTCGGCGCCCATGCGCTGAGCCAGGAAGGAATGTTCAAAATAGGCGGAGTTGAAAATACCTGGCGTGAGCACCGCAATTTTCGGGTGGTCCTGAGGCCGGGGCGAAATCGACGCCAGCATGTCGAACAGCTGGTTGGTGTAGTCATCGACCGGCAGAATGCTGGTTTTGTCGAACAGCTCCGGGAACACCCGTTTGGTCAACTGACGGTTCTCCAGCATGTAGGAAACACCCGAGGGGACCCGCAGGTTGTCCTCAAGAACATACACCTTGCCATCTTTATCCCGCACCAGGTCGGATCCACAGATGTGCGCCCAGACCCCCAGTGGCGGCGTGAACCCCCGACATTGCTCGCGAAAGTTCTTCGAGTTGGCGAACACATATTTGGGGATGACCTTGTCCTTGACGATGTTCTGGTCGTTGTAGATATCGTTAATGAACATGTTTAGGGCCGTCAGGCGCTGGGCCAGACCCTGCTCGATGGTTTCCCACTCCCGACGCGAAATAACCCGGGGAATGATGTCGAAGGGCCAGGCCCGGTCAATATTTTCGCCCTCGCTATAGATAGTGAAGCTGACCCCCATCTCAAGTATCGCCAGTTCGGCCGCCTGCTGGCGCGCCTGGATTTCCTCGGAACCAAGATTGCCCAGGTAGTCGGTAATCGCCGTGGCCGCAGGCCGGGGCTTGCCCTTGGCAGCAATCAGTTCATCGTAGAACTCGTTGGGATCGTAGTTTTTCCAGTCTATCGATTTGTTCTTTTTCATTTGGGGTCCTTTCGTTAACCACCGTGAGCTATTCGGTGTACCAGACGGAGTTTCTCCACCACCGGAGCCGCAAGCACGAAGGGGTAGGCATCGTCATGCCCCATGCTTCGATTCAGGCTGTTGAGCGCAAGCGTCAGGGGTAACCAGTGCTTGATCAGTGCATCGAAATCGTCGGCCTGGTAGGGATCAAACGCAGGGTCTGGTTCGCTGTTCATCATCGGGCTCTGGCGGGCGTTGACTCGCATCCCGAACTGCCAGGCGGTTTCCAGTGTATCCACCATATGCAGGTAATGTGCCCAGGTCTCTGCCCAGTCTTCCCAGGCATGGCTGCTGGCATAGGCACTGATGTACCAGCTTTGCCAGTCACCGGGCGGGCCGTACTGGTAATGCTGGTCCATCGCCTGTTTGTAGTCTCTGGTGTCGTCACCAAACATCTCCCGAACCGACCCAAGCCATGGCCCGGACCGCACCAGGAGGTCCCAGAAATAATGACCGGATTCGTGACGGAAATGCCCCAAAACAGTGCGATAGGGCTCGGCCATCTGGCTGCGCATCCGCTCCCGTTCCACCGGGTCGGCCTCGGCAATGTTCATGGTGATCACGCCATTGGCGTGGCCGGTTTTTACCTTCGACCGCTCGTCAAACATTGCCGGCTGGTCGGCAAGAAAATCGAAGTTCAGGCCGTATTGGTCTTCCTGCCGGGGCTCGCAAGGCAGCTTCAGGCGCAGCAGTGAATAGACCAGGCGACGTTTCTCTTTCTCCAGCCGCACCCACAGATCGTGGTTCCGGAAGGTGCTCAGGTCGGGAATGGTGCGATTAAGACGGCAGGCAACGCAGAAAGCGTGTGAATCAGAGGCAGGCACCAGCCAGTTGCAAGCGCCCTGGTTCTGGTAGTTACCACATAGACGGTATTGATCGCTGGCGGTGACCTCTTCCCAGGTATCGTTACCCTTCGGATCAATCGCCACCAGATCCATCACATCCGGCGCGAAGCCAAGGCTTGCTCCGCAACTGGTACAGCAGCTGTTTTCGAAATAAAGCAGGTTGGCGCATCGGCCGCAGTGAAACAGCTTCATTTGGGGACATCCTTGGCCGATACCGGCAAGACCGTTGCTTCAAGTATTGGCCATCCGGGCCAAAACGCAACTTATCCACCGTTAAAACCCGGCTGAAATGCCCCCGCTGCTCCGATGCTAGATGGCCATGGCAGAATCAACTCCGGCAACGCTGTCACTGGCGCCTTTACACAGGTACCACTCTGCGTCGAAGCGCCGCGTCTGGTTCCGGAACTGCCAGGTAAAACCCGGCCATAGGGTCGTGTTCCTGCCGTTTTCGTTGACGTACCAGCTCTTGCAACCGGTCTGCCATACCGAGTCACCCAGCTTCGCGTGAATGGACGCGTTGTAGCGGCTCTGGGCGTCCGGCTTCACTTCCATGCTGGTCCACTGCTGCCGGCGCATCTGTTGCAGGGCATCCAGCACGTACTGGATCTGACTTTCGATCATATACACCATGGAGCTGTGACCGAGACCGGTGTTCGGTCCCATCAGCATGAAAAAGTTCGGAAAGCCACTGACGGTGGTGCCTTTGTAGGCCTCTGCGCCGTCCTTCCAGGCGTCCAGCAGGTCCTGGCCGTTTCGCCCAAAGATCATGCCCGCGGGAATCGGGTCCTGGGCCCGGAAGCCGGTGCCGTAGATGATGCAATCCACTTGCCGCTTGTTGCCCTGACCATCGATCACGGTGTTGCCCTGCACCTCACGGATACCCTCGGTCACCACATCCACATGGTCCTGGGCCAGCGCCGGATAGTAGTTATTGGAAATCAGCACCCGTTTGCAGCCGAAATGAAAATCCGGGGTAACCTTTCTGCGCAAGGCCTTGTCCGGAATCTGGTTGCGGATATGCCGGCGGGCCTGCAGTTCACCCAACTTCAGAATACGCGGATTGCCCACAAAGCCCAGTACCCGCGCCTCAAGCGACCAGTAGATACTCTGCCTGAACGCATTGAGTGTTTGTGGGAACATCCGGAAAAGCCGCTTCTCCACTGGCCGGATGGCACGGTCCGGCTTGGGCATGATCCACGGTGGTGTGCGCTGGTACAGGTCTACCTTTGCCGCCTGCTTCGCCACCTCCGGAACAAACTGGATGGCCGAGGCACCGGTCCCGATCACCGCCACCCGCTTGCCGCGCAAATCGTAGTCGTGATCCCAGTCCTGGGAGTGGAAACGCTTGCCCGTGAAGGATTCGATCCCCTTGATCTCCGGATACGCCGGCGTGCTCAATCCCCCCATTCCGGAAACGAGGATATCGGCCCTCAAGGTAGTGAATTCCGGCAGCCCCTTATCGGTTCGATCCAACCGGTCTCCCGGCTTCACGCCTCTTTCCTGCATGTACGCCCAAAGCGTCGGACTATCACAGGTTTCAACAACCCACCGTTGGTGGGTCTCATCAAATCGCGCTCCCGCCACGTGGGTGTTCAGCCGGATGTGCTTCATCAGCCCGTATTTCTCGGCGCAATGTTTCAGATACGCCTTGATCTCGTGCTGCTGGGCATACATCCGGCTCCAGTTCGGGTTCTGCTCGAAGGAGAAGGAGTAGAGTGCAGACTGCACGTCACAGGCACACCCCGGGTAGTGGTTCTGGTGCCAGGTGCCACCGATGTCGTCACTCTGCTCCAGGATCACGAAGTCGTTGTAGCCGGCTTCCTTGAGTTTGATGGCCATGCCCAGGCCGGAGAATCCGGTGCCGATGATGGCGATCTGTGTGTTCTGTGTCATTGCTGCACTCCTGCGTTGGCCCCAGTGCCCCAGCTAAACGGGACACTAGACCTTGTCTGTTGTTATCCGGCGGGTCATCATGGCCGGTAGACACATGTATACACAGCTTGGTATACAACCGTATACTCCTGGTTCGGTGATTGGCCTCAGGTGACTGATCATTGGCCTCTGCGGCGGGCTCTGGCTGGGGGGGGCTGGTCATTTGTGGGAAGGGCTTCCAAAACGCGCTCCTTGCGGCACATCCCTGTGACGCTTGGCTCTCGCCATCCATGGCGAGAGACAGTTTTGGAAGCCCTTCCCACAAACGACCGTCAGACTCACAGTGGCCCGCCCTCATACAGTCGCCTCAAGTCTGGCAGCCCACTTCCATTGTTCGGGGGCCGTGTTGGCAGGTATTCCGAAAATGCTCGGAGCCAGGGATGGCGGAGAGCAAGCGTACATGGACGTACTTGCAGCGGTTTTCGGAATACCTGCCAACGCGGCCAACCTCCAAAGCAGAGGAAAAGATGAACGGATTAACCGGCGGAAAGCTGAAACTCATCCAGGCTGCGCTTCGGCTGATTACCGAAACCCGGAGCCTGACGTCGCTGGGACTGCGGGAGCTTGCCCGGGAGGCGGGGCTGAATCCGAATACCTTTTACCGACACTTCAAGAGCCTGGATGAATTCGGCCTGCAGGTACTGGGTTACATTGCCGAGGAGATGAAAGCCGGGGTCCGGGATCTGCGGCAGATGGCGGATTCTTCCGAACAGGCCTCGCGGGATACGGTGGCGTTTGTGTATCACTATTTCCTGGCCAATCCGGCGGCAACTACGGTGGCCGTGCGGGAACTCCACGGCCCCTCCCCGATACTGCGCCGGGCCCTTGAATCACAGCTTGAAGCCAGTGCCCGGGAAATGGCCGAAGACATTATCGAGCGGCAACTGGTGAGCGCCGTGCCGTCCGAGACCATTCATGAAATCTCCCGCATGACCATCCGCTACATCCTGTTCCGCGCCATGGACTACATCGAGAAACCTGCCCAGCGGGAAACCATCCAGACCGAAACCGAACATTTCATCAACCGGCAGTTCCGGGGTGCGATGCTTGATCACCTGTCGCAAACGGAAGTCGAACGTCTCGCCCAGAAACACAGCTGAAAAGCCTCCGATAACTCCCCTTTCCGGGCAGATCTGGCAACCTGCACTAGTATGTAGATAACCAGAACAAGTGATCGATCGGGAAATCCGGAGGCAAACCAATAATGAAAATCGGTATCCCCAAGGAAATCTTTGAGGACGAGCGGCGAGTGGCCGCCACGCCACCTTCTGTTCACAAGTTAATCGGACTTGGTTATGACGTCATCGTGGAAGGCGGCGCCGGCGAGGCGGCGAACTACTCCGATGCCGCCTATGAAAAAGTGGGCGCAGCCATCGCAGCCGATACCAGCTCGCTGTGGAAAGAAGCCGACTTTATCCTCAAGGTCCGGGCGCCCATGGAAAATCCGGCACTGGGCAAACACGAAGCGGATCTGATGAAGGAGGGGGCGTTTCTGGTCAGCTACATCTGGCCGGCCCAGAGTCCGGAATTGCTGGAAAAGCTGGCCGCCAGAAAGATCACGTCTTTCGCCATCGACAGCCTGCCCCGCATCAGCCGCGCCCAGAAGATGGACGCCCTCAGCGCCATGGCCAACATCGCCGGCTATCGGGCGGTGATCGAGGCGGCGAACCACTTCGGGCGTTTCTTTACCGGGCAGGTTACCGCTGCTGGCAAGGTGCCACCCGCGAAAATCATGGTCATCGGTGCCGGGGTGGCTGGCCTGGCAGCCATTGGCGCTGCCAATAGCATGGGCGCTATCGTGCGGGCCTTTGATACCCGGCTGGAAGTGAAGGAACAGGTCGAGAGCATGGGGGCCGAGTTCCTGGAACTGGATTTCGGTGACGAGGAGGGCAGCGGCAGCGGTGGTTACGCCAAGCAGATGAGTGACGAGTTCATCAAGGCGGAGATGGCGCTGTTCGCAGAGCAGGCGGAAGAGGTGGATATCATCATCACCACCGCCCTGATTCCCGGCAAACCGGCACCGAAACTGATCACCGCCGACATGGTAAAATCCATGAAGCCCGGCAGCGTGATCGTGGATCTGGCCTCAGAGCGAGGGGGTAACTGCGAACTGACCGAACCGGGCAAAGTCGCCCATCAACACGGCGTTACCCTGATCGGCTACACCGACCTGCCCAGCCGGATGGCCAAGGTGGCCAGTGATCTGTACGCCACCAACCTGGTGCATCTGCTCACCGAGCTGACACCCGAGAAAGACGGCACGCCGCTGGTGAACATGGAAGACGAAGTCATCCGCGGCCTGACGGTGGTTCACGAGGACGAAATAACCTGGCCGCCGCCACAACCGGAATCGCCGGTCAGCCCCAAGCCCGCACCGGGCACCGAGGAGCCTTCAGCCGAAGCAAAAGCGGCCGCCAAGAAGGACGCGGACCGTCGCAGCCTGATCGGCAAAGGCGTTCTTCTGGTGGTGACGGCCCTGGCGCTCTACGGAGTGGGCGCCCACGCGCCGGAAAGCTTCCTGCAACACTTCACTGTGTTCGTACTGGCCTGCTTTATTGGCTGGCAGGTGATCTGGAACGTAACCCCTTCCCTGCATACCCCCCTGATGAGCGTTACCAACGCCATCAGCGGCATCATCGTTATCGGCGCCATTCTGCATCTGGCCCAGGCGGAGAATATTGCCGTTGGCATCATGGCGTTTGTGGCGGTGCTGATTGCCAGCATCAACGTGGGCGGTGGCTTCCGGGTCACCCATCGCATGCTCAAAATGTTCCGCAAGTAGGAGGCGCCCGATATGAGCACAGGACTGGTGAGCGTGGCCTACGTGGTCGCAAGTATCTTGTTTATTCTCAGCCTGGGTGGCCTCAGCCACCAGGAATCGGCACGGCGCGGTAATCTCTACGGCGTCGCCGGCATTATCATCGCGGTGGGGGCCACTCTGGCCAGCGTAGACGGAGGCATTACCGCCATCATCATTGCCGTGTTGCTCGGTGCCGGCATTGGCATTCCCATCGCCAACAAGGTGGAAATGACCCAGATGCCTCAGCTGGTCGCCCTGCTCCACAGTTTCGTGGGTCTGGCGGCGGTATTGGTAGGTTTTTCCGGTTATATCGAGCCGTTGATTGCCACCTCCGGTACCGAGCACACCATCAAACTGGTGGAGGTGTTTGTCGGCATTTTTATAGGTGCCATTACCTTCACTGGTTCACTGGTGGCCTGCGGCAAACTGGACGGCCGAATCGACAGCAAGGCGCTGACCCTGCCCGGACGGCATCTGATGAACCTGACAGCGATCATTGTCTGCGTCTTGCTCGGGGCCTGGTTCCTGGGCACCGAGAGCATGGCCCTGGGAATCGTTGCCCTGATCCTGATGACCGCCATTGCCTCGGTCCTCGGCATTCACCTGATCATGGCTATTGGCGGCGCCGACATGCCGGTGGTGGTATCCATGCTAAACAGTTACTCCGGGTGGGCCGCCGCTTCCATCGGTTTCATGTTGGGCAATGATCTGCTGATTGTCGTTGGTGCCCTGGTGGGCAGCAGCGGTGCCATCCTCAGCTACATCATGTGCAAGGCCATGAACCGCTCGTTCATCAGCGTGATTCTCGGTGGCTTCGGCCAGACCAGCAGCAGTTCGGCGGCCGCGGACGCCGATCAAACGGTGCACGAATCCAGTGCCGATGATGTCTGCGAGGAGTTGCGCAACGCCCAGTCGGTGATCATTGTGCCCGGTTACGGTATGGCGGTGGCCCAGGCCCAGAACGGCGTCAGCGAGATGACCAAGATCCTTCGGGAACGGGGCGTAAACGTGCGTTTCGGCATTCATCCGGTGGCCGGCCGTCTGCCAGGGCATATGAACGTGCTATTGGCGGAAGCCCACGTCCCTTATGACATCGTGCTGGAAATGGACGAAATCAACGATGACTTCCCGGATACCGACGTGGTGCTGGTCATCGGCGCCAACGACACCGTGAACCCGGCCGCCGCCGAAGACCCGGGCAGTCCGATTGCCGGCATGCCGGTGCTGGAGGTCTGGAAGGCCCACCAGGTGGTTATCCTCAAGCGGGGCATGGCCACCGGTTATTCCGGGGTGGAGAATCCACTGTTCTTCAAGGACAACGCCCGTATGCTGTTCGGCGATGCCAAGGAAAGCATCGATAAGCTGGTAGGAGGCTTGCGGGGCTGAAGGCAGCCCCGCGCCTGTTTTCTTCGGGAGTTATTCGGTGGTGTTGTACACGTAGGACGACACGGTGCCGTCCTGGTTGAACCGCACCACCAGGTCGGTGGTTTCCGCTTCACCGAAGGCAGACCACTTGTACTTGCCATAGGTCCAGGTGCGTTTGCCGTCTTCGATCCCGGTGCGCCACGGCTCGCCGAACATCTCCTGGATATCGGCCCGCGTGGTTTCACCAATCTGGATCTGGTCCACATTGTGGGTGGCGAAGTCTTTGCCGACAGTCGCACAGCCCACCATGGCCGCCATCACCAAGGCCACGCACAGCGTTTTAACCGAACCAATCATCGACATAGGGATCCCTCATATTCGGGTGAATTTCACCCATCATAGCGTGTCTATGAGCAGACGCGATTACGAAGACGACAGGTTTCCGGGAACAAAAAAAGCCGCAGGCCGGGAGGCGCTGCGGCAAGTTTCGATCGTCCGACCGAAGGGGATAATCAAAACAGCTTGGCGAGGGACTTCTTGGCGAAGGATTCGACTTCGTTCAACCGGCCTTCTTTCACCTTGATCAGCCACTCGGGATCCTGCAGAAGTGCCCGGCCAACGGCGATCAGCTCAAACTCGTGGTTATTCATCCGCTCCACCAGCTCATCGATGCCGGCCTTCTCAACGGCTTCCTGCTTGCTGGCAAAGGTGCCGCTGATGAAATCTTCGGTCAGCCCGACACTGCCCACGGACATGGTCGGCTTGCCGGAAAGCTTCTGGGTCCAGCCTGCGAGGTTCAGATCCGAGCCTTCAAACTCCGGCTCCCAGAACCGGCGGGTAGAGGCGTGGAAAATGTCCACACCGGCTTCCACCAGTGGCTTCAGGAACCGTTCGAGTTCCTCAGGGCTGTTCACCAGTTTGGCTTCGTAATCCTGCTGCTTCCACTGGGAGAACCGCAGCATGATCGGGAAATCAGGCCCGACGCGATGGCGCACCGCCTCAACGATTTCGACCACGAAGCGCAGGCGGTTTTCCATAGAGCCGCCGTATTCATCGTCCCGCTGGTTGGTGCCTTCCCACAGGAACTGGTCCAGCAGGTAGCCATGGGCACCGTGGATCTCGACACCATCAAAACCGAGGGCTTTGGCATCCTGGGCGGCATCGGCAAAGGCGGTGACCACGTCCTCAATATCCTCTTTGGTCATGGCTTTGCCGTTGGGCTTGCCAGGGCCAAACAGACCGGATGGGCTGTAACCGGGCACCGAAGGATCCGGAGGTGTGCCTTCCTTGCGTACGGCGCCAACGTGCCAGAGTTGCGGGAAAATGGCTCCACCGGCTTCGTGCACGGCATCAACAACGTTTTTCCAGCCTTGAAGGGCGTCGGAACCATGAAATGCCGGCACATTGGGATAACCACTGGCGGCGGGGTGATTTACTGTAGTGCCTTCGGTAATGATCAGACCAACGCCGGCTTCGGCGCGGCGCTGATAATAGGCCACAACATCCTCACCCGGCACACCATCAGGCGAGAAGTTGCGGGTCATCGGTGCCATCGCCACCCGGTTCCGCAGCTTGAGATTGTGGAGCTCAAAAGGTTCGAAAAGCGGGCCAAGATTCATGCTCATGGTAATGTGCAACCTTACTAGTTTGGTTTCGTTAAGCAACCATATTGAATCTGGTTTTAAAATGCAACCCTATTCAGTACACTCCCACCATGGCCAGAAAACGTTTTGATGACTCCAGTTGCTCCGTCGCCCGTGCCCTCAATGAAGTGGGTGACTGGTGGTCCCTGCTGATCGTACTACACGCCATGTATGGCACCCGCCGGTTCGTGGACTTCCAGCAGGAACTGGGCATTGCCAAGAATATCCTCTGCGATCGTCTGGCCCGGCTGGTGGATAACGAGGTGTTGCGCAAGGTGGATGTGGGCGAACACGGCTCCCGCTTTGAATACCGCCTGACTGAGAAAGGCCGGGATCTGTTCCCGGTGGTGATTGCCCTGCGCCAGTGGGGAGATAAATGGAACCCCGCCCCGGATGAGGCTCCGCTGGACCTGCGCGACCGCGCCACCGGTCGCCCGATACACACGGTGGAAGTCCAGGACGCCGATGGCAAAGCCCTGTCCATTCGCGATGTGTTTGTTCCGGAAGAAAGCCTGCCAGTGCGAAAAAAGAACTCGGCCTGACTCTCCGCAGTAATCGCGGCGCCGCCCGATTTCTTGAGCTACGTCAATCTTGCGATCAAACCAGCCCCCCTGCCCGGCCAATCTTGCGCTAAATCAAGTTTCCTTTCTCCGCTGCCACTAATCTGAAGCCATCAACGATTCAGGTTAAGGAGATGGATATGTCCCGCACATTTAAACTTGGTGTTCTGGCTGCAGCGGTTATGGCTGCGGCGCCGGCTGTTCAAGCGTACGAAGCTGGTGATTTTATTGGCCGCGTTGGCGTGGTGACTGTTGATCCGGATTCCTCCAGCAGCAATTTGAACTCCAATGCTCTTGGTGAGCTTGACGGCGCCAAGGTTAGCGTTGATTCCAACACTCAGTTGGGCCTGACCGTGAGCTATATGTTCACTGATCAGATTGCTCTGGGTATTCTGGGCGCGACGCCGTTCAAGCACAACATTGAAGGTGATGGATCCATTCTGGGTGGCGCCGGCAAACTGGCCGAAACCAAGCAACTGCCGCCAACCATCACGCTGCAATACTTCCCGATGCCAAGTGGCAGCAAGTTCCAGCCTTATGTTGGCGTTGGCGTGAACTACACCAACTTCTTTGAAGAGAAAACCACCCAGACTCTGACCGATACCTATGCAACACTCGCCTCAGGCGTGGACCGCACCGACATCGAACTGGATGACAGCTTTGGCTTGGCAGCTGAGATTGGCCTGGATTACATGGTCACAGACAACATCGGTGTAAACGCCGCTATCTGGTACGCAGACATCGATACCGAGGCCACCATCAACGCCTACGCTGGCAACACTAAAGCAGACACCAGCACCATTGACGTTGATATCGACCCCTGGGTCTACATGGTAGGCCTGTCCTACAAGTTTTGATCCCCGTGCCTCCGTCAGTCGCCACGGTCTGTTGGCTGGCGGAAGGTGCGTTCTCCTGTGCGGGGCCCTCCGGCCCCGCCTTTTTTTTGTCCGCCAGAAACAGGAAGGCGGAGCACCTGCCCCGCCTTCCTGAACTGTCCTGACCTGCCTCAGGCACTCTGGCGCTGGGCTGAGCGGCTTCGCTGACCACCGCCATTCTGGCTCCGGCCACCACTGCGGCCACCTGGCTTGTCCCCAAAGCTTTTCGGCTTGCCTCCGGGCCGGCCATTGCCACCACCGTTACTACTGCGGGTACGGGCGCGGCTGGGATCGGCCTTGGCTTTCGGTTTCAGCGGCAGGTTGTTGGTAGGCTCAAAGCCTTCCACTTCCGTGCGCGGCAGCTGCTTCTTAATCAGTCTTTCGATACCGGCGAGCATTTTGCCTTCATCGGCACTGACCAGTGACAGGGCGTGACCACTTTCACCGGCACGGCCGGTGCGACCAATACGATGCACATAGTCTTCCGGCACGTTGGGCAGTTCGAAGTTCACCACCTGGGGCAGCTGCTTGATGTCCAGACCACGAGCAGCGATATCCGTTGCCACCAGCACACGCACTTCGCCAGCCTTGAAGTCCGCCAGCGCGCGGGTGCGGGCACCCTGCGACTTGTTGCCGTGAATGGCAGCAGCGGTAATACCGTCCTTCTCCAGTTTCTGGGTCAGGCGGTTGGCACCGTGCTTGGTGCGGGTAAACACCAGCACCTGGTCCCAGCTGTTGTCACGCACCAGCTTGCTCAGCAGGGCGGTTTTCTGGCTCTGATCCACCGGGTAGACAGACTGCTTGATGTTTTCGGCAGAGGTGTTTCGAGCCGCCACTTCAACCTGAACCGGGTTATCCAGCAGACCTTCGGCCAGAGTCCGGATCTCGTTCGAGAAGGTGGCGGAGAACAACAGGTTCTGGCGCTTGGCTGGCAGCAGCGCAAGAATCTTGCGGATGTCGCGAATAAAGCCCATATCCAGCATGCGGTCGGCTTCGTCCAGCACCAGGATTTCCACTTCGTTGAAGCGCACAGCGTTCTGCTGATACAGGTCCATCAGGCGGCCCGGTGTTGCCACCAGCACGTCCAGGCCTTTGCGCAGCTTCATCATCTGCGGATTGATTTTCACACCACCGAAAACCACCGCGGCCTTGGTAGGAACGTATTTGCTGTAAAGATTCACGCTGTCGTGAACCTGTGCCGCCAGTTCACGGGTGGGCGTCAGGATCAGCGCGCGGGGGCCTTTGCCGGTGCGCGGGTTTTCACCCAGACGCTGCAGCAAGGGCAAGGTAAAACCGGCGGTTTTGCCGGTACCGGTCTGGGCAGCAGCCATAACGTCCCGGCCAGAAAGCACGGCGGGAATGGCCTGGGCCTGAATGGGAGACGGGGTTTCATAACCCTGGTCAGACGTGGCACGGACCAGCTGCTCGGACAAACCGAGTGAAGAAAAACTCATATTGGATCAACTCTTGATTATTCTGCCTCCACGACCACCGTTCTCGGTGAATGCGGGCAGATGCCATGAACATTCATGGAATAAAAGACGACTACGGTCACGCGCCGTTATCGGGGTGACGTCCTCTGACAGGTCGTATGGAAAGGTCGCACGGGCTTAAAGCCTTAAACTGCGGAATCCCTAGAGGCAGGATGCGGGCACATTAACAGAGCCCCGGCCAATTAGCCATAGGTGATTATAATAAGCATCCGAAGGAACCTGGATTGCATCTTCGAGTCAGACTGCCTTTACGAAACCGAACCACACAGGGATTTGTCAGAATGAGCGTCAGTATCGGCCCAGTGAGCCTGTCCATCGGCCATCTTCTCCTGGTTATCGCCTTCGGCCTGGCTCTGCTGGTTGGAGGGGTGCTGGGCCGCAAATATCGGGTGCCGGTAGCCGGATCGGTGGCCGATATCTTTGTAGTCGCGATGCTGAGCGCCCGGATCGGTTTCGTAATCAGCTATTTCGAGCATTACCAGAACGACCTGCTGGGCATCATTGATATCCGTGACGGCGGTTTCGATGTGCTCTGGGGTGTCATAGGCGCCATCATCTTCACCGGCTTTCTGATGTGGCGCAGGAGAGCACAACGCAAGCCGCTGGCTACCGCCGCGTTAACGGGCGCCCTGTTCTGGGCCGGTACCGCAGGCACCATTACACTGATCGAACAGCAGGCCCGCAGTATGCCGGACGTGGCCCTGCGCTCGCTCAATGGTGAAGTGATCAACCTGTCCCGGCTGGCTCCCGGCCAACCCCTGGTCGTGAACCTCTGGGCAACCTGGTGCCCACCCTGCATCCGGGAAATGCCGGTGCTGGAGGAAGCCCAACACATCTATCCGGATATCGCGTTTGTGTTTGCCAACCAGCGGGAACAGCCCGAGACCATCCGTTCCTTTCTTGAGGAAAACCGCCTGAACCTGAACAACCTTTACCGGGACGATCAGGCCCAGCTGGCACGCGCCGTGGGCAGCAATGGCTTGCCAACAACGCTTTTCTACAATGCCCAGGGCGAACTGATCGATTCCCACATGGGCGAGCTGTCACGGGCAACACTGGCCAGGGGCCTGGAAAAGATCCGCGGACCCGACCAGTGAACCAGGCCCGCTGTGCCCGTTAACCGCATGGCGTTTTTATCTACCGGGTTGCCGCTTTGGCAAAATTTCCCAGTGCGCCGCTTACTTTTCCGAGCACCTCATCGCACCCCTCAATGCCATGGCGGCTCTTGAGGTATTGCGGGTCGTTGTAACCCAGCCACACCTCTCCGTTGGCATCCTCCCAGATCAGGGCTTTTTGGGGCAGGTCGATGGCGACACTCTGGGCGCACTGCATCAGCGGTGTGCCGACTTTGGGGTTGCCGAAAATAACCACTTCGGTCGGACGCAATTCCAGACCGGCTTTTTCCGCGCCCTGCTGATGATTAACGCGAGCCATGACCGTCATGCCCTTCTCTTTGAGCACAGACTCGAGTTTGTCGGCCGTGGCTTTTACATCGTGACTGCTTTTGATCGCGACCAGTCCATCTGCGGCATGGGTGAGCGTGGCGAACAGCAGAGCCGATGCCACCAGAACCAGTCTGAGAGTGCAGCGCATAGTATCCTCCAGAGGGTTTGTTGAAGTTTTCAGGATAGAACAGAGGCAGGCGTTACGCATGAACGCGCCTCAGTATATCGTTGCCGCACCTTCTGGCCTGCTCTTGAATCGCTTGTGCAGCCAGAGGTACTGATCGGGTTGCTCACGAACAGTGGCTTCAATAAAACCGTTCCAGACTTTGGCGTCCTGTTCCGGATGTTCGCCAAAGGACTCCTGAATCGGAGAGAACACCACCCGGTAACTGCCATCGGGCATTCGCAGGTGACTCACGCAGATAACGGCGGCGCCGGATTCCCGGGCAATGTAGCTCGGCGACGTAATACAGCCGGCACTGACCCCGAAAAAGGGCACAAACACCTCCGACTTGTTGCCGAAATCCTGATCACAGGCGAACCAGACCTGCCCCCCTTCCTTAAGAAACGACAACATGGGTCTGATCTGACGCTTGGTGAAGGGCCGGATACCAAAATGGCGTCGGCGGCCGCGTTCGATCATACGGTCGATCACCGGGTTGTTGTTGGGGCGATACATGTAACCCGGCTTCTCGAGCTTGCAGGCAATCAAGGGCAGTGCAAAATCAAAAATACTGTAGTGACCACCGATCAGCAACACACCCTTGCCGCGTCGTTTCGCTTCTTCGAGGTGCTCGGTGCCATATACCGAGGCGCTTTCGCAATAGGGAGTCATATCCCGCCACCAGGCATGAACGCTTTCCAGAACGCCACGCGCCGAGGCCACAAAGGCATCCTCAACCAGTTGGCGACGGGTTGCTTCATCCAGATCCGGCATGCAGGCGGCGAGATTGGCGTCCGCAACCCTGGCCCGGGATCGCATTTTTCTGGAAAGCAGCCTGCCCAGCCAGCGACCAAAGCGCTGCTTCAGTCCCATGGGAAGAAATGAGAAAAGCCAGAGCAGGAAGACCAGAGCCCAGGCCCCCCAAAAAGCGGGATGCCAGAGAGCGCGTTTTCTACTTTTTCTACCGGAGGCCATACAACGATCGCCTGTGATCTGTAATAAGGAAGGGGTCGGTAAGCCTGACACATTCTCCGCTGGCGGGATACTTGAGATCCTCATGGGCCTTGTTGGCCCAAAAGGGGATCCAATTCCGGAATTCAGGAGTATGGTTTACAGGAGATACGCGTTTATACGTAGAAATCATCCTAAAAGACAGGAAATTCCTCGCTATGTCCCGATGGAAGTTCGCCCCCGGCATTCTTATCCTGCCGCTCGTATTCGCCGGCTGCAGTGAAAATAACAGCCAACAGACGACAACACAGCCGACAGCAGAGCTCAAACCACCGTCGGAAACCGGGACTCTCAAGGTCGCCACCCGCAATGGCTCCACCACCTATTACCTGGATCGCCACGAAAATCCTGTCGGTCCCGAGCATGCGCTGATCAGCGCCTACGCCGAACAGCGTGGCTGGGAGGTGGAATGGACCATGCTGGAATCCACCAGCGAAGTTCTGGCTGCGCTGGAATCCGGCAATACCCACCTGGCGGCAGCCGGGCTGACCCATCTGGCCTCCCGGGATGAGCGTTTCGCCCGGGGCCCGGCCCACACCGAGATTACCGAACAACTGGTCTGCCATCGCGATGCACGCCCCATGCCCCGGAAGCCCGAAGACATCCCGGGCACCGATATTGTCGTGACTGCCGGCTCCAGCTATGCCGAAACCCTGAACAAGCTCAATGAGCAACACCCGGGCATCGGGTTTCGGGAAGATGCAGACCGCACCACAGAAGTGATTCTCTCGGATGTCGCGGAACAGGACGTCGGCTGCACCGTGGCCGATTCCAACATTGTTCAGGTAATGCGCCGGCACTTCCCGCATCTGGAAGTGGCAATGACGCTCACAGAAGGCCGGAATCTGGGCTGGTACCTGCCCATGGGCTCGGAAGATCTTGGCTCGGATGCCCACGAGTGGATAAACAGCGTGGATGGCGATGAAGCCATCGGCCTGATGGAAAACCGCTACTATTCCTACATCGGTGATTTCGATTTTGTCGATCTGCGGGCACTGAACCGTCGGATTGAGGATCGGCTACCCGAGTTCATTGATGAATTCCGGGAAGCCGAGGCCAAAACCGGGATGCCCGCAGACCTTCTGGCCGCCCTGTCTTACCAGGAGTCCCATTGGGACCCGGCAGCAAAATCTCCCACCGGCGTCCGGGGCATCATGATGCTGACCCGACGAACCGCCGAATCTCTGGGTGTAACCAACCGGCTCGATCCCGATGCAGCTATTGATGGTGGCGCCCGCTATCTGGCCGACCGTCACCGCCGCCTGCCAGAGACTATTCCTGAGCCGGACCGCACCTTCCTGGCGCTGGCAAGCTACAACATCGGCCGTGGGCACCTGCTGGATGCCCGGGAACTGGCGCGGAACCTGAACAAGAATCCGGACTCCTGGCAGGATATGACCGAGGTGCTACCCCTGAAAGCCGACAAGCGATACTACCCCAGCACCCGCTACGGATACGCCCGAGGCTATGAGCCGGTGCATTACGTGCAGCGCATTCGCAACTACCGGGATGTCATACGTTCGGCTTTTGAGTGATCAGGTTCCGAACAGGGCCGAGCGCAGGGGCCGCAGGAAACCACCGGATTCCTTGTGGCTCGCGTGGGTCCGCTTTCCATCGAATTCCAGATAGCCATCCTCAATCGGCTCGAATCGCAGGATTTCGACGTCCTTGAGATAATTCTGGGACGACTTCCAGGGCCCGTGAGTGCCCTGGCGGGGGAGACGATCAGCGGCGCGGTTGATGTAGCCGGCATTGAGGGACCCCAGGACGGTGTCGTCGCCGCGACTGTTTTCGGTGTCCCGGGCCACCACGGTGCGATAGCCACGCTTGTCCATCAGGTTCATCAGCCGGCAGAGATACTCGGCGGCAATATCCACCTTCAGGGTCCAGGAGATGTTGGTGTACCCGAAGATCATGCCGGCATTGGGTACGCCCTCCACCATCACATTCTTGTAGATGACTTTGTCTTTCATAACCACTTCCTGGCCATCCACGGTCGGCCGGATACCTCCCAGCATCTGGATATCCAGGCCGGTGGCCGGAATGATGATGTCAGCAGACAGTTTCTCGCCCGATTTCAGGCGGATGCCGGTTTCTGTGAAGCGGTCAATATGATCGGTGGCGATGGAGGCCTTGCCCGCTTTCATGGCCTGGAAAAGATCCCCGTCTTTCACCACACACAGGCGCTGGTCCCAGGGATTGTAATCCGGGGTGAAATGCCGCATGTCAGCAGTGTTGCCCACCTTGCGTTTGATAATGCTCAGGAAAAGCCGACGCATGAACTGCGGGCTCTTTCTGGAACGCTGGTATAGAAAACGGGAGATGGCAATATTCCGGGCCCGGGTCAGCCGGTAGGCGGTTTTCTCGGGCAATATTTTCTGCAGGGCCAGAGTCAGCTTGTCGGTGGAGGGCAACGGCATCAGATAGGTGGGTGAGCGCTGGAGCATGGTTACATGCGCGGCCTTCTCCGCCATGGTCGGCACCAGGGTGATCGCGGTTGCCCCGCTGCCAATGACCACCACCTTCTTGCCCGTATAGTCGAGATCCTCCGGCCAGTGCTGCGGGTGCACAATCTGGCCACGGAAATCACTTTCGTCCGGGAAGTCCGGTTTGTAGCCCTGATCATAATTGTAGTAGCCGGTACACCCGACCATGAAGTTGGCGGTGTAGTGCTCGGTTTCCCCGGTTTCTTCGTTCAGGGCCGTGAGCTTCCAGCATTTGTCGACGCCCGACCAGTCCGCCGTTTTGACGGCCAGGCCAAAGCGAATATGGCGCTCAACGTCGTGTTCCCTCGCGGTCTCCGCCACATAATTCTTGATCGACGCACCATCCGCCAGCACCTTGCCACCAGTCCAGGGGCGGAAGTTGTAGCCGAAGGTGAACATGTCGGAATCCGAGCGGATACCCGGGTAACGGAACAGGTCCCAGGTGCCACCCAGGGACTGTCGGCGCTCAAGGATGGCAAATGACTTCCCCGGGCACTCACTTTTCAGATGACACGCCATGCCAATACCGGAAACGCCGGCGCCGATGATCAGTACATCGAAATGCTGGTTACTCATTGCCTGTCCTCTCGGATTCCAGTCCGCTTTTTATAATCAATGGCCTGGAATCAAGATAGCTCAGGCTGCGCTGGTCGGGAATTGGCCAAAGTGGTCCCTGCCCCTGGTTGTTTCAGTCAGTCTCGAGATGCGAAACCGCCGACCCGCAGCGCCGTTCAACTCCCGGGCGTGAAATCGGGGTATTTCTTCTGCAGCCGATAGAGCCGGATGATGGTGATGATGTTGGTGACCAGCACCATGCCTTCTGCCAGGGTTCCACCCACGGAACCGATAACGATGTTGTTGAGCATCCAGGCCAGGGCAGCAAACCCGAGCACGATTCGCAGGGGAATACCCCTGAGCATGAACATGCCCACGGTGCCGAAAACGGCGGCGGCGAGGGGGAATACATCGGTGATGGATTTCCAGGTCGCCCAGGCAACGACCAGGTTTACCGCCAGCATGCCCAGCATAATAGGCCAGTTGCCCTGGTACTTGCGCGCCAAAGTAATGCGCACAATCACCAGAACGGTCAGTGCCGAGGCGGTCCAGCTCTCGAAGAACGCGAACATCAAGGCAAACGCAACGTTGGCGGAGATCAGCAGCACCATCAACCGGTCGTCATTCTTGTTCGCGAAGCCGGCAATGCAGAAACCCAGGGCTACAAGACCGCACACCTGGCCCAGAACCTCGGCGAGGGTCATGTCCGCGATCAGATCAATCATCCTTTACCGGCCTGTCGCTCGTCGCCATATCGGTAATCCCCTCTGCCCGCAAAAGGTTTCAGCCTGCCACAATCAGGGCCTTTGAGCCATCAAGCTCCCTGTGCCAAAGTGCTCACGTCATTCAGCAAGGACCACTCAAGACCATGAAAACCGTATTCTCTCCATTGCACAGCCGCCGACACGTCAAAACCGAACTGGATGGCGGACTGCTGATCGAGCCTCACGAGAAGCCGTCCCGTGCCGAAACCATCCTGGCACGAGTGAAAGAACAGGCGCTGGGAGAGATTCTGGAACCGGAAGAATATGGCCTGGAGCCCGTCAAACGGGTACACACCGCCGATTACGTGGCGTTCCTGAAAACCTGCTGGCAGGAATGGTTGGCTGCCGGCAAACCGGGTGAAGCCATCCCGGCGGTCTGGGCGGGTCGCGGCATGCGCCATCGGCTGCCCAGGGACATCGACGGCCGGCTGGGCTATTACAGCTTCGCGGCGGAGACGTCGATCTCGGATGGTACGTGGGAAGCCGCCCGGGCATCCGCCAATGTGGCCCTGACCGCCCAGAAACTGGTGGCCGGAGGCGAGCGCGCTGCCTTTGCCCTGTGCCGCCCACCCGGACATCACGCCCATGCCGATCTGTTCGGCGGGTACTGTTTCTTCAACAACGCCGCCATCGTGGCTCAGGCTTTTCGTGACCAGGGCTATGGCAAGGTCGCGGTGCTGGATGTGGACTTCCACCACGGCAACGGCACCCAGGCAATCTTCTATGATCGCAACGACGTGCTGACCATCAGCCTGCATGGCGATCCGGATCTGGTGTTTCCCCATTTTCTGGGCTTTGAAGACGAGATTGGCGAGGGCGCCGGTGAGGGCTACAACCTGAACATGGTTTACCCGCCAAACACGCCCTACAGTGTCTGGAGTCAGGGTCTGGAAACCGCCTGCGAGCGGATCCAGTCATTCCAGCCAGACGCCCTGGTCGTTGCCCTGGGTGTCGATACCTTCGAAGAGGACCCGTTTTCGTTCTTCAAGCTGACCTCCGGCGATTATCTGACCCTGGGCCAACGTCTCGCCCGGCTTGGACTACCAACGGTATTTACCATGGAAGGCGGTTACGACGTCGACGCCATCGGCGTGAATGCGGTGAACGTCATGCAGGGATTCGACAGGGCTGCAGGCTGAATCAGCCCTTGAAGCCCTTGCCGAGAATGTAGACTTCCCGGGAGCGGGAGCGGGAGGAATCCGGCTTGCGCACCACAACCTGGTCGAAGACAGCGCGGACCGATTTCAGGTACTCATCGTACCCTTCGCCCTGGAACACCTTGGCCAGGAAGCTGCCCTTGGGCTTGAGCACCTGGCTTGCCATGTCCAGGGCCAGTTCGACGAGATACATGGACGAGGCCTGGTCGGCCACGGTCACGCCGCTGATGTTCGGAGCCATGTCGGAAATCACCACGTCCACCGGGTCATCACCCAGGGTGGCCATGATCGACTCGAACACGTCGTTCTCAGTGAAATCGCCCTGAATGAAATCGACGCCGGCAATGGCGTCCATGGGGAGGATATCTGAGGCAATGACACGGCCCTTATGGCCCACCAGTTTGGCCGCCACCTGAGACCAGCCGCCAGGTGCAGAGCCCAGATCCACCACCACCATATTGGGGTGGATCAGCCGATCCTTCTTGTTGATCTCAAGTAGCTTGTAACTGGCACGGGAGCGGTAGCCATCCACCTGCGCCTGCTTCACGAAGGGGTCGTTGACGTGCTCTTCGAGCCAGCGGTTACTGCTTTTGGATCGGGCCATGGGGTCTCTTCAGAACGGGAAAGCCAAGCGCTTATTGTACGTGCCGCGCCGGGCCGCGGCAAAACCCTGACAACCGCGCTGGCCACACGTACAATCCGGCCAGCATTCTGTGATTTTTCAGAACCGACCAAGCCCACCTCACCGGAGACTCCCCTCGTGAATCTGGCCGACATCAAAAAGCTGCACCAGAAAAAATACCGGCAGTCGTTTGGCCACTATCTGGTTGAGGGCGAACACCTGGTTCTCGAGCTGCAGAAAGCCGCCGACCGCCAACCCGCTCTGACGGCCTCGGAACTTTACGTCACCGGAGCCTATGAGCACTGGCAGAGCCCGTTCAGAACCCATGTCATCAGCGATCGCCAGATGGCACAGCTCGCCGACACCCGAACACCCCAGGGGATTCTGGCGGTGGTGCCCATGCCGGAGCGCCCGGCGGAACCGGTGCCCGGCGAAAAAACGATTTACCTGCATGAGGTTCAGGACCCCGGCAACCTCGGTACGATACTGCGCACCCTCGCCTGGTTCGGCGGTTTCCGGTGTCTGCTGAGCCCGGGCAGTGTCGACCCCTTCAACCCGAAGGTAGTGCGAGCCAGC
This sequence comes from Marinobacter sp. DSM 26671, assembly GCF_900112835.1. Taxonomy (NCBI): domain Bacteria; kingdom Pseudomonadati; phylum Pseudomonadota; class Gammaproteobacteria; order Pseudomonadales; family Marinobacteraceae; genus Marinobacter; species Marinobacter sp. DSM 26671. The sequence goes on along the minus strand of NZ_FONF01000004.1, from coordinate 133,796 downwards.
ATGGGGGCGCTCTTTCACGTCCCTCTTGAAACCGACGTTGCTCTGACAAGCCTTCCCGACCGATACCAGAGCCTGGCCTGCCTCGACCTCAATGGCGGTTCGATGGCATCCCGGGGCTTCAGGGAACACGACTGTTATCTGTTCGGCAACGAGGCCCGGGGCGTGCCGCGGGAGGCCCTCAATCAATTGAAGGCGGTGTCGTACAGCATTCAAGGCCAGGGGCAGATCGAGTCCCTGAACCTGGCCTCAGCGGTGAATATGTGCACCTACGAATTAATGCGGGACCTTTAGACTGCAAACCCCATGCTCTGAGCACTTTCCCCAATCGTTCTGGCGGAAACCGCCATTGCCTGTGCATTGCCAATTGAGCACGATCAGAGTCTGATCCCGAGACCGGACTGATGACTATGGAACGCTATCTCCAGCCCACCGCTTTTTTTGACTATGACCATCCCCGGCTGCAGGCCTGGATCGAGTCAGAGCTGGAGGGAGTTCCTGATGAGCCGGTGGAGCAGATCAAGGCGCTCTATCTCGCTGTTCGTGACAGCATCAGCTACAACCCCTACGTATTCCGGACCGATGCCAACACGTTCAGTGCCAGCTACGCTCTGGAAAGCGGCGAAACCTACTGCATCCCAAAGGCGGTTCTCCTGGGCGCGGCAGCTCGCTCGATTGGCGTTCCCAGCCGCCTCGGCCTGGCCGATGTACGCAACCATCTTTCAAGCCCGAAACTGATCGAATGGCTGCGGTCGGACATTTTCCGTATGCACGGGTATATCGAGCTGTTCCTGAATGGCCAATGGGTGAAGGCGACGCCGGCGTTCAATCGGCAACTGTGCGAGCTGATGAAGGTGGGGCCGCTGGAATTCGATGGGGTGCACGATTCCATGTTCCAGGAGTACACCGAGGATGGCCACGCGCACATGGAATATGTGAACGACCACGGCCTGTTCGACGACGTGCCCCATGAGTTTATCGTCTCTGGTGTCCGGGCGGCCTACAGTCATCTCTTTGCCGAAGAAGAGGAGCCTGAAGCTCCGAAAGGCAGTCTGGTGCAGGATATATCGAGCCCCTAGAGCCTGCTCGAATCCAGGAAGACCTTATTCTCTCCTCGCTACGGTGTCTGCTCTCTGCCCTGCCAGCGCCCCACTGATCGCATCCAGCACGGCATCAGAATCGGGCACTGTTTTCCCGGTCTCAGTCTCACCAATGCGGCTGAAGCGCCTAAAATCAATGGCGCTCCAATTCTTCGAGTCCATAATGCGCTGCACCCGCTCAACATTTTCACGGGTTGCAGGTTCCAGCTTGTAGCGGAAAACATAGTCCGGTGACATATCTCCGAAATCCTGGCCATGGTGATAATCATGCAGCAGGAGCAAGGCAAGTCCACCGCCCATGAAATGTCGGCCCAGACTGACCAGTAACTCCCCCTGCCGGATACTTTCCAGGGCCTCAGGTTCCCAGTCTACGCCGCCCACCAACAGATCTTTGCCCGGCGTCCGGCCGGCATTTCGAGCGGCTTCAATCGCGCCCAGTGCCATGCCATCACTCGCGCTCCAGATTGAGACAGTATTCGGATAGCGCTTCAGCAGGACCTCCGTTTTTTCACGGGCCAGCGTGCCGCTCCAGTTGGCATACACCAGTTGCATAAGCTCGCTGCGCTGCTGGATTGCAGCCGCCAGCAACCCTCCATTCCTGTCCTTGGTGGCAGAGGAATCAAGGGTTCCCGAGAGGGCGACCATGGGAATACTGGGGCCGGAGGCCAGCCCCAATTGTTCGGCCTGTTTGCCCAGCAGCGTTACCAGAGAACGGCCGGCGGCAATATTGTCCGGCGAAAGATGGCCGAGCCAGCCCGACAAGACACTTCGGGGCATACCGATGCTGGCTCGAGCGGCGTCAGGCACATCGGTATTGAAGGTAAACGTCTTTACACCGGCCCCATCCGCGAGCCTGAGCATGGATTCGGTAACATGCTCCTTGCACATGAAAAGCAGATAGTCGGGCTTTTCTTCGCGGGCCAATACGTCCTTCGCCATGCGAAGATAGCTGAATCGATGACTCTCCCGATCGTACTGAACCTCCAGGTCTACCTCGAGATCCTCCGCTACTGCCTCCATGAAACCGGCCACCAGTTGCCAGAACCGGGAGTCGTCCGGGGAAAGAAAAACAACGCTTGGTCGGGTGCCGGCGTCTGCCAAAGGAACTGTAAACAGGAGCAGGAAACCGATGAGGAAGCGGGCTGGAAAGGACTTCATGTAATGAACAACCCTCTGGACGATCTGGCAACGTTCGCTTTCGCGGGGCCTAAGCTACCGAGCTGTCGTGTAACAGACAAGCCTAGATCCGTAACCAATGTCTCAGTTCGGGAGGGAATGTTCAGCGGAAACGAAAAAAGCACCGGATTGCTCCGGTGCCTTTCTCTCTCATCAGGCGGCGTTAAGTCGATTACGCCGCTTCGTCTTCGCTCTCGTCCACAGAATTGCGGATCAGGAAGTCAAAGGCGCTGAGGGCGGCTTTGGAACCTTCGCCCATGGAGATCACGATCTGCTTGTAAGGCACGGTCGTCGCGTCGCCCGCTGCAAAAACGCCCGGAATGGAGGTTTCGTTGCGGTCGTTAACGATGATCTCGCCGTGCTGGCTGAGTTCGATGTCACCCTTCAGCCATTCGGTGTTGGGCACCAGGCCGATCTGTACAAACACACCTTCCAGGGAGATGTGATGCTGCTCACCGGAGTTGCGGTCGGTGTAATTCAGACCGTTGACCTTGCCATTCTCCCCGGTAATCTCGGTGGTCTGTCCTGACGTGATGATCTCCACGTTCTTCAGACTCCGCAGTTTCTTCTGCAACACCTCATCAGCACGCATCTCGGCACCGAATTCGATCAGGGTTACATGGCCCACGATACCGGCCAGATCGATGGCTGCCTCGACACCGGAGTTACCTCCACCGATTACCGCCACGCGCTTGCCCTTGAACAGGGGGCCGTCGCAGTGCGGGCAGTAGGCCACACCCTTGTTGCGGTACTCTTCCTCTCCCGGAACGCCCATCTGGCGCCAGCGGGCACCGGTGGACAGCACCAGGCTGCGCGCTTTGAGAGTGGCACCGTTTTCCAACCTTACCTGGTGGAGCATGCCCGGGCGTGACGCCGGGATCAGCTTCTCCGCGCGCTGCATGTTCATGATATCCACGTCGTATTCCTTGACGTTTTGCTCCATGGCCGCCACCAGTTTCGGACCCTCGGTGTAGGGTACGGAAATCAGGTTCTCAATGCCCATGGTGTCAGCCACCTGGCCACCGAAACGCTCGGCCGCGATGCCGGTGGAAATGCCCTTCCGCGCAGCGTAGATAGCAGCAGAAGCGCCAGCCGGGCCGCCACCAATGATCAGGACCTCAAAGGCGTCTTTCTGATTGATTTTCTCGGCGTCTTTCTCGCTGGAGCTGGTGTCCAGCTTGGCAACAATTTCTTCCAGGGTCATACGGCCCTGGCCCCAGGGCTCACCGTTCATGTAAACGCTGGGAACCGCCATGACTTCGCGCTGCTCCACTTCATCCTGGAACAGGGCCCCATCGATCGAGGTGTTCGTGATGTTCGGGTTCAACACGCTCATCAGGTTCAGGGCCTGAACCACGTCCGGGCAGTTCTGGCAGGACAGGGAAAAGTAGGTTTCAAACTCGAACCGGCCTTCCAGAGACTGGATCTGCTCGATCACATCCTGGGACGCCTTGGAAGGATGGCCACCCACCTGCAGCAGGGCCAGCACCAGGGAAGTAAACTCGTGGCCCATGGGGATGCCCGCAAAGCGAACGCCAATATCAGTGCCTACACGGTTAATGGCGAAGGACGGACGACGCACGTCATTGGATTCTTCAGTGCGGAGACTGATCTTGGAAGACATCGGCTCCAGCTCTTCCAGCAACTCCCGGAGTTCCTGGGATTTCTTGCTGTCGTCATAGGCCGCGACCAGCTCAATCGGCTGCTGCAGCTTGTCCATGTAGGCCTTGAGCTGTTCCTTGATATTGGCATCCAACATAGTCTGACTTCTCCTTTAAATTTCGGAACTAAGTATTTGAATCAAATACGGTGGTTAAGTTGAGTTGGTGCAACAATACGGCCCCGCCACTCAATGCTCAAATTAATTGACCCAAACTGTTTGATAGGGCTTTGCTATACCTCCAGATTCACCGCTGCTTGGGGCTTGACCAATAGCGCATATCCACCGAAAGCCTGCCGCAGTATGATGTTGTCATATCGTCGCAACATCATTCTCTGGTATCCAGAATAGGCAACGCATGTTTCTAGACCGTTTCCACTCCGTCCAGGACGGACACGTCGTAATTTCCGCCCTGCAGGCAAGCCAGTTCGCCAAGGAAATCGCGGGGGATTTCAATCCCATCCACGACCCGGATGCCCGCCGTTTCTGCGTTCCAGGAGACCTGCTTTTCGCCATTGTGCTCGCCCGGTTCGGGCTGTCGGAGAACATGACCTTCCGGTTCCGCAGCCTGCTTGGAGAGAATGTGCCGCTCAAGTTCGTTGAAACCGAAAACACCATTGAAGTCTGTGACGACGCCGGCAAAGTCTATATCGAGGTGGCCCGCAGTGGCGCGACAACCCGGGATGAGGAGTTGATCGAGACCATCACCCGTGCCTATGTGGCGGCCTCCGGCAAGAACTTCCCCCATACCCTGAAACCTTTAATGGAGTCTAACGGGGTGATGTTCAATCCTGATCGCCCAATGGTGATGTACGAGAGCATGAGCCTGGCCCTGGAGAATCTGGATCTGCCCTCGCCCGGGCTGGAATTGCACAACGCCACCCTGGAGGCAGCCGGTAAACGGGGTAACGTTCTCCTGGAATACCGTCTGACCGCCGATCACAAACCAGTGGGCGAAGTGACCAAACGGCTCGTATTAAGTGGTCTGCGGCCGTACTGTGCCGAGGCGATGGCCGGCGTAATTGAAGAGTTCTATCGCCTCAAGGCCCGGGGTGCCGACTATTTCAACAAGGACAACAGCGGAGACCACAGCAATGCCAATTCAGCCGGGTGATACCCTGCCAGACATCGAACTTCAGGTAATGGGCGAAAAAGGCCCTGAGAAAGTCCGTACCAGTGAACTCTTTGCCGGCAAGAAAGCCGTTCTGTTTGCTGTACCCGGCGCGTTTACCCCCACCTGTTCAGCCGCCCATTTACCCGGTTTTGTGGTAAATGCCGACAAACTGCGGGCCAAAGGCATCGACAGCATCGTTTGCACGTCAGTAAACGACGCGTTTGTAATGGACGCCTGGGGCAAGGCCCACAACGCCGAAGAAATCGTCATGCTGGCCGATGGCGTGGCAGAGTTCGCCAAGGCTCTGGATCTGACCCAGGATCGGACTGCGAACGGCATGGGCATTCGTAGCCAGCGCTACGCCATGATCGTGAACGACGGCAAGGTCGAGCTGCTGAATATCGACGCCCAGGGATTGGACCAGACCAGCGCCGAAACCATCCTAGAGGCTCTTTGAACCTCACTTTTTCATCAGACATAAAAAACCCCGGATTTTCCGGGGTTTTTTGTAACCAAGCTTTCCGTCAGGAGAGCTTAGATCTTGCCAACCAGGTCCAGTGACGGAGTCAGCGTTTCTTCGCCTTCCTTCCACTTGGCCGGGCATACTTCGCCAGGATTCTTGCGAACGTACTGAGCGGCTTTCACTTTGCGCATCAGGTCGTCTGCGTCACGGCCGATACCTTCAGCAGTGATTTCCATCGCCTGGATCACGCCGTCCGGATCGATCAGGAAGGTAGCGCGATCTGCCAGGCCCTGACCTTCACGCATCACACCAAAGTTGTTGGTGATGGTGCCGTTCTGGTCGCCAACCATGTAGTAGTTGATCTTACCGATGGTCTCAGAGCTGCTGTGCCATGCCTTGTGGGTGAAGTGCGTGTCGGTAGACACGGAGAATACTTCAACGCCCAGCTTTTGCAGCTCTTCGTACTTGTCAGCCACGTCGCCCAGCTCGGTCGGGCACACGAAGGTAAAGTCGGCCGGGTAGAAGAAAAATACCGCCCACTTGCCTTTCACGTCTGCTTCGCTGATTTCAACGAACTCGCCGTTTTTGAAGGCGGTAGCGTTGAACGGTTTGATCTCGCTGTTAATGATGCCCATTAAAGAACTCCTTGTTGATGGATTCATAAGTTAATGAATTTGTGGCGCCCACAGTACGGATATCGGCGGTGCGGATAAAATTGATAATTCCCAAGCCAGGGATAGAAAAAACCTATCCCTGGCTTCTGAAGGGAATTTTTCCGCCACCCCGTTTATGGGGTCTTAACCAGCCAGTTCAATCTTTCCAAAGTCCAGAATATTTTCTTTCGGTGACGCTTTAATGGCAGCCACTTCTGCCCGCTTGTTCGCCAGGATATAGACGAAGCAGCCAAAATACAGTGCAATCACCAGGGCGCCAACCCACTGAATCCGCAGGAAATCCAGCTGGAACAGCATGGTCAGACCAACCATCGCCAGGAAATTGAACACCACATAGTTCACCCGCCCGAGGCGCTGGGCAGTGAGATTGAGGTTGTCGGTATAGAGCCGGATCAATGAATCCAGCGAGTTCACCACCATCAACACACCCACCGAAATCATGGCGAGATTGGTGAACGCCGCAATCTGCAGGCCTTCCGCGTGGTAGTGGTAAAGCACGGTAAACCAGACACCAATGGCGATGGACGGTACCACCAGCATGGCAATCAACAGCTGCCAGGTACGGATACCGCTCACAAAACGCGCGGTAAACTGGCCAATCATGATGCTCCAGGCAAACCACCAGAACAGGTAGAACTCGTGGTAGTCGTTGATCGGCAGGGCAAACTGGTGGATGTTGGCGAAGTACTCGCCGATCAATCCGGCGGTGCCAAAGAAGTCTGCCGGTGAGCCCGCACCCATAACGAACGCCCGGAACCACATGCCCACGATCAGGGCAATAAACAACAGGCTCGAGCCCAGACTGAGGATGCGCACATATTTGATCTTGGAGCTGGAATAGACCGCCAGCGCAATCGAGGCAAATACAATGAAGTAGAACGCTGGTACCACCGATTCGCCATCACCGAGCATGGGCAGGTACCAGGGCAGATTCACCAGCAGCAGATAGGCGGTAAACGCACAGGTTCCGATGATTACCACGTTGTTTACGACCTTCACCAACGGAATCTCGAAGAACTGCACCCGCGGCTCAATGATCGCGAAGTAAAAACAGGTCAGGAAATAGAAGCCCCAGATCAGGAACGCCCAGAACCCGAATTCGATAGCCAGCGGATTGGCAAAGCCGTACTCCGGGCTTGCCGACAGATCGCCATAGCCACCGAACTCGGTCAGCGGGAACATGATCAGCCCCACATCCAGACCTGAGGTGAACAGGATGGCGATAAAGGTGAAGGTTCGTACCGGCGTTACGCCGATGCACTGGATGTCCCACCATTTGTACAGGATCAGCACAATGGCGGCGAAGGTGAAGATCAGACCTGCAGATAACCAGAGTGTCATAAGGTCCTCCGGTTACTTTGTTTCTTTGCAATGAACAGCATGGGTGTTCCTCCTCTACTTGGTAAGCGCTGCTTCTTTCGAATCGGACACAAACCCAGGACTTGCCTATCGGGCGCCCGAAAACGGCAGAACACCGTCGCGCTGATAGGGAAATCCTGAGGGCTTGCAAAACCCCGGGCGCGTTGCACGCCCGGGTGGGATGACGACGCGCTATGCGAGCGCGCGCTTTGCCTGTCCCGGTCGCTGACGTGTCTGCCACTGGTCGTCCATCACCACAGGCGCGTCAGAAGGTTGCAGGGGCTCCCTGCCCCGGATCAGATCGGCTGCCCGCTCGGCCACCATGATGGTGGGCGAATTCAGGTTGCCATTGGGTATGGTCGGGAAGATGGACGAATCCACCACCCTGAGATTCCGGATACCGTGAACCCGCGTCTCCGGGTCCACCACCGCCAGCTCGTCGGTGCCCATCTTGCAGGAGCAGGACGGGTGGTAGGCGCTCTCCACCGCCTGGCGGACAAACGCATCAATTTCCTCGTCGGTCTGGACCTCGGCACCGGGCTGGATCTCCGCTCCCCGGTACTCGTCCATGGCCGGCTGGTTGATGATTTCCCGGGTCAGGCGCACACAGTCCCGGAAGCCCTCCCGGTCTGCCTCGTGCTGCAGATAATTGAAGCGGATGGTCGGTGCCTGTTTCGGGTCGGCCGATTGCACATGCACAAAGCCCCGACTTTTCGGCTTGTTGTGACCAATGTGCAGCTGGAATCCGTCTCCGTTGAAGGCTTCTTTACCGTCGTAGCGCATGGCTGCCGGTAAGAAGTGATATTGCAGGTCGGGCCACTCGACGCCGGCCTTGGACCGGATAAAGCCACAGGACTCGAAGTGATTGGTGGCGCCCAGGCCGTCCTTGCGGAGAATCCAGCGAACACCGATCTTCAGCTTGTTCCACCAATCCAGCTTGCCGTTGAGCGACACCGGCTGTTTGCAGCGGTACTGGAAGTAGAACTCCAGGTGGTCCTGCAGGTTCTCACCGACGCCTGGTAACTCGTGCTTTACCTCGATACCAGCCTTTTCCAGTACCTCACGCTTGCCAATCCCGGACAGCTGGAGCAGATGGGGTGAGCCGATCGAGCCGGCCGATAGGATGACCTCTTCGGCGGCTTTCGCCTCGTGCACCTTGCCGCCCTGCTCGTAACGGACACCGGTGGCGGTTTTGCCATCGAGCAACACCTTGTGCACCAACGCATGGGTGACCACAGTCAGGTTATCGCGCTCCATGGCCGGGCGCAGATAGGCGTTCGCAGTGGACCAGCGACGACCGTTCTTCACGGTCATGTGCATGGCGCCGAAGCCTTCCTGCTGCGTACCGTTGTAATCATCGGTCTCGAAGTAACCGGCATCGGAACCCGCCCTGATAAAGGCCTTGTAGAGCGGATTCTGCATGTTATTGCCGTTATTCACACCGAGCGGGCCCTTATCGCCCCGGTAGTCATTGCCGCCAAAGGCCCAGGTCTCGGCCTTCCTGAAATAGGGCAGGACGTTGCGGTAATGCCAGCCGGTAGCGCCCTCGGAATCCCATTCGTCAAAATCCCGGGCGTGGCCACGGACATAGACCATGCCATTGATGGAGGAAGACCCCCCCAGCACCTTGCCCCGTGGGCAGTGCATGCGACGGTTGTCCAGGAACGGCTCCGGCTCGGTCTCGAACTGCCAGGCGTATTTCTTGGTCTTCATGGGAATGGAAAGGGCGGTGGGCATCTGGATGAAGATGCTCTTGTCGCTGCCGCCGGTTTCCAGCAGCAGCACCCGGTGGCGCGCGTCCTCGGTCAGGCGGTTGGCCAGTACACAACCGGCGGAACCCGCACCCACAATGATGTAGTCGTATCGATTTTCTGTCATACGCGCTCTCCTGTGTGGCCTGCGACTAAAAGGGTGCGTCCAAATCTTCCATGCCCACATACACCGATTTGATCTGGGTGTAGTGCGCAATGGTTTCGCGCCCGTTCTCGCGGCCGATGCCGGAGAGTTTGTAGCCGCCAACCGGCATTTCCGCCGGGGAAGCGCCGTAGCTGTTGATCCAGCAGATGCCGGCCTGGATCTGGTGAATCACCCGGTGGGCCCGACGGATATCGTTGGTGAACACGCCAGCGGCCAGACCCGTATCCGTGTTATTCGCGCGGGCAATCACCTCGTCCTCATCGCGGAAAGTAAGGACCGACATCACCGGCCCGAAAATCTCTTCCTTTACGATGGTCATATCATCGGTGCAGTCGGTGAAAATGGTGGGTTCCACAAAATAGCCGCCCTTGGAATCCTCAGGCTCGAAGGCCCGACCGCCGTGGCTGAGAGTCGCGCCTTCGGACAGGCCTTTGGCGATGTAATCGAGCACCAGATCCCGGTGTTTTGCGGAGATGAGCGCGCCGAAATTGGTGTCCGGATTCATCGGGTCGCCGGGCTTGATATTGTTGCGGGTGCGTTCCAGCAGACGTTCGATAAAGCGCGGGTACAGATCTTCATGAACAAACACCCGGGTGCCGTTGGTGCAGATCTCACCCTGGGTGTAGAAGTTGCCGACCATGGCGGCGGAAATGGCGTTCTCAAGATCCGCATCGTCAAAGATGATCAGCGGTGACTTCCCGCCCAGCTCCATGGTGACGTCCTTCAGGGTGGAGGATGCCGCTGCCATCACCTTCTTGCCGGTGGCCACTTCTCCCGTGAAGGAGACCTTGGCAATCTCGGGGTGGTGGGTCAGCCACTGGCCCACTTCGGCGGCGCCCTGCACCACGTTGAATACGCCCGACGGCACGCCCGCTTCGGTAAAGATTTCCGCCAGCTTCACCGCACCCATGGGGGTTTCCTCGGATGGCTTGAAGATCATGGCGTTGCCGCAGGCCAGGGCCGGCGCGGATTTCCAGCAGGCGATCTGGATCGGGTAGTTCCAGGCGCCAATGCCGGCACAGATGCCCAGGGGCTCCCGGCGGGTGTAGTAAAAATCACCGCCCAGGTCCTGTTGGTTACCTTCGATGGAGGGTGCCAGGCCGGCAAAGAACTCAACCGCATCGGCACCGGTGACCACATCCACGGCTTCTGCTTCCTGCCAGGGCTTGCCAGTATCGCGCACCTCTGCGGCAGCCAATTCATCATTACGCTCTCTCAGAAGCGCAACCGCCCGAAGCAGAATCCGGCTGCGCTCAATGGCAGTCATGGCAGACCACTCGGCAAAACCGGCACGGGCACTTTCAATGGCGGCCTGCTGCACGGATTCATCCGCCACTTCCACTTCGTAGATAACCTGACCCGTGGCCGGGTTCACCACGGGAAAGGTTTCGCCGGTGCTGTTGGCCAGGAAACGGCCATGGACGAAATTCTGAACAACAGGAAGAGATGCAGACATAGTCGGTAATTAACCTCGGTTCGGTATCTTCAGGCCTTGTGGGCCGTTCGAATCAATCCCGGCTCAGGCGGTTGCCTGCGCCAGTGTCTCGTGGACAAATTTCTTGCAGAGCCGCTCACCGGCTTCAAAACTCTCTGCCGGGTCCAGGCTCAGGGCACTGCGCAACCAGAACCCATCGATCATTGCCGCGGTTTGCCGGGCGGCCTCGGTCGCTGCGCCGGGTTCAAGCACCTGTGCGAAGGAATATCGCAAGTTGCTGTACAGCCGGGCGTTGTTGATCTGCTGCAGCCGCTTGAGCCCCGGCTCATGCATCGACCGGGCCCAGAAGCTCAGCCAGGTCTTGGCCGCCAGCGCAGAACGCTGAAACTCGGAAAAGTTCGACTCGATGATGCAATTGAGCCGCTGTTCCGGGGAGCGGTCGGTCTTGGCCATGCGCTCCCGCAGTTCCTTGCCCAGTTGATCGAGCAGATAACGCAGGGCCGCCTCAATCAGACCCTGCTTGCCGCCGAAATAATGGCTGATAATCCCGGAGGACATGCCCGCCCGTTTGCTGATGCTCACAATGGTGGTGTTCTGCATGCCCAGCTCGGCAATCGAATGCATGGTGGCTTCAATCAGCTGCTGCTTGCGTGTGTCTTTGACCCCAACTTTTGGCATGGCGGCTTCGGTTACTCGTCTTGTTTCCGGTGTTGAAAAGCAGCACCAATCAGCCCTGCTTTTTATTAATTGAACGTTCAATTAATAAAAATCTTACAGAAGCGAGGCGGGGAATTCAAACCTGATCAGAAAGCAGGGAAGCCTCGCGCCACTCTGATATGGCGCGGTTGTGACGGCAGGAAGGGCAAGCAAATATCAGCTATGGCGACGGTAATCCGGGTCTGTCCAGCACACAGGAAGCGCTTCACCGGAGGGAAATGCGAGTTCGGCTTTTTTAAACAATTCAGGATCCTGCGCCTCCTCTCCGTAATGGAGGCTGCCTCGCACCTGCTGGCTATGGGGATCAAACAGCGCCTGTGTATCCAGAACTTCGATCAGGTGCCCGGTTGCTTTTTCAGCGACGAACATAGAGGCCTCCTTGGGAATGAATGTCTCCTTTCAACGTAGCAGATGGGCCGCTATCGAGACAGGTGCTTGAGGGCTACGGGGAGCACAAAAGGACGGGTGGGCAAGGCGGAGAATCTGCAGATATGAGACATTTCGCTACATTAAATATTGGTTCTCGGCTTTTCCGGTGAAGAAAGGCTGTTAAGCTGATGATCAGGAAAATAAAAAAGCCTGATGGCGATATAACGGGGTCTACTGTTGGTGATCCTCAGCACTGCTCTGCGTATCTTTTTACTGAGTCTGGCGACTTTCACGTCGCAGTTTGCGCATGCGAATAGCGCCCCGGTCACACTTGCCTCAGAAAAACCGATTGAAAGCCATTTCCAGTACTGGGAAGACGCCAGCGCCGAAGCGGAACTGGCCGATGTTCGCGCCCTTCCCGATCGCGCCTGGCAGACCAATCCATCGGGTAAGGCCACCTTCGGGATTACCGATTCCGCCTACTGGCTGCGGGTTGAGGTGCAAAACCAGACCGGCCGCGACCAGCTTCTGATTGCAGAGCTGGGCTATTCCCAGCTTGATGACGTGGTGTTTCACGAGCTCTCCGGCGGCACCCTGCTCCGAGAATTCGCCACCGGGGACACCCGCTCTTTCTACCCCAGGGATGTCGACCATCCCAACATGCTATATCGATTCCATGTAGCCCCGGACGCCTCGAAAACGCTTTATATCCGGGTCGCCACCCAGGGCACGATGGTGGTGCCGCTGCAGATCTGGCAGCAGAATGATTTTTACGAAGCCGCTGCCAACGAGCAGAAACTGCACTTTTTCTACTACGGCAGTCTGGCAGTGATCATCCTGATCAACCTGGCCGTGTTCCTGACCCTGCGAGAAAAGCTGTACCTGTTCTACGCCCTGGCCATTTCCGGCTACTTCCTGTTCTTCGCCGCTGTGCGCGGCTATACACTTCAGCACATCTACCCGGGCGCACCGTTTCTTCACACGCATGTGCTTCTGCTGTCGATGCCATTCCTGGCGATGTTCTCGATACTGTTCTGCATGGAGTTCCTCCAGGTGCGCTCTAACAGCCCCAGGCTGTACCGGGCCCTGCAGGCGATGCTCTTGTTTGAGATGCTGTTTTTCCTGTCTGCGCCGCTGCTGGATTACGACACCGGTATCCGGGTGGCGGCCGTTTCCGCGTTCGCATTCTTCTCGCTGCTCCTGGTGGCCGGCCCTGTGGCCTGGGCTGCCGGTGTCAGGGCCGGGGTGTTCTTCACGATCGCCTGGACACCTCTTACGATAGGGGTCTCGGCAACGGCGGGGCGGGCCCTGGGCCTGTTGCCAGAGAATTTCTTTACCGAGTACGCCATGCAGATCGGCTCCGGGCTCGAGGCTTTCATTCTCACGCTTGCCCTCGCCGACCGCCTGTACCGGGAACGGGAACAGAAAATCCAGGCTCAGGCCGATATCCTCAAACAACAGAAGGCCCGCAACGAAGCCCAGACCCAGTTGAATGAAGCACTGACCCACGATCCGGTGACCGGGCTACCAAACCGGAACCGGTTCGAATGGATGGTGGATGAGCAATTGCGGGAAAACCCCAACGGGCGCTTCATGGTGGGCGTTACCCGGATAACGCAGCTCAAGGAAATCAGCCGGACCCTGGGCCTCGACCGTAGCGAACGTTTGCTCAAGGCCATGGCAGAGCATATGACCCGTTTGGCCTCAGGCCTGCCCATGGTTCATCACACCGTCGATGCGCGTGGGAACGATGAGCGGGTATATCAGCTGTCTGGCGACAGTTTTGGTTTGTTGGTGAACGTCAGTAAAACGGCAGACGACTTCCAGTCGCTGGATAACGCACTCAAACAACTGGCGGAACCCGTGTTGCTGGATAACATTGCCATAGAGCCCAATCCCCGGTTTGGTGCCGCCAGCTATCCGGAACATGGCAAGAAAGCCGCTCTGCTGATCCGCAATGCCCATGTCGGCATGGAAATGGCGCCTCATGGCCCGTATCAAACCGGCCTGTATTCCCGCAAGGATGACATCTATGACGAAAGCCGGCTGACGTTGATGTCCGACTTCCGGGAGGCACTGCACCACAATCAGACCGAGCTCTACTATCAGGCTATGAACGATCTCAAAGCACTCCACGAGATTGATCCGGAGCTGACCATCTCAGTGAATATCTCCGCTCGCGATCTCAGTTCTCCAGAACTGATTGGCCTGTTTGAAACCCGCATAAAGCGATATCAGCTACAGGCGGAACAGGTCATCATCGAACTCACCGAAACCGCGGCCATGGACGATCCACACCGGGGCCTGAAAGCCCTGAATGAATTGACGGCGATCGGGCTCAAGCTCTCAATTGACGACTTCGGCGCCGGCTACTCCTCACTCTCCTACCTGAAGAAGCAGCCCGCCAGCGAAATAAAGCTGGACCGCACCCTGCTGCAGGACATCGAGTCCAGCGACAGCGCCCGGATGATTGTGGAAACCGCCATCAGTATGGGCCAGGGCCTGGGTTATCGGGTGGTTGCCGAAGGCATTGAGACCGAAAAATCGGCACACCTCCTTGAATCTCTCGGAGCGGAAATGCTCCAGGGCTACTGGATCTGCCCACCGAATTCACTTGAAGATCTCAAAGCCTGGCTGGATGTTGGAAGACAAGTCACGGGCCGAGGAGACGTTTACTCCTCTGCCAAGCGAAGCGCCCGGCCAAGAGACGTGTAATAACGGTGAAACGCGCGGTTGACTCTTTCCCGTTGCGCGCCAACCGGATAGAGCCCCAGTTTTGCGTCTTCGGATTCTCGGGTTCCGCTCACCAGAAAGGCGTTCTTCACGTTTGCATCCTGCACAAACGCTTCAAACGCCCGGGCGCAAAGCTCTTCAGGCAAGCTGAAATATTGAATTCCTGCCGCTTTGTCCGCCCTCACCGAGCACCGGAAGAGCTCGCTGGGCTCTGCGCCTTTTTCGTCCAGCAGAATCGCCTTGAAGCAGGCCTGCAGTCGATCGTTCAGCGGATGCCGCACAGCGTCGTCACGGCCAAGCCAGAGCTTCGAAGCAAACTGGCCTCTGTGGGCCTCGCCGAAAAGTTTCTCGCCGATGTAATGATCAAAGGCGTGAAACCACTCGTGGGCGATGCTGCCGGGCCCGGCATTTTTGGCCAGTGAGAAGCTGCGCGTGGCCGGCGTGTAGTGGGCCGACACACCCGGTCGGCCGCCAATGCCATATTGAAGAGCCAGGGTGCCACGCAGGGAAACCAGAGACTCGGTGCCGCCAAGAATGGTCATCAGATCGCACAGGGCATCGTAGAACAGCGACGCACTGCGCTGTTTTTCCGGCTCGGTGACCCAGCGGCCAAGCTCGATGGAACGGAACTGGAAACGACGGCGGACGTCGAGAAAGGTAACCGGCGCTCCGGCTCGATGGTCCGGGCCCCGACGGTAAAAGGTTTTAGCCATGGGCTATTGTACGATGAAATTCCGGCCTGTCTTTCAGGCACCGAGAGAAACAGTATTTGGCGGGATTGACCGGTTTTATGTGAATTATGACCGTCTGATTTTCCGCCGGCTTGTGCCACACTGCCAGTACCAATAACGACAATATCCGGACCGAGTGTTTGCCATGACCGACACCCAGACCCATTACCGCACCTGTAACATCTGTGAAGCCATGTGTGGCCTCGAAATCCAGCATCGGGGTAGCGAGATCCTGTCCATCAAGGGCGACAGCAACGACCCGTTCAGCCACGGCCATATCTGCCCGAAAGCCGTTGCACTGCAGGATTTCTACAATGACAAGGACCGCCTGAAAGCACCCATGAAGCGCACCGCGGACGGCTGGCAGGAGATCAGCTGGGAAGCTGCCTTCGAGGAAATCGCCTCGCGGTTTCGCGGCATCCAGCAGGAACACGGGCAGGATGCCGTTGGGGTGTATCTGGGTAATCCAAACGCCCATAACTTCGGCAACGCCATCATGCTGCCGCGGTTCTTCAAGGCGCTGGGCACCAATAACCGCTACAGCTCCGCATCGGCGGACCAGTTACCACACCACGTGGCCTCCAATTACATGCTGGGTGCCGGCATGCTGATTCCGGTGCCGGACATCGACCATACGGATTTCATGCTGATCATTGGTGCCAACCCGATTGTTTCCAACGGCAGCCTGATGACTGCCCCCGGCGTCGGCAAACGCCTGAAGGCCATCCAGCAACGTGGCGGCAAGGTGGTGGTGGTTGATCCACGGCGCACCGAGACCGCGAGAAAGGCCGACCAGCACCTGTTTATCCGCCCGGAAACCGATGCCCTGTTCATGCTGGCCATGGTTCACACCCTGTTTGAGGAACAATTGGTTACCCTTGGTCATCTGGACGACCGGATCGACGGGCTGGAGCAACTGGTCGAGGCCGTCAAACCCTATAGCCCGGAAACCGTGGCGGCAGCCTGTGGTATGACCGCTAACGCCATCCGCGAACTGGCCCGGGAGATGTCAGCTGCGAAGAGCGCCGTTTGCTACAGCCGCATGGGCGCCTCGACGCAGTCGTTCGGCGGCCTCTGCCAGTGGCTCAACAATGTACTGAACATTCTCACCGGCAACTTCGATAGCCGCGGTGGCGCCATGTTCCCCCAGCCGGCCTTTGATCTTGTCAGGGACAAAAAGGGCAAGCCGAGTTCCTATGGCCGTTACGAGTCCCGGGTGCGAAAACTGCCCTACTTCAACAACGAATTCCCCGTGGCTACCCTGGCCGATGAGATCCTGACCCCGGGCGAGGGCCAGATCCGCGCGATGATCACCATCGCCGGCAATCCAGTGCTTTCGGCGCCCGGCGGAGCCCGACTGGAAGACGCCTTCGATGCCCTGGATTTCATGGTGTCGGTGGATATCTACCTGAACGAAACCACCCGCCATGCCGACATCATCCTGCCGGCCACAACCGGGCTGGAAGTGCCGCACTTCGATGTGTTCTTCAACTCTTTCGCCGTTCGCAATACCGCCAAGTTCTCGGAACCGATGTTCGAGAAAGGACCGAGCCAGAAACACGACTGGGAGATTCTGCGGGATCTGGCCCTGCAGTTAACGGGCCTGGAAGACGATGGCGTAACGCCGGAGGCCATGCTGGATCTGGGCCTGAAACACGGCGCCTACGGAAAAGAGGGCATGAGCCTGGAGACCCTGAAAGCCAACCCCCATGGTGTGGATCTGGGACCACTGCAGCCCTGCCTGGCGCAGCGCATCCAGACCGAGGACGGCAAGATCCGCATTGCCCCCGAGCTATACCTGAAGGATCTGAAACGCCTGGATGCCTCAGGCCTGTTGCAGGCAGATGAGACCAGCGACTATCCGTTCACGCTGGTCAGCCGCCGCCTGCCCCGCAGCCACAATACCTGGACCCAGAACTCCCACCGGCTGGTAAAAGGCAAGAACCCGTGCACTTTGCAGATGAACGCGTCAGATGCCCTCAAAATCGGGCTTGAAGACGGACAACTGGCCACGGTTACGTCGGCTTCCGGAAGCATCAACCTGCCAGTAGAAATCGACGACGATATGTTCGAGGGTGTGATCAGCATGCCCCAGGGCTGGGGCCATAACCGGCCGGACACCGCCATGTCGATCGCCGAGGGACAACCCGGCGTGAGCATGAACGACGTCACCGATTCCGGGCGCATTGACGCGTTGACGGGCAATGCGGCGTTCAACGGTACGAGGGTAGCCGTACGCGCAGCCTGATGTGAGATATGGCATGGAGAAGGTTGCGCGTCTTGCTGAACGGGGGAAGGCTGTCAGTCAGTCCTGGTTGGGACTACGGGACAGATTGGCACGCAAGTAATCGTCACTGACTTCCAATTCATAGACAGTTTTCGATTGAACCAGGCAGTCGAGCATTTGTTTACGTGCCCTATGATATTTTTCATCGATTACGTGACGATCTTTCTGCCACGTTTCCCGATCAGGCCACTGAGCATAACCAACCAGGATATTCGGCTTGTCTGAAGTGTGGAGTCTTGAACCAAAACTGCCACAGTGCTCATAGATCGCTTTCGTCACTTCAAGCCAGGCTTCTCGAAATGAAGTCTCTGTGCCTTCCTTGATTTCAAACTCATAAACGGCAACAAACATTCATTTTCTCTCTGAGTGCTAACGCTCGCCATCACCGGTGACAAAACCGCAGCGAAGCGGAGGGTTTGGCATCCGGTGCATGGCATTGTTATGTGGTGCTTGGCTCATTAGTCAGAAGTACTCATTCACCAACCATCATATCGTATTCCATTTTTTTGCAGGAAGTCCCCCTCTCTTTCAAGGTAGGTTTCAGTCCGGCGAGTATAGTCCTCTCCTTCTTTTTGGTAATCGTATGGTTTCGCCTGGTACCGCCCAACCTCAATGGCATTTTCCCCACGATTCATGATCCAGAGCACCACAGTACCGCCAGGTGCCAGCCCCAGCACAAGCGTGTCCCGAGGCCGAACTGCAATCTCACCAAAGCTCTCAAACGGTGCGGGTTCTCTCATTTTCTCCACAATCTCGTCGGGATTATCCAGCTTGATCACAGCCTCGTAGGACTGCTGCTCCGCGAATGAAAACCAACGTATCAGGAACAGTTCAGGGGTGGTTTGCCATTCAGCGCCGGACAGCGGAGCGCTTTTCCAGCAACAAGAGACAATCCCAAATGGGCGACGCCAACCTATATCCTCTGACAAGGACTCAATATAAAACTTATCCACCCAGACATCGTAATGCCTAGGCGCCACAACACCGATACTCCGATAAGTCGAGTTGGGACCTGGCTTTGATCCTTCGGAGGCTGTCTGCTCCGAGCATCCTGACAACAAAAGTAGGCATACACTGAGCACAAGGCCTTGAATTTTCATAGCGCTTCCCCTTCAAATCACTTGGTCTTGTTTGGATGGATAACACGTCGACCATATTTGGCCGGCTGAAACGGGTAAATCGGCCATGCGCCTTTCACGTACATTGTCAGGTAATGATCGGAGTGGTGGATATACCGTTGCTTCAATAGTGCCTTGGACTCCGGGGAGATCAGCAGTTCATTGCCATACCACACATGGGCGGCAAGGTTCCTGGCAACGGGTACAAGCTCTTGAGGTAAAGCATAGGAAGAATCTTTCGGATCGATTTCATCAAAAGGTACCCCCGCATCCACTGCTAACTTGTGCATCAGATAAAGCGGAATTCGGGAATATTCGCCCCGAACTTCTCGATCCAGCCACAGGCGAAGCGTGACATCTCCGCCAGGCAAACCACGTTGGCGCTCCTGTTCTATCTCCAGCGTAGCAAGCGGATTCAGTGGCCCAATCCAGCCCTCACTTTTAATCAGTGCGCGCTCTTGCAACATGCGAGAGAACTCAAAACTTGCTTCGGGATTGCGGCGATCCTTTCCTTTGACCACGAGGGGCGGGCGAACTTCGATACGCTCCTGAAAACGATCCGGGTAACCGCCACCAATATCGGAATGAACACCCGGCAACACCCATTCGCTGAAATGTTCAGGTAAGTTTCCGGATTCGTTTCGCAGGCTGTTCAGTGAAAAGTTGTGTCGACGTTCATCTCGGGCAGCAAATTGCACGGCTCGCTCGACGTGCCCCGGTTTTACGTTAACGTTGATGCGTCCCGTATCGGCATCGTGGGCAGAAAAATCGAGATTATCCAGGTCTGCAACCGCAGTTACGGTATCAAATAGCCCTAGAAAACGGACAGTAACCTTGTTCGGCCAGGGAATTCCCTCCCGCTCGAAGGCCTTGACCAACCTACCTTTATACTCGCCGTATAAAGAGCCAGTGGTGTCATGGATCTCCCGGCTGACGAAATGCCGGGCGGTTGCCGCCCCACGGCTGAAACCAAACACGTCGAGGACCAGTTCGTCGATGGGTTCGGTGACGGCACGGCTTAATCGGAAAGCGAAATCATTACTGCCTTCCTCAATCTTTTTTAGTATGCCTTGCTCACCAAGGCCAAGTCCCATGCTCGGACCGTCATCAGGATCACCAGACTTTGTACCGACGCCAGGCACGTAGGTTGAAATCCTGACTATGGTCTCGCCATTTTCGCCGTGGCCACCTGTTCGCTGATACAGGTTCTCAAGCTTGGACACGTTGGTTTCAGCATTGAGGTAGCTACCACCCATAATCTGCGACAGTTCACTACTGCATTCTTCTTCTGAGATAGCTCCAGCGGCATTGGCCGTCAGACACTCGTCCACCTGCTGCTGATACGTCTGGGTATTGTCCCGGTTATTGCCAGTGCCATCGAAAAAGATGCCAGCCTCTACCCGGACTTTGGGGCGCTCCTCTTCTTCGGGCGAGTCCTCCGGTGACTCGTCCGGCAAGCCTTCATCAATCAACGCGCCTTTCTGCGCAGCTTTGCGAACAAATTCCTGCGGATCTTTATCCAGCAACTCTTTAGCGGCAGGGGTAAGCTGGCCTTTATCATCCAATGCACCCGCCATGGCGAAGTCGACAACTGGCGC
This sequence comes from Marinobacter sp. DSM 26671, assembly GCF_900112835.1. Classification (NCBI taxonomy): domain Bacteria; kingdom Pseudomonadati; phylum Pseudomonadota; class Gammaproteobacteria; order Pseudomonadales; family Marinobacteraceae; genus Marinobacter; species Marinobacter sp. DSM 26671. The sequence goes on along the minus strand of NZ_FONF01000004.1, from coordinate 113,348 downwards.
GGTGTTGGTCGCTACGCCGAGAATGACCCGGGGATTACCACTGACAATGGAACCGCCATGACTCGTGGGACTGCCAAGGTATGCCACGGGCATGCCATCGGCCTGAGCCAATGGGTAGCCTTGAGTAATGACCGCACCGCAGCCGGTGACATCGCCAACCCGGGCAATGGGTTTGCCTTCAACAAGGATGCTGGAGCCGTTTGGCATGATGGGAGAGGAGCCGTGCCCTTTGATCGGGCAAACATGCATATCGCCGACGCAGGCGGCAATCAGATTGCTCATAGTGAGAGTTCCTTTCAATAAAAAGTAGCTTCCTGGCTACCCTTGGTTAAACATGGTTCAAATCCCGAAATTGTAGCATGGTCAGCACTACATAACGCCTTACTAAAAGGCGGAAAATGTTTGGCTATACTTTGCGACGAAGGAGCACAAGCCAAGCGTTTTGCGTCCTTTTGAGTAAATTGTTAGGGCTAGTCTATGAATTGTTATTGAGCTTCTTTTGTCTTTTAATATAGCTATACAAAAAAACAAACCAAATAAGACTAAAGAATGTAGGTGTTAATGCTTCAAAATATGAACCTAAACTAAGGTAGTACTTCCCATTTTTAGATAAATATACAATAGCAAAATCACCTGGTTGATAGAGGTTGGCATATTTCTTTTTTGAAATACATGTTGAAATATCACCTGGCTTAACATCCCCAATAATAATATTCTCATTGCTTGATAATATTTTTAATTCTACCTCAATGATGCAGGAGTTTCTAAAACCCACATCGGAATACCTATCGAATTCAGAATCAATTATTTCAGCTTCTAGAACTTCAGAGTCTAAGGCACTAAAAACTTCATAAACCTGAAAAGGCATAAAAAATACTGTAAGTCCAAAACTAAAAAAGGTGAGAACTAAAATACAAATACCTTTAAGCTTGTCCATTGGTCAAATCGATCCTTGATAGCCCTAACGCCGAAGCACAGCGGCGGCCTTGGAGTGGCGACGAAGGAGCCACGGAAAGGGCGTCCGGCGGCCATCGGCCGTGTACTGCTGCGACTTGTTATAAATCAGTGACTTTGGTGCTCATGAGAGCACTGTTTCCAGAGAAGCCGAACTTCTCGTACAACCCTTGAGCATCGCGGGTTTGCAACACCATTTGAGTTCCCTTTATGGCCGGGTGTGCAACCAAGCATTCCATGATCCACTGCCCCAAGCCGGCGCCCCGAAACTCGGGCTCAACCACAATATCCGCTACCCAGGTAAACGTAGCACTATCGGTGACTGCCCGCCCAAAACCGATCTGCGTGGGACCACGGTAAAGACTGAAGCAGATGGAGCCTGCAACCATGCGCTCTACGATTTCTCTGGAGCGGCGGCCACCCCAATAGGTTGCAGCAAGCAAGCGGTGGACGATATCCAGCTGCACCTTGGATTTGTCGTCAGTGATTAGGTAATCGTCCTTGCGCCACTCCATCGATGGCCACTCCCTGATTTATAACGCCGAGGTAACCGGCGCCGGAGCGCTAGCGGAGGGCACCAAAAGCGCCACGCTTTTGGCGTCCGGTTGACCGCCTGGTTATGGCCTCGCATGCTTAGTCACCGTATGAATTACAAATTTTCCGCAAACCAAGCAAATGACGAGCATTAGTAAAATTTGGATGGGGAGGTTCGCGGCGAAATACCACCAGTACTGGTCAGATACCTCTTCCTTAGCTGCGACCAAGCGGTCCAAAAATTCCGGAGAGCGCCTCAATGCATTGCCCTCTTCTCGGGAAAGATCTGATATGGACCTGCCATCTAACGCTAATTCAATAGCCTCTTTATTAACGTGCTCTGTCAGTGCTCGCCCATAACTTCCGCCTGCGGCGCTGACAAACACTGCCAAAATTAGGCTGGCAAAAATGGACAGATAAACCTTCTTCTTCACTCGACTTCCTTGTGGTCATAACGCCCGCAGCACGCGCGGCTTTGTAGTGAAGGCGCAGCCGCAACGAAAAAGCCGTCGCTGTGACTGCGATTGTTAGGCCATTACCCGCCATGTCTTGCTCTATGTTGACGTGCCATCTCTTCCAGAACCTCGATCAGCGTCATTCCATTCATTTTTGCAGTCTGTGATGCTGTTCGATGATGCGTCGCAATACCTGAGGGTTCTATTAACGATGACTCCACAACGCCTGAACCACCTGCGACCTCAATGACAAAACCAACATGACTACCATCCGCTTTATCACCAGAGCCAACTATTACCGTTGCCCCGGCAGTCTTTGCCAACCCAGGATCTTCGTATGAACTGAAACGGACTGATGAGGGCTTTATTCCATGATTAGTAAACCACGAATCTGCCTCATCAAGTGCATTGAATGCTTGGTGAGCTTTTACTTTTGATCGCGTTGAGAAGAAAAACCACAACACTAAAACCACAAGTGCGCCGATAATAAATTCACCCATTACTTTCTCCTTATATGAGGAACCCGACTACCACTAAGACTACTCCAACAAGAAATATCACGCCGCCATTTTTCAAAATCACCAATGGCCGGTTCCATTGAGGCTGGCTCATGCAATAGCCCCAGTAAGCAAGCACAACCGCTCCAAGTATGAAAAGCAGAATACTCATGGTCTCTCCTTTTTGGCCTAACGCGAAGCTTAGCGGCGTCCTTGTAATGGAGGCAAAGCCGCAATGAAAAGGGCGTCCGGCGGCCGTAGGCCGCGAACTACAGCGATTTGTTATCTGAGTTTTCCATTGAAGCTCGGTGAATGGCATCAATGTGGACCAAAGCACTGTCAACGTATTTGAACCCGCATTCATACCCATTGAAGGCCACGAAAAGATCTGTGCCAGCAAGAACAACAGCTTGAGCACCTTGCTCGTCACACATCTTCTTGCCAGCCTGGAATATGGTCTCTCTTTGGTCTTCGTTTGCAGCACCAGAAACAGCAATGCTCATGTAGGCTTCATGGACTTTGTTTAGGCTATCGCCAGGCGGAACAACGATTTCGGTCTCTCGAAAACTATCGAACAGCCGTGTCTCCATGACCACCTTGTTGCCCAATACGCCCACCCTTGTGTAGCCGTTTTGAATTAATGCGCTTTCGAGTCCAGACAACGCATCGATAATGGGAATGGGTGACACTTTCTCCAGTTCGGAAATGCAAAAATGTCCAGCTATTGACGTCACTGCCAATGCTTCGGCACCAGCCGCGCTCAAACGATTAGCCAGTACTTCAAAAATTCTGACCTGCGCATCGACATCGCCAACCTGAATGTTGCGTATCAAATCGCTCGCTTGGGCATGGCAAATCGTCAGCTCCATGCGACTATAACCATCTGATGCCTGATCGGCTTTCACCAAGTTACGATAATAGAACTCTGTTGCGGCTGGTCCGATACCACCGATTAGTCCAATGTGCATAGAAACCTCCATGTGGTGAGTTCTTCTTAAAGATAACAGCAATTAGACAGAGCGCTTCATGATTGCAGAAATTTGACCGCTTCGTTATTGCGGCTTCTGGATCACAGTACGCAGTGCCCATAAATTTATAAAACAACAGGTTAGCCCACTACAAACTGGCTTTCCATGTAATCATTTGACATCTGTGATCCACGCTACCAATAATACTGTATAAATAAACAGTATTGGCAGGGAGCCGGGACGCATGAAGGGAAAACAACCTCGCTTACGGGACCAGGTTCATGCGGTTATCCGCGTGAATCATTACAGCATCCGTACCGAAAAAACCTACTGGTACTGGATCCGTTACTTCATTCGTTTTCAGCAAATGAAGCACCCTCGCGATATGGGGCCCCGCGAAGTCAATGAGTTTCTGACCTGGCTCGCTGTCCATCGTAATGTCGCGGCAGCCACTCAGGCGCAGGCCCTGAATGCTCTCGTTTTTCTCTACGACAAGGTGCTGGATAAGCCGCTCGGTGAGATTGGGGAAGTTATTCGCTCAAAGAAACCCCGGAAATTACCCGTGGTTTTGACGCACGAGGAAGCCATGCAGATTATCGACCGGCTTGGTAAAACCGACAGGCTGATTGCTTCCCTGCTCTATGGTTCGGGATTGCGGGTTACCGAGGCCTGTCGCTTGCGCATCAAGGACCTGGATTTTCAGCAGCAGGTGTTAACGGTGCGGGATGGTAAAGGCGCCAAAGACCGGACGACCCTTCTTCCCACAACGCTCCTTGGGCCGTTGCACGATCATGTTGACGCCATCCGCAAGGCCTGGAGACGGCGAGATGAGGAATTCCTGCATCCGGTAAGCCTTCCGTTTGCTCTCGCCCGCAAATACCCCAATGCCGGGAAATCGCTGGAATGGCAGTGGATGTTCCCCTCCCCCACGCTCAGCACGGATAATCTTGGTAATGTCGCTCGCCATCATCGCCATATATCCTCTGTACAGCGGGCTGTGCGCGCGGCTGCACAAGAAGCCGGCATTGGTAAGCGCGCTGGCTGCCACACCTTTCGACATACCTTTGCCACGGAACTCCTGAAGAGGGGAACCGACATCCGCACGGTTCAGGATTTACTGGGCCATGCGGATCTGCGAACCACCCAAATTTATACCCACGTCCTCGGACAAGGTTTCGCAGGGGTGCGCAGTCCGCTCGGCTAGCGGTCAGTAAGCCCTCACCACTCCAACTGAGCCCCGGTCTGGTATTCAATCACCCGCGTTTCAAAGAAGTTCTTTTCCTTGCGCAGGGTGGCCTGCTCGTCTAACCAGGGCGAGACGTTCTTCGCGCCGGGGAACGGCTCTTCCAGGCCGACGGTGCGAGCACGGCGGTTGGCCACGAAGCGGAACTGTTCACTGTGATACTCGGCGGAGTAGCCGAGTATCGGGTCCCGCAGGATGTAATCCGCATAGGCCCTTTCGGCGGCTTCGGATTCGTCCCACATCTCGCGCACGGCCTTCGGGTCGAAGGTGATGTTCTCCTCTTCCACGATCTGGTTGACCACTTTCAGGCCGAATGAGAAGTGCATGGCCTCGTCCCGAAGGATGTACTGCAATTGTTCGCCGGTGCCGCGCATCAGGCCCCGGCGCTGCAGGGCGAAGATAGGGCTGAAGCCGTTGTAGAACCAGGTGCCTTCGAACACCGCCGCGAAGAACAGGTAAGACATGATGAACTCCTGAAGGTCGTCCTTGTTACGCAAGTTCATGTCCGGGCGCATGGCCGCATCCAGCCGGCGGTTGGCAATCTGGATCTTGCCGTTGATGGCGGGCACCACGCGGTAACGGTTGTAGATCTCGCTCTGGTCCAGGTTGAGGGTTTCGATGCAGTGCTGGTAGGCCCAGGTGTGCATGGCTTCCTCGTATACCTGCCGGGCCTGGTAGATCTGCAGCTCGGGCGCGCTCATCTTCTCCATCACCGCCAGGCCGATGTTGCGCATGGCGAGGATGTCGGAAGTGGTGAGGTAAGCCAACACGTTCTCGTACACGTGCTTTTCCGGCGCGGTCAGCCGGTGGTGGTAGTCGTGAACGTCCTGGGCCATGTTCACGTCCAGGGGGGTCCAGTGGTTTTTGTTGGCGTTCATGAAGTACTCCCAGGCCCAGGGGTACTTGAACGGTGCCAGCTGGTTGATGTCGGTTTCGCCGTTGATGACGCGTTTGTCGTCCACGTTCACCGGTGCCGGGGCGCCGGGAGGCGCCGCTTTGGATTCCGTTTTTGGTTCGTCGTCCCAATCAAGCATGGTTTTGCCTCGAAATCGTTAAGTGAGCAGTTACTGACAGGCTTCGCAGTCGGGATCGTCGATGCTGCAAACCTGGGGCTGGGGCGCGGCAACCGGAGCGGTTTTTTCAGCGCCGGTGGCACCCAGGGAGCGCAGGTAGTAGGTGGTTTTCAGCCCACGTTCCCAGGCCAGCTGGTACAGGGCATCCAGCTTTTTGCCGCTGGGCTCGGCCATGTACAGGTTCAGGCTCTGGGCCTGGTCTAGCCATTTCTGGCGCCGGGCGGCGGCTTCCACCAGCCACCTTGCGTCGATCTCAAAGGCAGTGGCGTATCGCGCTTTCAATTCGTTGGGGATGCGGTCGATCTGCTGCACGCTGCCGTCGAAGTATTTGAGATCGTTCACCATCACGTTGTCCCACAGGCCTTCGGCCTTGAGGTCTCGGACCAGGGAGGGGTTGACCACGGTGAACTCGCCGGAGAGGTTCGATTTCACGAACAGGTTCTGGTACGCCGGCTCGATGGACTGGGACACACCCACGATGTTGGAAATCGTGGCAGTCGGAGCGATCGCCATCACGTTGCTGTTGCGCATTCCGTTTTTTGCGATCAGTTCGCGCACGGGAGACCAGTCCAGCCGGGCGTTGGTATTCACGGACAGGTCCCCTTCCCGGCGGTTTTCCTTGAGCAGGTTGATGGATTCGATCGGCAGGATGCCCTGCTGCCAGAGTGAGCCCTCATAGCTCTCATAGGCGCCTCGCTCACCCGCCAGCGAAGCCGAGGCGCGGATGGCGAAGTAGCTGAGTTGCTCCATGGCAAGGTCAGCGAACTCAATCGCTTCCGAGCTGGAATATGGCAGGCCCAATTGATAGAGCGCGTCCTGGAAACCCATGAAGCCGAGACCGACCGGGCGATGCCTGAGGTTGGAATTGCGGGCCTGGGGCACGGCGTAATAGTTGGTGTCGATAACGTTATCGAGCATGCGCACGGCGGTGTTTACCGTCTGTTCCAGGCGCTGCACGTCCAGCTCGCCGTTGGCAATATGGGCGGCCAGGTTCACGGAACCGAGGTTGCATACGGCGATCTCGTCGGCACTGGTGTTCAGGGTGATTTCCGTGCACAGGTTAGAGCTGTGCACCACGCCCCGGTGCTGCTGGGGAGAGCGCAGATTGCACGGGTCCTTGAACGTGATCCAGGGGTGGCCGGTTTCGAACAGCACGGTGAGCATCTTGCGCCAGAGCTGCTTGGCCGGGATTTTCTTGAACAGCTTGATTTTGCCCTGCTCTGCGAGGGCTTCGTAATGCTCGTAGCGTTCACGGAAGGCGTTGCCGTACAGGTCGTGCAGATCCGGCGCATCGCTGGGAGAGAACAGGGTCCAGTCACGGTCTTCGCGCATGCGCTCGATCAGCAGATCGGGCACCCAGTTCGCCGTATTCATGTCGTGGGTTCGGCGGCGTTCGTCGCCGGTATTCTTGCGCAGCTCCAGGAACTCCTCGATGTCCAGGTGCCAGCTTTCCAGGTAGGCACACACCGCGCCTTTACGTTTGCCGCCCTGGTTGACCGCCACGGCGGTGTCGTTGACTACTTTCAGGAAGGGCACCACGCCCTGGCTCTGGCCGTTGGTTCCTTTGATGTGGGAGCCCAGCGCACGAACTGGCGTCCAGTCGTTACCCAGACCGCCAGCCCATTTCGACAGCATGGCGTTATCACGGATGGCGCCGTAGATGTCTTCAAGATCGTCGCCTACCGTCGTCAGATAACAGGACGACAGCTGAGAATGGCGGGTACCGCTGTTGAACAGCGTGGGTGTGGACGCCATGTAGTCAAACGACGACAACAGGTTGTAAAACTCGATGGCCCGGGCATTCGGGTCATCTTCGCGCAGGGCCAGGCCCATGGCAACGCGCATGAAAAATACCTGGGGCAATTCCAGGCGGGCCTTGTTCCAGTGCAGGAAGTAACGGTCGTACAGGGTTTGCAGACCCAGGAAGCCGAATTGCAGATCCCGCTCCGGCTGAAGGGCAGCGCCGAGGCGCTCCAGATCGAAAGCAGCCAGGGCTTCGTCCAGCAGTTCATAACGAATTCCCGCCTCGACAAAGGCGCTCAGGGCCTGTGGATAAATCTCAGCCAATGGCAGACTGATGGGCAGGCCCAGGGCAGCGGCATTCTCCAAACGCAGCTGTTCCAGCAGTAGACGAGCGGTGACCGCGCTGTAGTCCGGCTCCCGCTCAATCCGGCTGCGGGCCGTCATGATCAAAGCCGACAGCACGTCTTCCTCGGCGATGCCGTCATAAAGGTTGGTCAGGGCATCGTCCACCAGGGAATCACCGTCAATGCCCTCCAGCCCTGTGGCGGCCTGCTCCACCTGCAGTTTCATCAGGCCCAGATCCAGCGGAGCAATCTCGCCACTGGTCTTTTTCACCGTCAGATGGGGGTGTGCCTCAACCGGCGCATGGCGGGCGCGCTCGCGGGCATGCTCTTCCCGATACAGGACGTAGGCGCGGGCCACCTTCTGTTCTTCGGCCCGCATCAGGGCCAGTTCCACCTGATCCTGGATGTCTTCGATATGTACCTTGCCACCAGCCTTCAGGCGACGGCCAATCGCCTGGATAACCTGGTCGGTCACCCGGTGTACCGCGTCATTGATACGCGCGGAACCGGCGGCGGTGTCGCCCTCAACTGCGAGGAAGGCTTTGGTTACGGCGATGCTGATCTTCGAGGGGTCGAAGCCGACAAGCGTGCCGTTGCGCTTGATGACCTGAAGGGATTCGGTGTCCGTGTGCGAGGTTGGCCGGGGTTCGGCCAGGGCTGAGGCAGACATGCAGTGTTCTCCTGAATACGCGTTGAGTTCCTTTCACCATCGCGTACGCAGGGGCACACCTCGCCATGGGAATGGCTGGGCATAACCGGTCTGCTCACCCTGGGTCGCGAAGGTGCAGTTGGGAGCCGTAAGGCTCCTTCATCCCTGGCAGGTCTTCGGACTCAGGGGCGTGAATCGATAGATTCGGCCTCGTGTGGCGACTTCCCGGCTTTCGCCAGTGTCTTGATGCCACGCTTGTTCCCCAATACCGCTGCGCGTCAGTTCCGGAGTCTCACCGGATTCCCGATACCAGAATGGCTGAGATGATCACACGTTGACCGAGTTGGTTACGCACTGATCACTACATCTGGTATTTGACCAAGGATTAAAACACTATATACACGATATTCAGAAGGGACAACCTGAAGAAACAAAAAAGGCCCCGGAGAGGGGGCCAAACACGTGACAGTCTCAACTCAGCCAATCAGTGGCTGATCATCCAGGGCCGCATGGAGGGAAACATCTTCTTCCCGTCAGCGGTGTAAAACAGCATGGACTTTCCGGGTTTCGGGGAGCCACAGCCGCAGGCGCGACTGTGCTCCTTATCATTCGCCCTTCGGTCTGCGGTGGAAAACACCGGCTCATGCCGGGACCGCTCGTTCCGGTCCTCGGCCGCCCTTTTGGCTGGGTCCACGGCGGCAATGTGGGATGGCAATACGATCACCCGCGGCGACATGGCCTTGCAGGTGGGGCATTGCGCCGGCTTGGCCGCATCCTCCATGGTGGCCAGTGTGTGAAAGAGGCCATGTTCACGGCACTTGTAGTCATACACGGGCATGGCGATTACTCCTTATCTTTCGACAGCGGTACGTCCATGCCCCCGCTGACTTTCTTCTGCGGACCCTCAGCGGACGGGTTAATGTCGAAGTCGAAGATGCCCGTCGGCAACCAGAGTGTGGCGCAGGCGTTCGGGATATCCACCACGCCGCTGATGTGGCCTTCCACCGGCGCACAACCCAGAATCGCGTAGGCCTGAGCCCTGGTGTAACCGAACTTGGTCATGTATTCGATGGCGTTCAGACACGCCTGACGATAAGCCACGTGCACGTCCAGGTAATGCTGGCCGCCGTCCTCGTCTACAGAGATGCCTTCAAAGATCACATAGTCGTCGTAACGGGGCTTGATCGGGCTGGGCTTGAACACCGGATTCTTGATGCCGTACTTCTTCACGCCGTCCTTGATCAGGTTTACCCGCAGGTGAATCCAGCCGGCCATTTCGATGGCGCCACAGAACGTGATTTCACCGTCGCCCTGGCTGAAGTGAAGGTCGCCTACGGAGAGGCCGGCACCGTCCACGTACACCGGGAAATACACCTTGGAGCCACGGGACAGATCCTTGATGTCACAGTTGCCACCGTGTTCCCGTGGCGGCACGGTACGGGCGGCTTCGTCGCCGGCAGCCTTGGCCGCGTCACCGGTCATCTGGCCCATGTGGGCGGTCTCACCATTGGGCAGTGTTGCCAATTCCGGCACACGCTCCGGATCGGTCGCGACCAGTCCGGCCTCACGCTTGTTCCAGGTGTCCAGCAATTCTTTGGAGGGCAGGCAGCCAATCAGGCCCGGGTGAATCAGGCCAGCAAATTCCACGTTGGGAATGTGGCGGGATTTGGTGAACATGCCGTTGAAGTCCCAGATGGATTTCTGGGCCTCCGGGAAGTGTTCGGTCAGGAAGCCACCGCCGTTCTGCTTGGAGAAGAAGCCGTTAAAGCCCCACTGGCTCTCTTCGAAGGTGCCGATGTCGAGGATGTCGACTTCCAGCAGGTCGCCCGGCTCCGCGCCCTCGACCCCGATCGGTCCCGACAGGAAGTGAACCTGGCTGAGATCAACATCGCGCACGTCGTCGGCGCTGTCGTCGTTCTTGATCTGACCGCCGGTCCAGTCATAGCACTCAACGATGAAATCGTCGCCCGGCTTGACGGTAGCCACCAGCGGAATATCCGGGTGCCAGCGGTTGTGGATTTTGTCGTTCTCATAGGCCGACTTGTTTAGATCGATCTTGATAATGGTTTCAGCCATAACGGGCGCTCCTTGGTGTTGGCTTGCACGATTAGGTAACAGCTTTACTATCCGAAATCCCGTCCCTGTGAGGTATTCGCGAAATGCCCCCGGTGCCTACGTCATTCGACGTATTGGTGCACCGTGACCTCACTGCCCTGCAGGCCGGCTTCAAACCGCCGACAGTCCGGATACGCCAGCAACGCCCGGGCAACGGCGGGTTCCAACCGCTGGCGAAAAGCCCGCAGCAGTTCCCGGGCGCCATAGCGAGCGTCGTAGCCACGGCACAGTTCCTCTCGCAGCTCAGGCGACAGCGACAGCTCGGCGTGCTTTCTGGACAACCGGCGATTGAGGCCCGCCAGCTCAATGTCCAGCAGGGCGTCCAGCCAGTTGTCGGTAAGTCGGTTGAAGGTGAAGATCTGATCAATCCGGTTGAGGAATTCCGGGTCAAAGTGCCGGCGCAGAGCGGTATCGCGAATGGCCTCGCCGTTGCCAGGTGATAAACCGAGCCAGCGGCGCCAGCCCTGCTGGTAGCCCTGCTCATGCGTCTCCGCCTCCAGCGCACCGGCGTTGCTGGTCATGAAGATCAGGGTGTTGCGGAAGTCGATCTCGCGGTTGCCGGAGGGAAACACCAGCCGACCGGTGTCCAGCACGTTCAGCAGCGTGCGCACCACTTCCTTGCTGGCTTTTTCGATTTCATCAAACAACACAATGCCGGGTTTGCTGAACGAGCCCTGTACCTTGTCCAGATCGAACAGGCTGTGGCCTTCCTTACTGCCCACGTAGCCCGGCGGTGCACCAGTCAGGGCAGCCGCGTAATGCTCCTGGGCCAGGGTGTTCATGTCGATACGACACAGCCCATCGCGATTACCGTGGATGGCTTCGGCAATGAGGCGCACGGTTTCGGTTTTGCCCACGCCGGTAGGACCCAGGAACAGGTGCACCGCCAGCGGCCGGTTGTCCTCGCCGATATCGGCTTTCACCCGCACCAGCATGGATTCCATGGCGGCCAGGGCCTCATCCTGGCCGACGATATTTTCCCGCAGTCTGGCCATCACGGCCTCGGGCTCGAAGCGGAACCGGGAAGCACGAACCGGGCCTGAGGCGGCCCGGTTCTTTTCAATGGTTTCCCGATTGGCTTCCAGCCGTTCGTTGATAAACGGCATGAACGCCTCCCGGGCTCAGGCCCCTGCGGATTTTTCCTTGCCGTCGAACGGCAGCTCGCCCACCGGGCACTCGGCGGTACCTACCGTCTTCCGGGTCATGGCCTCCACGTTTTCCTGCGCCTTCTGGGCGTCCATCACCCAGGTACGGTAGAACTCGAACGGACAGTCGGCCACGCCCTTGTCGCCGTCCCCGGAGGCATGCACACCGGTGTAGCCCCGGTGCAGCAGCTTGAACAGGTGATTCTGGGACTGGTCGTTCGCACGGGCATCACGGATCTGGCTTACGGACAGCTGGGCATACTGAATGCCCATGTCTTCCTCACCGCATTCCCCGAGGGTACGGCCATCGAAGCCAATGATCGCGGAGTGGCCGAAGTAGGAATACACGCCGTCAAATCCGGCGGCGTTGGCCACCGCAACGTAACAGTTGTTGGCCCAGGCCATGCTCTTGGCCATCATCACCTGCTGTTCCTTGGCCGGGTACATGTAGCCCTGACAGCGAACAATCAGCTCCGCCCCCTTCATGGCGCAATCGCGCCAGATCTCGGGATAGTTGCCGTCGTCGCAGATGATCAGGCTGATCTTCATGCCCTTTGGCCCCTCGGTGACGTAGGTGGTGTCACCCGGATACCATCCCTCGATCGGACACCAGGGGATACACTTGCGGTATTTCTGGACGACCTCACCCTCGTTGTTGATCAGAACCAGGGTGTTGTACGGCGCCTTGTTGGGGTGATCCTCGTGTCGCTCTCCGGTGAGCGAAAACACGCCCCAGGTGTTCGCCTCACGACAGGCGGCGGAGAAGATGGCCGTTTCGTCACCGGGCACGGTGGCCGCGGTTTCCATCATTTCCTCGTTGTCGTACATGATGCCCATGGTGCTGTATTCCGGGAACACCACCAGGTCCATGCCCGGCAGGCCGACCTTCATACCCTTGATCATGTCAGCGATGTTGCGGGCGTTGTCCAACACCTCGGCTTTGGTATGCAGCCGCGGCATCTTGTAGTTCACCACCGCCACGCCGACGGTATCGTCGCTGCTGGAAATATCACCGTGTCTCATCGTTCTGCTCCTCGTTAAACCGCCAGATAGCTCGCAATCTTGTCCTGATCCGCTTCTTCGCGGCTCTCTTCGTGCACAATCGCGCCCTTTTCAATCACCAGGATCCGGTCTGCCGCATCCATCACGAAGCTCAGAACCTGCTCCGACACCACAATCGACAGGCCCCGCTCATCCCGGATGCGCCGAAGGGTCTGCGCAATTTCCTTGATAATGTTGGGCTGGATACCTTCCGTGGGTTCGTCAAGCAGCAGCACCTTGGGCCGGGTGGCCAGTGCCCGGGCAATAGCCAGCTGTTGTTGCTGACCGCCGGAAAGGTTGCCACCACGCCGGTTCTGCATTTCCTTCAGTACCGGGAACATCTCGTAGAGGTCCTCGGGTACCTTCTTCTCACCCACGGCGGCCAGGCCGGTCTCGATATTCTCCCGTACCGTCAGTGTCGGAAAGATCATCCGCCCCTGCGGCACGAAACCGATTCCGGCGCGCACACGCTGGAAGCTCTTCAGGCCGGAAAGGTCGTTCCCATCCAGGCTGACCTCACCGCCTCGCGTGGGGGTCATGCCCACCAGGGATTTCATCAGCGTGGTCTTGCCCATGCCGTTTCGCCCCACCACGGCGACTATTTCGTTCTTTGCCACGTCGAGGTTGAGGTCATCGATGATGGTGCTTTGGCCGTAGGCCACCGAATGATGTTTGATGCTCAGCATGATCAGTGCCCCAGGTAGACTTCGATGACTTTCGGGTCCGATTTCACGTGCTCGATGGACCCTTCGGAAAGAACTTTGCCCTGATGCATGACCGTGACCCGGTCAGCGATATCACCGACAAACTGCATATCGTGCTCGATCACCAATACCGTATGGTCCCTGGTAATCACCCTCAGCAGCTCGGCGGTTTTCTTGCGCTCGGTGACGGACATCCCGGCTACCGGCTCATCCAGCATCAGCAGGTCCGGTTTCTGGATCAGCAGCATGCCGATCTCCAGCCACTGCTTCTGGCCATGGCTCAACGATGCAGCCGGCTCATTCAGGGCCTCGGTCAGGAAGATGGTTTCAGCCACCTCCTCCACAGCATTGATCACCTCCGCGTCGCGCTTGAATCCCAGGGCGCCCATCACGCTGTGTCCCTTTGGGTAGGACACTTCAAGGTTTTCAAAGACGGTCAGGTCCTCGAACACGGACGGGGTCTGGAACTTCCGGCCCACACCCGAGTGAACAATCTGGTGCTCCTTGAGCTTGGTAAGCTCCTTACCGTCAAACTTGATGGAGCCGGACGTGGCCTTGGTCTTGCCGCAGATCAGGTCCAGAACCGTGGTTTTACCGGCACCGTTGGGGCCGATGATGACCCGGATTTCCTTGGGATCGAGGTAGAAGGACAGGTCATCCACGGCCTTGAAGCCATCGAATGACACGGTCAGGCCTTCGACCGCCAGCAGGAAATCCCCACTTTTGCTTTTGGCTGCACTCATCACGATTTCTCCGGGCTGTAGGAATCGATCATCGGATCGTAATCAGGAGTCTTCTCAGCGGTCGGCTTCGGCTCTGCGGCTTTTTCCGCGGGCTTGGCCTCCAGCTGTGCACCCTTGTTGCGCTTGAAGATCTTGTCTTCCAGGGGCATGACGTAGGTCTGATACAGGCCGGCCAGACCGTTCGGGAAGGCCAGTACGACACCGATAAACAACGCACCCATGGCAAACGGCCAGAGTTCCGGGAAGGATTCCGAGAAGCCACTCTTGGCGGCATTCACGAGCAAGGCACCGTAGACCGCGCCGAGGATGGACAACCGGCCACCCAGGGCACAGAAGATGACCATCTCGATGGAAGCGACGATGCCGATGAACGACGGCGACATGAAGCCAACAATCAGGGTGAACATGGCACCACCGACGCCTGCAAAAGCCGCTGCCAGGCAGAACACGAAGATCTTGAAGGCGGCAACGTCATAGCCGGAAAAACGCACTCGGTTTTCCTGGGCGTTCATGGCCACCAGGATGCGGCCCAGCTTCCGGTTCTGGACCAGGCGCGCCACAAACAGGCAAAGGAACAGCATGCCAACACAGACAAAGTACAGGATGGTCCGGGCTTCATCGGTGCGGATGTCCCAGCCGTTCAGCGTCTGCAGATCGGTAATGCCGTTCACACCGCCGGTATAGCCCTGCTGTCCGATAATCAGGATCGTCAGGATTGCGGCGATGGCCTGGGTGATGATGGCGAAGTACACGCCCCCCACCCGCCGGGTGAACATGGCGAAGCCGATAACGAACGCCAGCAGAACCGGCACACCGATCACCGCCAGCAGGGTGAAGGAGAAGCTGTGGAACGGTTCCCAGAACCAGGGCAGCTCGGTGAGCTGGTTCCAGTCCATGAAATCCGGGATGCCGGGGGTGGACTGGATGGCGGTGGCCTCCGGAGTGGAAGCCTCCAGCTTCAGGAACATGGCCATGCAGTAGCCGCCAAGACCAAAGAACACACCCTGGCCCAGGCTGAGAATGCCGGCCTTGCCCCAGCACATCACCAGGCCAATGGCGACAAAGGCGTAGGTCAGGTACTTGCCCACCATGTTCAGGCGGAATGGGTCCAGCGCCAGTGGCAAAAGCACCACCAACAACACGGCCAGTGCGACGTAATACAGTCCCTCGCGGGTGGCAAACCATTTCAATGGGGATGAACTCTTCATGACAATCTCCTAGCGACGGACCTTGAGGGCCATGAGTCCTTCTGGACGCAGCATCAGGATGCCGACGACGACCAGCAGGGTGAGCACCTTGGCCATGGAACCACTGAGGAAGAACTCCATGGTGGACTGGGCCTGGGATATACCGAAGGCGGACACAATGGTGCCGATCAGGCTCTGGGCACCGCCAAACACCACCACCAGGAAGGTGTCTACGATATAAGCCTGGCCAGAGGACGGACCGGTGGAACCGATCATGGTGAAGGCAGCACCCGCGACGCCGGCGATGCCACACCCGAGGGCAAAGGTGGCTCGGTCGATACCGGCACTGTTGATACCAACGGCTTCAGCCATGGGGCGATTCTGAACCACCGCCCGCACTTTCTTGCCATAGCCGGATCGGTACATCAGGAAATACACGCCCACGGCAATGGACAGCGCGATGATCATGACGAACAAGCCGTTGATGGGCAGCTCCACCAGGTCAGTCACCTGGATCGCCCCCATCATCCACTCGGGCAGGTCCACACCCACTTCCCGGGCGCCAAAGATGGATCGGTAAGCCTGCTGCATGATCAGGCTCAGACCCCAGGTGGCCAGAAGGGTATCCAGTGGTCGGTGATAGAGTCGCCGTATCATGAGCCATTCGACGAAAGCCCCCAGGGCAGCACAAATCAGGAAAGCCAGAACCATGGCGACGAAGAAGTAGCCGCCGAAGAGGCTCGGCAGATAGGACTGGAAAAAACCGGATGTCAGGTAGGTGGTGTAGGCGCCGAGGATCATGAACTCCCCGTGGGCCATATTGATCACCCCCATCTGACCAAAGATGATGGCCAGGCCCAACGCCATCAGTACGAACACTGAAAACAGGGAGAGCCCGGCAAACCCCTGCATGGCAAATATCGACATCAATTCACTGCTGGTGTAGCCATCAAACATGACCCTTACTCCCCTTTAGACCAACTAACCCTTCAAACCCTTAATCTCGTGTTCAGAGGCAACGGATGCTGGCGCCCGGGGGCGCCAGCAGTCCGGGCTTATTGGTAGCCTTCCGGGAACGGGTCCGGTTCCATCAGTTCTTCGGTCTCGTAGACAACCTTGTACTGGCCGTCAGGTTGAGCCTGGCCGATACGGGTCTTGGACCACAGGTGATGGTTTTCGTGGATGCGCACGTAACCTTCTGGCGCTTTGGTGAACTCAATGCCTGCGAATTCTTCACGGATCTTGTCGATGTCGAATGAGCCGGCTTTTTCAACCGCAGCTTTCCACAGCCATGGGCCGAGATAAGCCGCCTGGGTCACGTCACCGATGACCATGTCATCGCCGTAGGCTTCCTTGAAGGCCGCAACAAATTCCTTGTTGTTGGGGTTATCGAGGCTCTGGAAATACTTCATGGAGGCGTAGATGCCGTCCACGTTCTCACCGCCGATACCGCGGATTTCGTCCTCGGTCACGGAGATGGTCAGCAGAAGGGGCTTCTCATCAGTGAAATCGATACCGGCCGCTTTCATCTGCTTGTAGAAGGCCACGTTGGAGCCACCGACAACCGAGGCAAAGATCACGTCCGGCTTGCGCAGCTTGATCTTGTTGATCACCGAGTTGAACTGGGTGTGACCCAGCGGATAGTACTCTTCGCCAGAGACCTTGAGGCCCAGCTTGTCCTCGATGTGCTTGCGGGCGATCTTGTTCGAAGTACGGGGCCAGATGTAGTCCGATCCGAGCAGATAGAAGCTCTTGGCACCCTTGGTTTCTGCGGCCCAGTCGATACTGGCAAGAATCTGTTGCGTCGCTTCCTGGCCGGTGTAGACCACGTTGGGCGACTGCTCAAGACCCTCGTAGAAGGTGGGGTAATAGAGCATGCCGTTGTATTGCTCGATGACCGGGAGAACGGCCTTGCGGGAAGCCGAGGTCCAGGCGCCGAAGATCGCAGCAACGTTGTCCTGGCGCAGTAGCTTCCGGGATTTTTCAGCGAAGGTCGGCCAGTCACTGGCGCCGTCTTCCTGGACGAATTCAATCTGGCGGCCCAGGACACCACCGGAGGCGTTGATCTGGTCAATAGCCAGCTTTTCCGCCTGAACCGAGCCAATCTCACTGATCGCCATTGTGCCGGTGATGGAGTGCAGAATGCCGACCGTAACGGTGTCGTCCGTCACCGCCAGACCAGTCGTGTTGACCTCTGCTGTGGCCGGCACTGCCGCCTGTGCCGACGTCGCAAGCATGACGGAAGCCGCCAGCGTCATCAGGCTCTTTTTCAGCCCCAGTCCCTTACCGAACGACCGCCCGTTGGCGGCTTGATCTGTCGTATCCATGGTGATTCCTCGCAGTTTTTGAAGTCCGGATCCGCGCTTCCCTTCGAAAGCACAGTGCCCACGAGAATCATTCTGCTCGGCACCCGTACAGGTGCCCATTCGGCAATCGCCCCAGCGCGCTACGTCATTTGACGCATTCCTGTAACCAACAGGACAGGCTAAAAACGCAGGCATGCAGAAGAAGAACATCCCTGCACCGGTCTATGGCACGGATATTGTTCCGGCTTTCTCATCCGGTGCATTTCAGCTTGAAGCTGCACTAACGCGGGGCACTCAAACACCAAAGGCAAGGCAGTCATGGCGGCAAGACAGAATATTTTTCGGGTTCGGCGCAGCTACAACCAGTGGGTAGCCAACCAGACCCTGGAAGACTATGCGCTTCGCTTTACCGCCAAGAGTGCCCGGCGCTGGTCCGCGGCCCGGGTAAGCAACACAGCCCTGGGCGCCATCTCCTTTCTGGCACTGGAAGCCATCGGCGGCTCCATTACGCTCCACTACGGATTCGACAACGCGGTCGCCGCGATACTGGCCGTCAGCCTGGTGATTTTCCTCACCGCCATCCCGATCAGTTACTACGCGGCCCGTTACGGCGTCGACATTGACCTGCTGACTCGCGGTGCCGGCTTTGGCTATATAGGCTCCACCATCACCTCGCTGATCTACGCCTCGTTCACATTTATCTTTTTCGCCATCGAGGCGGCCATCATGGCCATGGCGCTGGAAATGCTGTTCGGGATTCCCCTGGTCCTGGGCTACCTGATTTGCTCCGTGGTGATCATTCCCTTTGTCATCCACGGGATCACCACGATCAGCCGGTTCCAGGTCTGGACCCAGCCAGCCTTCATCTTTCTCCAACTGGTGCCCTTCGTTTTCATTGTTTACGCCGATGCCTCTTCCGTCAGCGACTGGACACAGTTCGAGGGGCTTAACCCGGTTGATTCGGGTGGCTTCAGCATCGTTATGTTCGGGGCTGCTGCGGCTGTGGTGTTCTCATTGATTGCCCAGATCGGCGAGCAGGTGGATTTCCTGCGCTTCATTCCAGAACCCCGCAATGCCCGGGAAAAGCGACGTTGGTGGGCCGCCGTTATGGCAGGCGGACCTGGCTGGATTGTGATCGGCATGTTGAAAATCCTGGCGGGCTCCTTTCTTGCGGTTCTTGCCCTGAAACAGGGCGTTACCGCCTCGGAGGCGGCTGATCCAACCCAGATGTATCTGATCGCCTTCAATTACATTACCCATTCGCCCGAGATCTCCCTGGCGATGGCGGGCATTTTCGTCATTCTTTGCCAGCTCAAGATCAACGTTACCAATGCCTATGCCGGCTCCATCGCCTGGTCCAACTTCTTCTCGCGACTCACCCACAGCCACCCCGGGCGAGTTGTCTGGCTGTTTTTCAACGTCGCCATTGCCCTTCTGGTGATGGAACTGGGTGTTTACCGGGCGCTGGAGGAAACCCTGGGTTTCTACGGCATCGTCGCCATTGCCTGGGTTGGTTCGCTGGTGGCGGATCTGGTGATCAACAAACCACTGGGGCTTAGTCCCGCACACATTGAGTTCAAACGTGCCCACCTGTACGACATCAACCCGGTCGGGGTTGGTGCCATGCTGACGGCCTCTGTAGTAGGCATCATCTGCCACACCGGCATACTGGGCGTTTATCCGGAGGCTCTGTCCCATTTTATCGCCATGGGAGTCGCGCTGATCATGGCGCCTCTGATCGCCTGGAAAACCGGTGGCCGTTTCTACACAGCACGGCCATTCGTCCCCATCGCTACTGACCATCAGCTCGTGCAATGCACGATTTGTGAACATCACTTCGAACCGGAAGATCTCACCCATTGTCCCGCGTACGACGGCACCATCTGTTCACTGTGCTGTTCGCTCGATGCCCGTTGCGCAGACGCCTGCAAACCGGGGGCCGGATATCAGGAACAGCTCAATCAGTTTCTCGGGAGCCTGATGCCAAAACCGGTGTTGGCCGGTCTGCGCTCAAGGCTCGGGCATTTTCTGAGCCTGCTGGTGCTCATCAACGGCCTTTCCGGCCTGCTGCTGTCCCTGATCTATTTCAAGACGCCGGTCGCTTCACCTGCGGAAGGCCTTCTTTTATCGGTAACCCTGTGGAAGGTGTTCTTCATTCTGGTGATCGTGACCGGTGTGATCTGCTGGTTGTTCGTGCTCGCCCATGAAAGCCGGGTGGTGGCCGAGGAAGAGTCCCGACGCCAGAACCGCCTCCTGATGGAAGAGATCGTCGCCCACGAACGGACCGACCAGGCTCTTCAGCAGGCAAAGGAACAGGCGGAGGCCGCCAACGGGGCGAAAAGTCGCTACTTGACGGGGATCAGTCACGAACTCCGTTCCCCACTCAATGCCATCCTCGGTTATGCCCAGTTGATGGAAAACGACGAGACCATCCCTTCCCACCGCAAGGAAGCCCTCGGCGTGATACGCCGAAGCGGTGAGTACCTCGCCGATCTGATAGAGGGGCTGTTGGATATTTCCAAGATCGAGGCTGGCCGCCTGGACCTGCACCGCGATCAGGTTCGAATAGAGCTGTTGATGGAGCAACTGGTAACCATGTTCCGCCTGCAGGCGGAAGATAAAGGCCTGGCCTTCGATTACCACTGCCCCAACCCGCTTCCGGAAATGGTCACCACCGACGAGAAGCGGCTGCGCCAGATTCTGATCAACCTTCTCTCCAACGCCATTAAATACACGGATCGGGGCGGCGTCTCCCTGACCCTGCGTTATCGCAGTCAGGTCGCCGAGTTCACCGTACGCGATACCGGGGAAGGCATAGCCCCTGAGAATGTGGAACGCATCTTCCGACCCTTCGAACGTATCCGGACACCGGGGCAAAGCCGGGCCGGCACAGGCCTGGGTCTGACCATTACCCGCCTGCTCACGGAAATCATGGGTGGCGATATCTCGCTGGAGAGCGTACCGGGTCAAGGTAGTGTCTTCCGGGTCAGTCTGATGCTATCAAGCCTGCATTCTTCGACACCCCGCTCGATATCAATGCCGGCCAAGCGCATCTACGGTTACCACGGTTCGCGGCGAAAGGTACTGCTGGTGGATGACGATGTGTCCCACCGCCAGGTCATGCGGGCCATGCTCTCGCCCCTGGGCTTTGAGATCGTCGATCTTGGCAATGCTCTGCAGGTTTTGGCAACCGTTGAGGCCGAACGCCCTGAACTTGTGCTTCTCGACGTGTCCATGCCGGGACAAAGCGGCTGGGAAGTCCTTGCAATGCTACGACAGCACAAGCACACCATGCCTGTCGTGATGGTCTCTGCCGACGCTAACGAGGGCCACCACGCCGCAGACTCACCGCGTCTGCACGATGGCTACATCATCAAACCGGTTCGGCTGAACCTGTTGCTCGACACCATTGCCAGCGTGCTGGATCTCAATTGGCGATTCGATAAGAGCCCGGATCCCATGGCGGCTATTCCAGCACCCGACCATGGCGTTTTGCCTTTACCCAAAATGGAGCATCGCCTGGCTCTGGCCACTCTGGCCCGGATCGGACACCGGAAAGGCCTGCTTGAGGCATTGCATGACCTGAAACACAGCGGCGAGGCGGCCGAACCCTTTGCGATTGAGCTCACCAGACTCACCAACGATTTCCAGTTTGAGAAAATTCTTGAACTACTCGAGGTAGCCGAACATGAAGCTTCATAATGACCGGAAGACTGTCGTGATGGTCGTAGATGACGCAGTCGACTCCATTCGAATGATCAACGATGCCATGGAAGAGGCAGGTATGACGGTGCTCGTTGCGCTGGAAGGAAACCAGGCCCTTACGATCAGCCAGAATATCACCCCGGATGTGGTGTTGATGGACGCTTTGATGCCCCATATGGACGGCTTTGAAACCTGTCGTCGATTGAAAGAGAACCCTGCGTTCGCCGATATTCCTATAATCTTCATGACCGGTCTGAGCGATACCGAGCACGTTGTTATGGGGCTCAACGCCGGTGGTGTGGATTACGTGACCAAACCGATTAACACCACCGAACTTCTGGCCAGAATGGATGTACACCTGACGAACGCCCGCATGACCCGCAGCGCTCGTAGCGCCCTGGATACGGCCGGTCAGAACCTGTTTGCGGTGGACCGCGAGGCGAATTTGCTCTGGGGCACGCCACAGGTTTGCCAGTATCTGCCCGACGCAGCGCACCCCGAATTCCCCGAGGTACGTGCCAGACTGGAGGAATGGCTGGGCCATCGTCCCGAGCCGGGCCACAGCATGCCAGTCGAAATCATGGGCATCGACAGAACGGTAGAGTTTCTTGCCCTTGTGGATAACCGGGAATACCTGCTGAGGCTGAAAACACCACAGAACCAGAACAGCGCAACAGCAGCCTTGCGGCAACGGTTCGAGCTGACACTGAGAGAATCCGACGTGTTACTCTGGATCGCGAACGGCAAGACCAACCGGGAGATAGGGCAGATCCTGGATATGAGTCCCCGAACCGTTAACAAACACCTGGAGCAGGTATTCCGGAAACTGGGCGTAGAGAACCGGACGGCGGCCGCAGCCAGTGCAATCCGCTTGCTGGCAATCCAGTAATGGCCTCGGGCACTTTTGCTCATAGCGTCTGTCCATCGGGGTACTGTGAGCCTGAAAGCGAGAAGCGCGATGAGAAAGACTGCCACATTTTTATCAGTGCTGGTTCTGATGGGCCTGTCAGGGCTTTTGTTGGCACAGACACCATCCCCGCTCACACCTTTCTCGGAAATGCAGTCCCTGAATGATGGCTGGGAGCCTCTGGAATTCCCGAAGATAGATCAGCTCAGCCGCTATGAACTGACAACCGAAGACGGTCAGCAGGTCGTGCGGGCGACCACGGACGGCGGTGCGTCGGGACTGATCGCACGGGTCAGGCTGGAGCCCACCGATTCGCTGATTCTGCAATGGCGCTGGAAGGTCTCGAATGTCTTCGAAAAAGGCGATGCCCGGGAAAAGTCCGGGGACGATTATCCGGCAAGAATCTATGTGGCGTTCGAGTTCCAGCCCGGGAAGGCGGGGTTTTTCGAGCGCGCCAAACGCAAGACCGTCGAAGTGTTATTCGGTGAGTCCCTGCCGGGCAATGCCCTCAACTACATCTGGGCCAATACTCTCCCGAAGGGCGAGTTTGTGCCCACGCCGTACACCGAGAAAACCATGATGATTGCCGTGAATTCCGGATCAGAACAGGTCGGCCAATGGGTCACGGTGGAGCGGGATATCATGGCCGACTATCGGGAAGCGTTTGGCGAGGAACCGCCACCGGTGGTGGGTATTGCCATCATGTCGGATTCGGACAACACCGGTGAAAAGGCCACGGCCTGGTATGGGGACATCCTTCTGACCCCGGTTCCTGAGCCCTGAACACTACTAACGGTATTGCTCGGGAAATCCGGGGATCACAAAGCTTTCTCCAAGGTTTCGTATCGGCGGCACTTCACCCTTTTCAGCCAGACGGATGTAGGCATCATCGAACTCTTCCCGCAGGATCGCTGCCCGGGGATTGGCCAGCGAGAACAGCCAGGTCAGATTCCTCAAACGGATCGCCGATTCACGGATTTTCTCGTCTTTGGGCATGGTCAGGGTTTCCACAACCGGATCCCGATGGCCAAACAGGTAATGGCCTCGGCCAAGCTTGAGCATTTCCAGAGCAGCCCGATAGTTTGGAGCCTGGGTGACGTCAATCGAACCTTCCGCCTCCAGCCAGTACAAGAGCCCTCCATAGGTGTACCCGCCTATCGTGATGACGGTCTTGCCCTGCAGTTGATCGAAATGTGTAAGTGGTTCGGTTCCCTCCAGATACCAGGCACTGAGCTGGGTCGCGAGGGGAGTGACCCAGGTCTCCAGAACTTCACCATTAAGGGCGGGAACGTTGGCCGAACCTGGCCAAACGTCAATTCTACCGTTGCGCAGATACAGGTATACCCGGCTGATGGGCAAGAAGAGAAATTCCGGCTCGTAACCCGCTTCCACAGCGATCTTCCGGGTAAGCTCTATAAAGCTGCCAGCAGGGCGGCCATCGCTGGCCTGATAGGTAATGGGGGGAAACTCCACATAGGCAATGCGCAGAGTCTTGTTTACGGATTCCGACGCGCCAAGGGAGGCGGACGTAAATAATATACCTACCAGCAATATCCAAAGCCGGACAACGATCAAATGCATGGCTTCAGAGAGTCGGGAAGAATGGACCGGGCAGTTTCTGGGCATGGAATCCGTATTGTTCGGGTCTGTTTAGCCAAAGATTAACAGACCCGGAAAGATCTGCACTGACACCGCCCGCAAAAATCCGAACATAATGTCAAATATGGTTGATAACCATGTACAGACCAACACCGCCCATTACCAGCATGTAGGGAAACGCCATCACCACCATCTTGCCGTAGGACAGCCGAACCAGCGGCGCTATGGCAGACGTCAGCAGGAACAGGAAAGCCGCCTGGCCATTGGGAGTCGCAACGCTGGGAAGGTTGGTACCGGTGTTGATGGCAACTGCCAACTTCTGGAAATGCTCGTAGCTGATGGCCCCTGCATCCAGAGCCTGTTTGACTTCGCTGATATAAACAGTCGCTACGAAGACGTTATCGCTGATCATTGAGAGCACGCCGTTGGCAATGAAGAACATGCCAGGCTGCCGGGCTTCTGGAAGCGACAGCACGTAATCAATAATCGGCTTGAACAGGTGCTGTTCGTGGATCACCGCAACCACCGCGAAAAACACCACCAGCAGCGAGGTAAACGGCAGGGATTCCTGGAAAGCCTTGCCAATCTGGTGCTCATCGGTAACGCCGGTAAAGGAGGTAATCAGGATGATGACAAGCAGGCCAATGAGGCCGACCTCGGCGAGATGGAAAGCCAGACCCACCACCAGGATCGCGGCGGCAACGGCCTGTACCCAGAGCGCGGCCTGATCAGCCTTGGTACGTTTGGTCCGCTCGTTCTCCGCAAACTCTTCCAGCACCTGACGCACAGGTTTGGGCAAGCGCCCGCCGTAGCCGAACCAACGCAGCTTCTCCAGGGCCCAGCAGGTAAATAATCCAGCCGCCAATACCGGCAAACTCACTGGCGCCATATGCAGGAAGAAACCGGCAAAGTCCCAACCTACCACTTTGGCAATTAACAGATTCTGGGGCTCACCCACCATGGTGGCAACGCCGCCCAACGCGGTACCAATAGCACCATGCATCAAAAGGCTGCGCAAGAACGCCCGGAAATTTTCCAGATCTTCACGGTGCAGCTCGATTACTTCGTCATCGCTGCCCGCGTTGTGGTCCTTGTGCTGGTAGCCCTTGCCGGAGGCAACCTTGTGGTAAACCGCGTAAAACCCGACCGCCACGCTGATAATAACCGCGGTAACCGTCAGGGCATCGAGGAAGGCCGAAAGCAGTGCTGCTGCGCTACAGAACAGCAACGATAACGCCGACTTGGAACGCACACCCACCAGAATCTGGGTGAACGTCACCAGCA
Source organism: Marinobacter sp. DSM 26671 (assembly GCF_900112835.1). Classification (NCBI taxonomy): domain Bacteria; kingdom Pseudomonadati; phylum Pseudomonadota; class Gammaproteobacteria; order Pseudomonadales; family Marinobacteraceae; genus Marinobacter; species Marinobacter sp. DSM 26671. The sequence continues at coordinate 88,152 of NZ_FONF01000004.1, read as the reverse complement.
GCAGTTCCTTCATGAAGTAGATGCCCGCCACCATGAACATCAGTAGCAATATCACCGGGAAGTTGGTGAGCACTTCCAGATACACCGCATCCGGCGTGGTCAGCCCGATCAGAAGCGCCTCTACCGCCAGCAGGCCACCTGGAAGAAGGGGGTAACATTTCAGGGCCATGGCCAGGGTAAAGATAAACTCGGCAATCAGAAGCCAGCCGGCCGTGCCCGGCCCCAGGGTCCACATGACAATCGGGTTGGCGATGAGAAACAGCAGGATGACCTGCTTGTACCAGACGGGCGCCTTGCCAAGGAAGTTGTGGGTAAAGCCGGAGATAACGGTATTGGGCATTACGGAAATCTTCTGAGAAAACGGGTTATTGGTATTGTGTGCCAGCAGGCCCGCATCTTCCTTGATATTTGCGTACCGGGGTATGGGCCAAAGGTACAAAATGAAGACCGATTTTGGTCTTACTAACAAGCAAATGGGGAATGGGCGCTGATCAACACAGATATCTTCGTAGTATTACTTGATCAACAAAGATGTAGCGCGCGTATTTTAACCGATTTGCGTGGCTGTGAGGTCGCTTTGTGAAAAAAATACACAAATGTTCTGGGGGAAGGACACTGATGGGGTCTATTGAGAAAATTTGTCGGAGCCGGCGCGTCCCTGCGCCGGGAGGATAATGCAATCAGAACCGGTAAGTAACGGAACCGGTCACTTCACGCCGGGTGCCATACGTACCGGAGCTGTCGAAAGCCGTTGCTACATACTGTTCGTCCAGCAGGTTCTGAGCATGCAGCCCCAGCGACACCTGGCCAATGTCATAGGTAATCGCAGCATCCACCAGGGTGACATCCGGCACTTTGAGGACCGAATTATCCGCGTTGAATGCCGCTCCGAAACTCTCGCCGAGATAACGCACGCCGGCACTCACCCCCAGGCCATGCAGCATGCCGCCCCGGAAATTGTATTTACCCCACAGCGCTGCTTCATGTTCCGGTGTGTATTCCAGCGGCTCGCCCTCTTCCACCGGGTTGCTGGCTTTGGTGATCTCGGCATCGGTATAGCTATAGCTGGCGATCACATCCAGCCCATGGAACAGACGGGTGCGCGCTTCCATCTCAAGGCCCTGTGAGTTGGCCTCGCCCTTCTGCTCATTGGCGAAGGTCGATGGGTTGGTGGTCAGGTAGTCTTCCCGGGTCAGGTCGAACCAGGCCAGTGTCACCAGCGTGTCCGTATTGGGCTGGTATTTTACGCCCACCTCATATTGGTGTGCGGTTTCGGGCTCGAACGGGTTGCCGGCCGCATCGATACCTGTGGTGGGGAGAAACGACTCCATGTAGCTCACATAGGGGGCAAAGCCATTCGCGAACTGGTAACTGGCACCGGCACGACCAGTGAAGGCCTCGTCTTCCCGGCTAGCTGTGGCGCCGGTGAGATTATTGAGTGTCTCGGAACGGGCCACGTCATACCGGCCGCCAAGGGAAACCGTCCAACGATCTACCCGGATCTGATCCTGGAGGTAAATGCCGGTCTGTTTGAGTTGTCCTTCCTCGTCTTTAAACAATGGGGCATCAGGGACAGGCGCTCCATAGACAGGATCATAGATGTCCAGGTTACTGGCGGCCCCAAAGAACTGCCGGGATGACACATCGATATCCTGATGATCCAGGCCGACCAATACCGTGTGGTCTGCCGCACCCGCCTGGGCGGTCAACTGCAGCTGGTTATCCATGGCCAGTCCGTCAATGCGACCGAAACTGTCGAAGCGTGACCGGGAAATGGTTCTCTGATCCGCCAGCAAGCCGGTGGTGTAGATGGTCTGGTCGTCAACATCGTTACGGTAGTCCCGGACATTCTGACGCAGAACTATCTGGTCATTGATGCGGTGCTCAAACTCGTAACCAATGGCACTCTCGCGACGCTCATAGGCATCGTACCCTGGCTCGCCGGTAAACCGGTTGTCAGGAATCGGGCCATTCGGATTTGGCTCCAACGTGCCCTGCAACGGGTAACGTTGAGATGGCTGGGTATCGTCGTACTGCCAGTGCGCCAATACCGTCAGTCGGGTGGCGTCCGTGGGCTGCCAGGTCAGGCTGGGGGCCAGGTACTTTCGGTCGTCGTTGACGAAATCCACCTGGGTTTCGCTGTCGCGAACCAGGCCTACCAGGCGAACCGCGAGGGTATCACTGTCATTCACCGCCCCACTGATATCAAACTGACCCTGGACCAGATCGTTGGTACCAGCCTCAACGCGCACTTCTCGACGGGTGTCGAAAGTAGGACGTTTGGACACATAGTTCACCAACCCACCCGGGCCCGCTTGTCCGTACAGAACGGAAGAAGGCCCCTTGAGCACATCAATGCGCTCGGTGCCATAGGGCTCCAGGCTGTAACCGGCGGCAAAGCCGGGGTTCGCCAGTTTCAGGTTGTCACGAAACAAGCCACTGGTGGCCACATCGAAGCCGCGTACTCTCAGAAACGTGGTGCGCGGCTCGAAACCAAAGGTCTCGCCTCGGGCGCCGGCTGTATAACGCAGAACTTCGCCCAGGTTGGCGGCGTTCTGGTCCTCGATCTGATCCGCTGTGACTGTGGAAATGGACTGGGGCGTTTCAACCACGTTGGTGGTTGTTTTCGTGCCGGTAACGGTCGCCTCTGCGGTGTAGCCATCACTCGGTGCGGTGCCGCTCGGTTCGGCGGCATCTGCCGATACTTCAATGGCATCCAGCTCGGTAATATTCGCTTCCTGCGCGTACAGTATCGGGCTTGCCAGAACCCCGGCTATGGCCACGGCCAGGCCGGACGGGAGTAAGTACTGGCGATTATCACGTAACGAATTCATTGATCAGCTCCAAACAACGCGCTTTACAAGTTTAAGTGTAATGCGAATTATTGTCGTTTAGATCCGAGCTTTGGTATTCCAGAAGCCAAAAAACCTATGCGCAATGCTATTTCTTGTGATTGGCCGCCCGTTGTCGGGGAGAAAAGCCGAACTCTCGGCGAAACGCCGTCGAAAAATTGGTCGCGTGGGTGTAACCCACCCTGTTCGCGCTCTGTTCAACACTGAAGCCTTGCTCCAGATAATGTTTTGCCAACCGAAGTCGGCATTTTCTGAGATAGTCGAACACCGGCACGCCGTACATCGCCCGGAATTTCGCTCGCAAGCCGCTTGGGCTCATGGCAGCCATCTGTGCGAGGTCCTTTAGGGTGTGGTCATGGTCCGGGGTGAACTCCAGATGCTGCCTTACGAGCTCAAGTCGCTGACGTTGCTGGACCGGAACCACCGGAACATCCGGGGATTCATGCTCGTCGCCTACCAGACCCAATCCGGCAAGCTGCAGCGCGAGGCCCTCCAACACCAGGTTTTTCTGGGCGACGGTCATCGTGAGGCGTGCATGGGTCCGCAGCAACTCCTCGAACGGGTGGGGCACACTCCATTGGCGCAGGGGAACCTGGGGAAGAATGGTCAGGTCTTGTAAGCTGGAGGAGACGTGGCCCAATGTTGCGCCGCGTGGGTCGAAAGCGAGTGCCACAATTTGCAGATGCTCTTGCTCAGGCTGGTGCGCCCGTAACGGGTAGTCCGGGTGCAGCTGCATGCTGACAGCATTACCCGGTGACAGAACGTGTTCGACCGACCCGAGGGTAAGCTCAACGGTGCCATCCAGAACGACCAGCACAAGCAACGGCGCATGACCAGAAGAGACTGATTCATACGCCTGGAGCACCTGAAGCGAAGAAAACGTAAACCGAAAACCCGAAGCCAGGCTGTACTCGGCAATCTCACCCCGGGCAACGATACGGTCATCACTTCCGGTGTCGCCCTGGATGGCCGGAAACCGAAATTCTATGTCGTAAAGCTGCCCGAAACGTTCGAAATCTGCCTGACTGAATGTGTGCAACCTGCCCACTCCACGCCTATCCAACCTGGTCTGCTAACTATGCCTCTGTTGTCCGGTTACGAGGTCAATGGAGCGTCCGTACCATAGTTGCCCGTTTTGGTGGAACGAAAGGTAAGGAGGGCCAGTTGAGGTAGTCAGCAAAAAAGTCTGCGTGCCGTGAAGGATCTATAAGCACAGAAACGCAGTCGTGGATGTCACAGCAACCGTCGATGGGGGCGGCATGGTCCGGGTGCTGAAGGCTCTCCAGTGCACGGAGAATCACCGCGTCCATACCGGCCCGCTCACCGCGATCGGAAAGGGCCCGGGAGACCAGTATGGCTGAGAGAGTCAGTTCGATGTGCATGCAGGATTCATCCCGCGGCCCGTGCAGGCAAGCAAGATCGAAGGCGCTGCCAGCCAGCGAGATAACATCCCGCCACTGCCCCTGCTCACTGCAGTCGTAGGCATTCTCCATCCAGAACAGCCACAGGTCTTTGCGTTCTTCCAGCGGCAGGTCCGCGAACTGTTGGCGGTGATTGGGACACAGAAATTCCATGACGTTCTCCTTGTTTATTCACGATAATGATAATAATTATCATTATCGTAAAATACAAGAAAACGTTTATTCTGTGATCAAGGCCTTGCTGGCCTGCGGGGCTACTCTACAGTGACACTCTTGGCCAGGTTCCGCGGCTGGTCCACATCGGTACCCTTCAACACGGCCACATGGTAGGACAGCAACTGCAGTGGCACCGTGTAAACGATCGGCGCGGTAATCGGATGCACGGACGGAATCTGCATCACGTGCAGGCCCTCTTCCGCTTTGACGTCGGCCTTTTTATCAGCAAAGACAAACAGTTCACCGCCGCGGGCCCGGACCTCTTCCAGGTTGGATTTCAGCTTTTCAACCAGGTCGTTGTTCGGAGCGACAGTGACCACTGGCATTTCGCTGTCGACCAGGGCCAGGGGGCCGTGCTTGAGCTCGCCGGCAGGATAGGCCTCGGCGTGGATGTAGGAGATTTCCTTGAGCTTGAGGGCACCTTCAAGAGCCACCGGGAACTGGGAACCGCGCCCCAGGAACAGGCTGTGGTTCTTATCCATGAATGCCTTGGACATCTCGGCGATCTCGCCATCCAGGGCCAGCACATCGCTGACCTGGCCAGGCACGAGGTGAAGAGCCTCGACGATTTCAGCTTCCTGCTCCTCGGGCAGCCCATTATGACGGGCCAGGGCCAAGGTAAAGATCAGCAAAGCCGTGAGCTGGGTGGTGAACGCCTTGGTAGAGGCCACGCCGATTTCCGGTCCCGCCTGGGTCATGATCACCAGGTCGGATTCGCGAACCAGGGAGCTGCCCGGCACGTTACAGATGGCCAATGCTGCCCGGAAACCTGCTTTTTTCGCCTGACGCAGGGCCGCCAGGGTATCGGCGGTTTCGCCGGACTGGGAAATACAGAGGAACAGGGTGTCCTGCTGGATCACGTGTTTGCGATAGCGGAATTCGGAAGCCACCTCCACGGAACAGGCAACGCCCGCCAGTTCCTCAATCCAGTAACGGGCCACCATACCTGCATGGTAACTGGTACCACAGGCAATGATCTGGACATGACGAACGTTCTCTAGAAGGTTGGCGGCCTCGGTCCCTAGGGCCTGTTCCAGCACCCGGGTCCTGGTGACCCGGCCTTCCATGGTCGCCTTGATCACCTTCGGCTGCTCGTAGATTTCCTTGAGCATGAAGTGGCGATACTCGCCCTTGTCGGCGGAATCAGCGCCGTGCTCGAAGCGTGTTACCTCCCGCTCAACGGCATTGCCATCGCGGTCGAGAATGGCAATGGCGTCCTTTCGGATATCGGCGATATCGCCTTCTTCCAGGAACATGAACCGGTCGGTCACTGGCAGCAGCGCCAGCTGGTCAGACGCGATGAAGTTTTCGCCAATACCCACACCAATGACCAGGGGGCTGCCCTCACGGCATACCACGAGGTGCTCCGGTTCGTCGGCGTGTACCACCGCCAGGGCATAGGCTCCACGCAAACGGGCGATCGCCGAACGCACGGAATCATGGAGATTACCCAGTGTGCGGTAGTGTTTCTCAATCAGGTGCGCGACGACTTCGGTATCGGTCTGGGACGTAAACTCGAAACCGTCAGCCCGCAATTCTTCACGCAGCTCCTGATAGTTTTCGATGATCCCGTTGTGGACAATAGCCAGCCGGTCGCCGGACATGTGCGGATGGGCGTTGATCTGAGAGGGCTCGCCATGGGTTGCCCAGCGGGTATGGGCAATGCCCAGGTGGCCCGCGAGAGGGTTTGCTTCCATGGCATCGCTGAGTGCGGCAACTTTACCCACTTCCCGAGCGCGCTGGACACTGTGGTCGCCACCGATTACAGCCATACCGGCCGAATCATATCCCCGGTATTCCAGACGGCGCAGACCCTCAAGAAGGATACCCTGAACGTCCCTTTCCGAAACGGCGCCTACAATTCCACACATGCTGTTCTACCTGTCTGTTGATCGTTTGTATCAGTGTTTCTTCGGCTTTTCCCAACCGGCGATATTGCGCTGCCGGCCCCTTGCGACGGCCAGTTCGTGGTCGGCTACATCACGGGTGATGGTGGACCCGGCACCGATGGTGGCATCGGCCGCAACGGTAACCGGCGCAACCAGGGCTGTATTGGAGCCGACAAAGACCCCGTCGCCGAGCACCGTCCGGTACTTGTTCACACCATCATAATTACAGGTGATGGTTCCTGCACCCACATTCACATTACGGCCCAGTGAGGCATCACCCACATAGCTGAGATGGTTGATCTTGCTGCCCTCACCCACAATGGCCTTTTTGGTTTCCACGAAGTTGCCCACTTTGGTGTTGGCCGCCAGTTCCGTGCCCGGCCGGATACGTGCAAACGGCCCGATTTGGGCGCTGGCGCCAATTACGGCCCCTTCAATCACGCTGTTGGCCTTGATCTCCGCGCCATCTGCAATGGTGGCGTCCTTGATGACGCAACCGGGGCCAATGGATACATTACTGCCAAGGCTGACCTTGCCCTCGAATACCACGTTCACATCAATCCAGAGGTCATTGCCGATACTCAGCTCGCCACGGACATCTATCCGGGAGGGGTCCGCGAGTGTCGCTCCTTCTGTCATCAGCCGGTCAGCCTGCTGGCGCTGGAACCAGCGTTCCAGTTCAGCCAGTTGCAGGCGATTGTTGACTCCCTGGACTTCATAGGGATTCTCCGGCTGGGACACCGCAATACGGAGACCCTGTTCCACCGCCATGGCAATGATGTCGGTCAGATAATATTCGCCCTGGGCGTTGCTGTTGGAGAGCGTCGGCAACCAGGTTTTCAGGTGTTTCGCCGACACCGCCAGTATCCCGGTGTTCACTTCGCGGATCTGCTGCTGCTCGGGAGAGGCGTCTTTCTGCTCGACGATCGACTGCACGTCGCCATCAGCACTCCGGACAATCCGTCCGTATCCCTGGGGATTGTCCATGGTGACGGTCAACAAACCCAGGGTGTGGTCATCAAGTGTCCCAACCAATCCGTCGAGCGTCTCATGACGAGTCAGAGGCACATCGCCGTAAAGCACAAGAACACGGGCGTCATCGGGAAGATCCGGCAGGGCCTGAGCCACAGCATGGCCGGTACCCAACTGCTCACTCTGGGTGACCCAGTTTACCGAGGCCTCATCGGTGGTTTCCCGAACCTTGTCAGCACCATGACCTATGACCGTATGGATCCTCTCGGCGCCAAGCTGTTTGGCGGTGTCGATCACGTGATGAAGCATAGGGCGGCCGGCAATCGGATGCAGCACCTTTGGCAGTGCGGATTTCATTCTGGAACCCTGGCCAGCGGCCAGAATGACGACGTGTAGCGGGCTCATGGAAAAGTCAGGCTCCCGGAGTGTTTACTCTCTGAATGCTGAAAATAAAAAAACCGCACCCTTCAGGGCCGGACGGCCAACGCAACACGTTGGTCTTCCAGCCGCTCAGGATGCGGCTTCGGTGTTCGGCAAACCCGAAACGGAAATGCTTAGCGCATTTTGTTACGCAGCTGCTGGATGGTACGAAGCTGGGCAACAGCCTCGGCCAGCTCTGCAGCGGCACGGGAGTACTCGAATTCACCAGTCTTGTTGGCAAGTGCTTTCTCGGCTTCTTTCTGAGCTTCGAGCGCGGCTGCTTCGTCCACATCCTTTGCACGAACAGCGGTATCCGCCAACAAAGTCACCAGATTGGGCTGGACTTCCAGATACCCGCCGGACACGTAAAGAATTTCTTCCTCACCGCCCTGCTTGATAATCCGAATAGGGCCCGGCTTCAGCTGGGTCAGCAGTGGGGTGTGACCCGGGGCAATACCCAGGTCACCTTCAGAGCCCGCTGCGATCAGCATTTCCACCAATCCGGAATAGATCTTTGTTTCGGCACTTACCACATCACAATGCACGGTCATACCCATGTCAGTTGCCTCTTTGATCGATCCGGAAACAAATGCGTCGGCTCAGATTAGCTCTTTGCCTTGCTCTTCATTTCCTTCGCTTTCTCGACCGCTTCCTCAATGGTACCAACCATGTAGAACGCCTGCTCGGGCAGTTCATCATAGTCGCCATTCAGGATGCCCTTAAAGCTGCTGATGGTTTCCTTGAGGGAAACGTACTTACCGGGGGAACCGGTGAATACTTCAGCAACGTGGAACGGCTGGGACAGAAAACGCTCGATCTTACGGGCACGGGCTACAGTCAGCTTGTCTTCTTCTGACAGTTCATCCATACCCAGGATGGCGATGATGTCTTTCAGCTCCTTGTAGCGCTGCAGGTTGGTCTGCACGCCACGGGCCACTTCGTAATGCTCCTGACCGATGATCAGCGGATCCAGCTGACGAGAGGTGGAATCCAGCGGATCGATCGCCGGGTAGATACCCTTGGAAGCGATGTCACGGCTCAGTACAACGGTAGCATCCAGGTGCGAGAAGGTGGTTGCAGGCGACGGGTCAGTCAAGTCATCCGCCGGTACGTATACCGCCTGGATGGACGTGATGGAACCGTTCTTGGTGGAGGTAATACGCTCCTGCAGCTGACCCATCTCTTCAGCCAGAGTCGGCTGGTAACCTACCGCAGACGGCATACGGCCGAGCAGTGCGGATACTTCGGTACCTGCCAGGGTGTAACGGTAGATGTTGTCGACGAACAACAGTACGTCACGACCTTCGTCCCGGAACTTCTCGGCCATGGTGAGACCGGTCAGGGCCACACGCAGACGGTTTCCGGGGGGCTCATTCATCTGGCCGTAAACCATGGCAACCTTATCGAGAACGTTGGACTCCTTCATTTCGTAGTAGAAGTCGTTACCTTCCCGGGTCCGCTCACCAACACCTGCGAATACGGAGAGACCGGAGTGCTCTTTCGCGATGTTGTTGATCAGCTCCATCATGTTTACGGTTTTACCAACACCGGCACCACCGAACAGGCCAACCTTACCACCCTTGGCGAACGGGCAGATCAGGTCGATAACCTTGATGCCGGTTTCCAGCAGGTCCGCAGACGCTGCCTGATCGGCATAGCCCGGTGCCTTACGGTGAATCGCCCAACGCTCTTCTTCGCCGATCTCGCCGGCTTCGTCGATAGGACGACCCAGAACATCCATGATACGGCCCAGAGTCTGGGTACCAACCGGTACCGAAATCGGGTTGCCGGTGTTTTCTGCTTTCAGGCCACGCTTCAGGCCTTCGGTGCTGCCCATGGCGATGGTACGAACAATGCCGTCACCCAGCTGCTGCTGGACTTCCAGAGTTGTTTCGCCACCTTCAAGCAGCAGTGCGTCATATACTTTGGGTACGGAGTCACGTGGGAATTCCACGTCGATAACCGCGCCAATGATCTGAACGATTTGTCCGCTACTCATGCTCGGTTCCTCGTTATCTTGATAGTCAATAAAACCAGTTGGATTGTGGGTCGGATCAGACCGAAGCGGCGCCGCTCACAATCTCCGATATCTCTTGGGTAATGGCTGCCTGACGCGCCTTGTTATAAGCCAGCTGAAGCTCGTCGATAATGCTACCGGCGTTATCAGTTGCGCTCTTCATGGCGATCATCCGGGCTGCCTGTTCACATGCCAGATTTTCTACCACACCCTGGTACACCTGGGATTCAATAAAACGTGGCAGAAGGCCATCGAGGATCTGCCTGGCATCGGGCTCGTAGAGATAATCCCACTGGTTCTTGATCTCTTCTTCGTCTTCGCTCTCAGGCAGGGGCAGAAGCTGCTCGACCTTCGGGCTTTGGGTCATGGTGTTGACGAACTCGTTGCTGACCACATAAAGACGGTCGATCTTGCCTTCCGAGAACGCATCCAGCATAACCTTGACGTTGCCGATGAGTTTTTCAGAGCTCGGGCTGTCCCCCAGATGGGTCAGCGCCGCGACGACATTGCCGCCGTAGCTCCGGAAAAAGGAAGCCCCTTTCTGCCCGATGGCGCACAGATCGGTTTCCACTCCTTTTTCTTTCCACGCTTTCATTTCACGGACAAGCGCTTTGAACAGGTTGATGTTCAGACCACCACAGAGGCCACGATCAGTTGACACCACGATATAGCCCACGCGCTTTACCTCGCGCTCGACCATGAACGGGTGCTTGTACTGAGCATTCGCCTTGGCAATGTGCCCGATCACCTGACGCATCTTGTCGGCATACGGGCGAGTTGCCTGCATGCGTTCCTGAGCCTTACGCATTTTACTCGCAGCCACCATTTCCATGGCGCTGGTGATTTTCTGCGTGCTCTTGATGCTTGAAATCTGGTTACGTATTTCTTTGCCGACGGCCATAACTCACTGCCTTCTCAAGTTAGACACTCGTTGCTACGAAAAGCGGCCCGCGACAATTGCCGCAGGCCCGTTTTCTTACCAGCTCTGAGTGGTCTTGAATTTCTCAAGTGCAGCTTTGAGGCCGGCAGCGATTTCGTCGTTGTAATCGCCTTTCTCGTTGATCTTGTCGAGGAGGTCTTTCTGCTCGGAGCGCATCCAGTCGAGCATCTGCGCTTCAAACTTCACTACCTTGTCGACATCAACGTCGTCCAGGAAGCCTTCGTTGGCTGCGAACAGAACCGTACCCATTTCAGCCACAGACATCGGGCTGTACTGGTTCTGCTTCATGAGTTCCGTTACACGCTGACCGTGCTCAAGCTGCTGACGGGTTGCTTCGTCGAGGTCGGAAGCAAACTGTGCGAAAGCGGCCAGTTCACGATACTGGGCCAGAGCCAGACGGATGTTACCGCCGAGCTTCTTCATGATCTTGGTCTGGGCCGAACCACCTACCCGGGATACGGAGATACCGGCGTTCATCGCCGGACGGATACCGGAGTTAAACAGGTTGGTTTCCAGGAAGATCTGACCGTCGGTAATGGAGATTACGTTGGTCGGTACGAACGCGGATACGTCACCAGCCTGGGTTTCAATGATCGGCAGAGCGGTCAGGGAACCGGTCTGGCCTTTCACTTCACCGTTGGTCAGCTGCTCAACGTAATCAGCGTTAACACGGGACGCACGCTCCAGCAGACGGGAGTGCAGGTAGAATACGTCACCCGGGTATGCTTCACGGCCTGGCGGACGACGCAGCAGCAGGGAGATCTGGCGGTAAGCCACAGCCTGCTTGGACAGATCATCATAGATGATCAGGGCGTCTTCACCACGGTCACGGAAGTATTCACCCATGGAGGTACCGGAGTACGGAGCCAGGAACTGCATCGCTGCAGGATCGGCGGCACCGGCGGCAACCACGATGGTGTGATCCATGGCACCGTGCTCTTCCAGCTTGCGCACAACGGCGGCAATGGAAGACTGCTTCTGACCGACGGCAACGTAGATACACTTGATGCCGGTGTCTTTCTGGTTAATGATCGCGTCGATGGCGACAGCGGTCTTACCGATCTGACGGTCACCGATGATCAGCTCACGCTGGCCGCGACCGATCGGCACCATGGTGTCGATTGCCTTCAGACCAGTCTGAACCGGCTCATCAACGGACTGACGAGCGATAACACCCGGTGCAACCTTTTCGACCGGAGAGGTCAGGTCGGTACCGAGGTCGCCCTTGCCGTCGATGGGGTTACCCAGAGCGTCGACCACACGGCCCATCAGTTCCGGACCAACCGGTACTTCCAGGATGCGGCCGGTGCAACGAACTTTCTGGCCTTCAGCCAGATCTTCGTAGTCACCCAGCACAACCGCACCAACGGAATCACGCTCCAGGTTCAGAGCCATGCCGAACGTGCCGTTGGCAAATTCAATCATCTCGCCGTACATAACGTCGGCCAGACCGTGGATCAGCACGATACCGTCGGATACCGACAGGATCGTACCTTCGTTCTTTGCTTCGGAAGAGATGTCGAGTTTCTCGATTCTCTTCTTGATGATGTCACTGATCTCGGATGGATTCAGTTGCTGCATGCCAATATCCTCAAACCTTGTGCTGAAATCAGGAGCCCAGAGCGTCGGCCAGCTTGGTCAGCTTTCCGCGTACAGATGCGTCAATGACCAGATCGCCGGTGCGAATAATCACGCCGCCAATCAGAGACTTGTCCAATGACGCTGCGAGTGACACTTGCCGCTCGAGTTTCTTCGAAAGTGCCTGGGCGAGCTTCTGTTGCTGTTCGTCCGTCAGCTCGAAAGCCGCGGTAACTTCGATATCAACAGTGCGCTCCAGATCAGCCCGGTACGTGTTGAAGAGCGCTGCAATCTCAGGAAGAAGAGTCAGCCGGCGGTTTTCAGCCAGTACAGCGAAAAAGTTGCGGACCTGATCGGTGACGCCATCTTCAGCGACCTCCAGAATCAGTTCAGCCTTCTTCTGCTCTTCCAGACCCGGATTCGCGAGAAGCTGTCGAATGTCTTTGTTCGCGGTGACCTGCCCGGCGATCGTCAGCACCTTGGACCACTCAGCCAGCTGTTCATGCTCCTGAGCGGCACTAAATGCTGCCTTTGCGTAGGGACGGGCCAGCGTTCTCAGTTCTGCCATGATGAACCTCGTCGTTTAAAGTTCTGCCGCCAGTTTTTCCAACATCTCGTTGTGCTTGGAGGCATCGACAGAGGTTTCCAGGATCTTCTCGGCACCGGCAACGGCAATGCTGGCAATTTCTGCACGCAAAGCGTCACGAGCCTGATTCCGCTCCTGTTCAATTTCGGCCTTGGCCTGCTCAATCAGCTTCTGGCCTTCCTTGCGGGCGTCATCCTTGGATGCTTCCACAATCTGGGCCGCGCGCTTGTTGGCCTGTTCAATCAGACCAGCAGCTTGCTGCTTGGCTTCACGCAGTTCCTGAGCTGACTTTTCCTGAGCCAGTTCCAGATCGCGCGCAGCGCGGTCTGAGGCAGCCAGTCCGTCAGCGATCTTCTTTTGACGCTCCTGCAGTGCGGCCATGATTGGCGGCCACACGTACTTCATGCAGAAGACGACAAAGATAAAGAACGCGATGGCTTGACCAATCATCGTCAAATTAATGTTCACGTCTTCACCTCTCGCCTGTTTTGTTAAGAATCATCTGACCGGGGCAAAACCCCGGCTCTGGCGACTCGATTAACCGGCGATCTGGCCGACAAACGGGTTGGCGAAAGTGAAGAACAGTGCGATACCAACACCGATCATGGTTACGGCGTCCAGCAGACCTGCAACGATGAACATTTTAACCTGCAGCATCGGGGTCATTTCCGGCTGACGCGCAGCGCCTTCCAGGAACTTGCCACCGAGGATACCAAAGCCAATCGCAGTACCCAGGGCACCCAGGCCAATCAGCAGTGCAACGGCAATAGCGGTCATTCCAACTACAGTTTCCATGATAACTCCCAGTTTTCAGTTAGGTTTTTCAGTTTAAGGGTTTAGGGTTTAGAACTACGGCTTAATGGTGTCCGATCAGTGACTGTCTTCGTGAGCCATGCTCAGGTACACGATCGTCAACATCATAAAGATGAATGCCTGCAGGGTGATAACCAGAATGTGGAAAATCGCCCAGGGTACAGACAGTGCCCACTGTGCCCAGAACGGCAGCAGTGCAATCAGGATAAAGATCAGCTCGCCTGCGTACAGGTTACCGAACAGACGCAGCGCCAGTGAGATCGGCTTGGCGATCAGGCTCACGCCTTCCAGCAGGAAGTTGATCGGGACAAGCAAAATCTTCAGGAACAGGTTGTCTGAAGAGAAGGGGTGCAGGGTCAGCTCACCAACGAAGCCACCCACGCCCTTCACTTTCAGGCTGTAATAGATGATCAGAGCGAATACGGACAGGGACATACCCAGAGTTACGTTTACATCCGTAGTCGGAACGACCTTCATGTATTCCAGACCCATCAGGTGGAACAGCTGGGGCAGGAAGTCTACCGGCACCAGGTCCATCAGGTTCATCAGGAATACCCAGCAGAAGATGGTCAGCGATAGCGGCGCAATCACCTTGTTCTTGCCGTGGAAGGTTTCCTTGACGCTCTGATCGACAAACTCAACCATCACTTCAACAAAGTTCTGGAGCCCGCCGGGCTGGTCTGAGGTGGCGCGCTTGGCGGCCAAGCGGAAAATAAACAGGAACAGGGCACCGAGGGCGACTGCCCAGCCCAGTGAATCGATGTGCAGAGCCCAGAAGCCCATGTCGGATGCTTCCCTGCCGGTGTGAGCCAGCGTCCAGGTTGCATCTTGAAGTACGGTACCGTCGGCACGCTCATAGCCTGCCGGAAGTTTACCGTAGGTGAGGTTCTGGAGGTGATGCTGGATATATTCGGATGCACTTCCTGCCATAACGGTTTCCCAGGTCCAGTTAGCTTTGCTGCGTATTGCTGCCCGCCAGAAGCGGTGTCAACCAGTTGGTGACCAGCATGATCGCAAATGTTAAAAAAAGTGCCGCAATATCAAGCGGCTGAATCCATTTGAACACCATCGTGAAGAGGATGGCGCACAGGATGAGCTTGCCGGCCTCACCCTGATAAAAAGACGTCATGATCTTCTTGGCAGACCGCGCGCCGGCGTAGCGGAATGCCTTGAGCGCAAAATAACCATGGGGGATCAGAAAGATAAGTCCACCCAGCAGCGCTGAATAACCGGAAACCTCGCCTCGCAAGAGAAACGCCAGGCTGACGAAGACAAGTACCACACTCTCTATAACAAACCATCGTGCGATGGGTGGACGGCCAATGCCGCCTGAAGCTGCCTTCGTCATGTTCGTTCCGGAAGTACGGTGCTTTTCGGTCGATGTCGTTTAAAAAGTAAGCAAATACACCGACACGAGCGCCGCAGATTATATGTGTTCAATGTGCACGAATCAACAAAACCGGGAACCGGCTGATCCGTCAAAAGCGGCGTAATAACTGGGTTTTGGCAATTTTCGTCACAAATAGACGGCCGTTCAGTTTTTCACCACTACATGTTGTGTACGTAACCAGATACGAACTTTCGTAGGGGGGTCGGACGACCCACAAAACCCCGACGATTTTATTTGATGTGGCCCAGGATGCCGTCGAGTTCGTCGAGGGAACTGTACTCGATCACCAGCTTGCCTTTGCCACGCTGGCCATGATCGATGGACACTCGTGCACCCAATCGCTCCGCCAGGTCATCCTGGAGCGCGCGAATGTTGGGGTCCACCACTCCCTTTTTCCGGGATTTGCTGTCCGGTGTTTCCTGTTGCACCCGTCGTACGAGGGCTTCAGTCTGGCGAACCGACAGGGATTTGGCCACCACCTGTTTGGCCACCTGCATCTGCAGTTCCGGCGCCAGGGTCAGCATTGCCCGGCCATGGCCCATTTCCAGATCGCCATGCTCGAGCATAATACGAACGTCTTCGGACAAACCGATCAGTCGAAGCAGGTTGGTAATAGTCGTACGGGATTTGCCCACGGCTTCGGCCACCTGGGCCTGGGTCAGGCCAAACTCGTCCTGCAGGCGCTGAAGAGCGAAAGCTTCTTCAATGGGATTGAGGTTCTCACGCTGGATGTTCTCGATCAGCGCCATGGCGATGGCGGCTTCATCGGGGACATCCCGGATGATGGCAGGGATGCTGTCCAGGCCGGCCATCTGGGTGGCCCGCCAGCGGCGCTCACCGGCGATCAGCTCGTAACGGCCTTCAGCGATGGGACGAACTACCACCGGCTGCATCACGCCTTGTTGGCGGATGGAATCTGCCAGTTCCTGCAGGGCGGCGGGATCCATGTCGCGCCGGGGCTGGTACCGGCCGCGCTGGATCAGATCAATGGGAACTTCGCGGAGCTCACCGTCGTGGTCTTTCAGCTCCTGGTCAAGATTGACCTTGGAGCCCGCCAGCAGGGCGCCCAGTCCACGTTCACCCAAACCTCGTTTCTTCGCCGCCATGGTGTCAGTCATTCTTCCCGTTGAATATCGTTGTGCTTAAGTGAGTGACAGGGCGGTATGTTACACCGCAACCGGCGCGGATGTCTTTTTTGAACCGTGGCGGCGTACCATTTCGCCGGCCAGGGCCAGGTAGGCGATCGCACCCTTGGAGGCGCGGTCGTATTTCAGGGCCGGAACCCCATAGCTGGGGGCCTCGGCCAGACGGACATTGCGGGGAATCACTGCACGATACACCTTGTCGCCAAAGTACTCGCTCAGCTGGCCGGAAACGTCCAGGGTAAGGCTGTTGCGAGGGTCGTACATGGTACGCAGAATGCCTTCTACCTGCAGATTCGGATTGACCGTTTCCTGAATCTGCTCAACGGTGTTCATCAGCGCCGCTAACCCCTCAAGGGCGTAGTACTCGCACTGCATGGGAATCAGCACAGAGTCTGCCGCCGAGAGGGCATTCACCGTCAACAGGCTGAGCGATGGTGGACAATCGATGAGGATGTAATCGTAATTATCACGAACGGTGTTCAACGCCAGTCTCAGGCGGTGTTCGCGACCAATTTCGTTCATCAGTTCCACTTCGGCCGCCGTCAGGTCACCGTTGGCCGGAAGGATATCGAAGCCGGAAGCCTCGGCGGGAATGATCACCTCGGCGGCACTGGCGCGCTTGGTCAGCATGTCGTAGCCAGACAGTTCCAGGGCGTTTTTATCCACACCACTGCCCATGGTGGCGTTGCCCTGGGGATCCATATCCACCAGCAGCACCCGACGCTTGGTGGCGGCCAGGGAGGCAGCAAGGTTGACGCAGGTGGTGGTTTTGCCCACGCCGCCTTTCTGATTGGTCACTGCAATCACGCGCGCCATGTCCTGCCTCCTTGTTTATGGGTTACCGGTTCAGAAATTGGACTGCCAAACTACCGGGAATTCACGGTCCGGGCGATCACCAGCAGGTGGCGGTCGCCATCGGCGCCCGGTACGTCCAGGGAATGGCTGGATGTTACCTGCCAGCCAGCCGGAAGGGCAGACACTTCATCATCCGGAAACTGACCTTTCATGGCAAGGAACTCACCCTCATTTGCCAACAGATCACCGCACCAGCTCACCAGATTCTCGAGCGCGGTAAAGGCTCGGCTGCTGATCTGGCTGAAGGGTTCCGGAGGATTGCAATCTTCCGCGCGCCCGTGAACAACCTCGACATTTTTCAGGCCGAGCTCCAGCACACACTGGTTGAGAAAGCGGGTCTTCTTGCCGTTGCTGTCGAGCAGGGTAAAGCGTTTTTCGGGCAGGGCAATCGCCAGGGGAATACCGGGCAGGCCGCCGCCGGCGCCCACATCCAGAAGATGGTCCGTCGTTACCCACGGCAGAATGCTCAGGCTGTCGAGCAGTTGCCGGGACACCATCACACGCTCATCACGTACAGCAGTGAGGTTGTAAGCCCGGTTCCACTTGTTAAGCAGGCCCAGAAAAGCCAGCAGCTTTTCCTGCCGATCCTCATCCAGGGACAGGCCCATCGTGGCCAGTCCATCCCGGAGTTGGCCGTGCCAGAGTGACTTGGTCATGGGCGCGGATCAGGCCGACTGTTTGCGCAGCAGGTCGCGCTTTTTCAGGTGCACCAGGATCTGGCTCACCGCCGCCGGGGTCACACCCTGGATACGTGAGGCCTGAGCCACGGTTTCCGGCCGCACGGTCTTGAGCTTCTGCTTGATCTCGTTGGACAGGCCGCCGATGACGTCATAATCCAGATCCACCGGCAGGGCGGTGTTCTCGTTTTTACGGAGCCGCTCAATCTCGTCCGTCTGACGGGAAATATAACCCTCGTACTTGATCTCGATTTCCACCTGATCCGCGACCACCGGATCTTCCGCTTTCTCGGCACCGATCTCGGCAATGTGGCTGTAGACAATCTCGGGCCGGCGCAGCAGCTCTGCCAGGGACTGATCACGGGTCATCGGCTGCTTGAGAAAGCCGTTGGCGCGCTCACCGGCCTCGGTATTCGGATGAATCCGGGTGACCTCGAGGCGGCTACGCTCGGTAGCGATCGCCTCGCGCTTGTCATTGAACTTCTGCCAGCGCTCATCATTAACCAGGCCGAGCTTACGACCGGTTTCGGTCAGACGCAGATCGGCATTGTCCTCGCGCAGGATGAGGCGATACTCGGCGCGGCTGGTAAACATGCGATAGGGCTCGGACGTGCCCATGGTGATCAGGTCATCCACCAGCACACCCAGGTAAGCCTCGTCCCGGCGCGGGTACCACTCGTCTTTTTCCTGCGACCGCAGGGCAGCGTTGATCCCGGCCAGCAGGCCCTGGGCGCCCGCTTCTTCATAGCCGGTGGTGCCGTTGATCTGGCCGGCAAAATACAGGCCCTGGATAAACTTGGTTTCCAGGGTATGGCGCAGGTCCTGCGGATTCAGGTAGTCGTATTCGATGGCGTAACCCGGCCGGGTGATATGGGCATTTTCAAAACCGGGAATCGAACGCACCGCCGCCAACTGGATATCAAACGGCAGGCTGGTGGAAATCCCGTTCGGGTAGAGCTCGTTGGTGGTCAGGCCTTCCGGTTCTACAAAGATCTGGTGTGAATCCTTGTCGGCAAAGCGGTTTACCTTATCCTCAATCGACGGGCAGTAGCGGGGGCCCACACCTTCGATGCTGCCGGCAAACATCGGCGAACGGTCGAAACCGCTGCGGATAATATCGTGGGTCTGTTCGGTAGTCCGGGTCACGTAGCAGCAAACCTGTTCCGGATGCTGGCTACGGCTGCCGATGAAGGACATCACCGGGGTGGGGTCATCCCCCCACTGCTCCTGCATCACCGAGAAATCCACAGACCGGGCGTCGATGCGAGGCGGCGTGCCGGTTTTCAGGCGACCAACGTTGAAAGGAAGTTCCCGCAAGCGCTGTGCCAGGGCATTGGCCGGCGCATCACCGGCACGGCCGCCGGCATGGTGCTGCATACCAATGTGAATAACGCCGCCCAGGAAAGTACCGGTGGTAAGCACCACGGTCCTGGCGTTGAAGCGAATACCGGTCTGGGTCACGACACCGGTCACCTGGTCGTTTTCCACAATCAGATCGTCCGCCGCCTGCTGGAACAGTGTCAGGTTCGGCTGGCTTTCCAGGGTATGGCGGATGGCGGCTTTGTAAAGCACACGGTCAGCCTGGGCACGGGTGGCGCGCACGGCCGGTCCCTTGCGACTGTTAAGGACCCGGAACTGGATGCCAGCCTTGTCCGTGGCCTCGGCCATGGCACCACCAAGCGCATCGATTTCTTTCACCAGATGGCTTTTACCAATACCGCCGATGGCCGGGTTGCAGGACATCTGGCCCAGGGTCTCAATGTTGTGGGTCAGCAGCAGGGTCTGGGAACCCATGCGCGCAGCCGCCAGCGCGGCCTCGGTACCGGCATGGCCACCACCAATGACAATGACATCGAAACGGGTCGGAAAATCCACAGCTCACCTCGGAAATCGGGGGATAAAATCGGGCGGCGAGTATAACGCTTCACCCGGGAAATTGCAGTCAGGATGTGCAAATTTTAACCAGAGACGAACCACGTTGAAAGCGGCAGTGGCCTGGTCAGGGCTCAAAGGGGACTTTTCCGAGCGTTAAATGGATAGTGGAAAACCGAAACCTACGGCTTTTCATGGGTTTGGATCACTCTTCTCAGAAAAGTTTTCAAGAAAGTTATCCACATGCAAGACTACTTATCAATCACCCTAAAAAAACACCTAAGCTATTGTTTTATATTATTTTACAGAAAGTAATCCAGAGGCTTTCCGTAGGTTGTCCAACTAATTATCCACAGAACTGCCGGCTGTTTTTCGTCGAAGCCGCCAGACCACCAGCAACACCAACCCGTTCAGGAGCGAGAGCAGGAGGAAAAACCCCGGAATGCTTACCTCCAATACACCAAGCACCACAATTCCGGCCAGGGCACTCACCACCATGAACAATGCATTAATGACATTCAGCGCAGCAATGATACGGGCACGTTTGGTCCGTGGCGTTTCGTGCTGGATAAAGGCATACAGAGGCACGATGAAAAGACCGCCGCAAATCCCGATACCGACCAGATCCATCAAAACCCTCAGATAGACAGGATCGGTCAACAGGGTCCACCAGGTCGACGCCATGGGATCATCCGGCACCGCAAAATACAGGTCTATTCCGAACAGGCTCAGCCCCAGGGCGCCCCAGGGCACGGGTGACAGGGTAATGCGGTGTTTGGTGAGTCGCTCGCACATCATGGAGCCGATGGAAATGCCGATCGTGAACATGGCCAATAACAGGGTCACCACGGTCTCGTCACCCAGGAGGTTGGTGCGGGCAAAATTGGGAAACTGGGTCAGATAGGCGGCTCCGAGGAACCAGAACCAGGAGATCGTCAGCACCGCCAGCAACACCTGCCGGCGCTCGGCCGCCAGAGCCATCAGTTTCCAGGTTTCGAGCACCGGGCGAAACCGGACATTGACACCGGAACCATCGGAATCCGTCGCCGGAACCTGTCGCGCCGCCAGATAGCCAAGGACCGCCATGGCGACGACCGCAATCGCCGTTAACCGGGCCGCAGTCTCAAACCCCATCAACAAACCCGCAGCTATGGTGCCGAGAAGAATGGCCACAAACGTGCCCATACCAACCAGGCCATTGCCGCCCACCAGCTCATCGTCCGCCAACACCTGGGGCAGGATCGCGTATTTCACCGGACCGAAGAACGTGGACTGGGTACCCATCAGGAACAACAGAACCAGCAACAACTCGTACCAGCCGAACCACAGTCCGAGTGCGGCAACGGCCATGATGACAATTTCCGCCAACTTCACATTCCGGATAATCCGGGATTTTTCGTAGCGATCCGCCATCTCGCCGGCAATACCGGAAAACAGGAAAAACGGCAATATGAAGAGGAAAGCAGCCAGGTTAACCACCACATTCACCGACAACCCCATCAAACCGCCGGCACTGAAGGTGATCAGCAGCAGCAGCGCGTTCTTGAACAGATTGTCGTTGAAGGCGCCAGAGAACTGGGTCAGATAAAACGGCAGGAACCGGCGTTGGCCAAGCAAACGGAACTGACTTTTCGATGGCATCAAGAAACCCTGTTTTGGTGCGTTGCCGGCGTTGCGACCGAAAATTTGCCCGAATCCGGTGCAATAGCGCAAAAAGCGGCAATCATGTTCATTTATTTGACGGGGTTAAGCATTTTCAAACGCTTGATTTTTGGCCGTCTGGTACGAAATTCGCTTGGTCTCCTTGTTCAGACACTTTTTCATCGGGCCAGGATGGCTGGATTATTGGCACTATAAAGGTTCCTGACCATGAGCAGCGTAGTCCGACTTCCACGGCGCATCTATCGCGGAGCCGAAATATCCAAGACTCCAAAGATCATCGACGACTATGATTTCAGTTCTGTTTACCAGCCTATCCTGAGCCCAACCCATCGAAAACTGGTTGGCTACGAGGCATTGGTCCGGGTCAGAAAGAACAATGAGAGCATCTCTCCGTTTACGCTTTTCGAACAGGCCGAAAAAAACAACCAGACACCGGAGCTGGATCGGCACCTGTTGCAGCTCCATCTGGACAACTTTGCGGCCAGCTCCCAGGCCGTCTGGCTGTTCCTGAATATCAATCCCGGTACCTGCATCCATCCGGAAGCCTCCCTGGAAAAGCTTGCTCTGCAATGCCAGCGTAGCGGAATCGATCCCGAGAAAGTGGTTCTGGAACTGGTCGAAACCGCGTCCGACAACCCGACCGCACTTCTGGAATTCATCCTCAAGGCCAAAGCACACGGCTTTCAGATCGCTATCGACGATTTCGGTATGGGCGATTCCAATTTTGAGCGCCTGTGGCGCATCAATCCGCTCATTGTGAAACTCGACCGGAGCCTATTGGTAAACGCCGAGAACAACAGTCGCGCCCGAATGCTGCTGGAGAGTCTGGTAAAGATGATCCGCGAAAGCGGCAGCCTCGTGCTTTTGGAAGGGATCGAGAACCACACCCAGGCTCACATTGCCCTGCAAACGGAGGCCGATCTTCTGCAGGGCTTCCTGTTCGCAAGGCCGTCCAACCTGAAACAACACGAGCCAGAGCTGACCGAACAGGCGCTAAAACGCATCATTGCCGATTCCAGCGAGTCATCAGCCCAGGACATACGCGATCAGGAGAGTTATTTCCGCCTTCTGCGTTTCGAAATTCTCGAAGCCTGCCATTCCCTGAGCCGGGAGTTGCCGTTCAGCACCGCCTGCAACAAGCTGTTGGAAGTGGATGGCGTGAAACGCTGCTTCCTGCTCAATCCAAAGGGCATCCAGCAAGGCAACCTTGCCCGCGCCAATCCGGACATTCATCGCGGAAAGTTCAATCCGCTGTATCATTCCGCCGGTGCTCAATGGACCCACCGGGAGTACTTCCGGAATGCCCTGGAACGGCCCCAGCACATCAGCAGCTGTCGGCCCTATGTCGGTCTGCCGGACGCAAAACGTACCGTCACCCTGTCAACAATGCTGCCGGGGCAACAGGTCTTCTGCGTCGACATACACCCGGATGAGATGTTTGGCGGCCAGCTGGAGTTCCCGGCCACCCTGTAATCATCCGGTGAGTCAGAAATCGTCGGCGCGTTTCTGTGGCGCGGCGGCCAATCCCGTGCCACCCGCCTGTCCGGACGCCTGACGTTCCAGTTCTTTTTCCACCGCATTGGAAGACTTGGCAAACCGGGCCAACAGGTTGTAGAGCACCGGAATGATGAACAGGGTCAGCGTGGTGGCGAAGATCAGCCCGCCCAGAATGACCATACCAATCGCAGCCCGACTCTCGGCTCCCGCACCTGTGGCAATGACCAGTGGCACGGCACCGAAAATCGTCGATATGGTAGTCATCAATACCGGACGGAAACGCAGACAGGCGCCTTCGAGAATCGCCTCCCGCACCTCGTAACCCTTGTCCCGGAGCTGGTTGGCGAACTCCACGATCAGTATCCCGTTCTTGGCCATCAATCCCAGCAACATGATGATGCCGATCTGGCTATAGATGTTCAGACTGATACCCGTCCACCAGAGCGCCAGGAGAGCCCCGGTTACCGCCAGCGGCACCGACAGCATGATAATCAACGGATGTATCCAGCTTTCAAACTGGGCTGCCAACACCAGGAACACGATGACGAAAGCCAGCGCAAAGGTAACGTAGATTGCCGCCGAGGATTCCTGGAATTCCCGGCTCAGGCCCTTGTAACTAATGCGGGCTTCCGGCGGCAGGTTATCCAAAGCCAGATTGTTCAGGTAGGTCAATGCCGAACCCAGGTCGTAACCATCCGCCATAGACGCACTGATCACCACAGCGGGCAGGCGGTCGATGCGGCGGAGGTCCGGGTTGGCGCCGATCTCCTGCACGGAAACCAGTGCCTGCAATGGGATCAGGTTACCGCCCTCCCGGGGCCGCAGGAAAATCTGGCCGAGGTCTTCGGGCGTTGCCCGGTTGGCATCTTCCGCCTGAATGATTACATCGTATTCGCGGCCTCGATCGATGTAAGTCGTTACCTGCCGGGAAGCCAGCATGGTCTGCAAGGTGAGGCCCACGTCTTCTACCGTGATATCCAGATCCGCGGCCCGTTCCCGGTCGATGTTCACCCGAAGTTCCGGCCGGGTCAGCTCGAAATCAGTATCCAGGTTCTGGAGATTCGGGTTTTCCTTGGCGCGCTCCACGATCTCCTGGCTCCAGGCCTGAACCGACTCATAGTCCGGACCAGCCACCACGAACTCGATCGCCTGGCTGAAACCCCTTTGGCCCAGACCCGCCGGATTGACGGCCACGGTCCGGATGCCGGACACATCAGCCAACTTCCTGCGGATTTCGCTGGTCACCTCCTGCTGCTTGATATCCCGCTCTTCCCAGGGTACCAGGCCCATGATCATGAACGCGTTGTCCTCTTCATTGCGGAATCCGACGATAGCAAGCAAACGGTTGGCTATCCCCTCGTCCAGATACGGGAGCAGTGTTTCTTCCACCTGCCGAACGTAGTGGTCGGTGTATTCCACCGTTGAGCCACGGGGCGCGCTGGTGGGCATGATGATCACGGCACGGTCTTCGGTAGGCGCCAGCTCCTGAGGCAATTTCGGATACACCACGGCGGCAATGACCAGCCCGACAAGTCCAAGGCCCAGCAACAAGCCCGGCTGCCTCAGGGAAAACTCCAACAGCCTGCGGTAACCATTGGTCAGGCCATTCAGGGCCTTTTCACTGGCGGCCCAGAGACGATGACCTTCTGCCGATTCGGGGCTGTGCCTGAGCCACTTGGAACACAGCATCGGCGCCAGGGTCAGGGCCACGAGGCTCGAAAACACCACTGCCGCCGCCAGGGTAAAGCCGAATTCGGCAAACAATCGGCCAATGTTGCCGCCCATGAAGGAGATGGGAACGAACACCGCCACCAGGGTCAGAGTGGTCGCAATCACGGCGAAGGCAACCTGCTTCGCGCCCCGGTAGGCGGCAAGCAACGGGGGCTCACCCTCGTCAATCCGGCGCTGGATGTTTTCCAGCATTACGATGGCATCGTCCACCACCAGGCCGATGGCAAGAATCACCGCCAGCAGGGTCAGTACGTTGATGGAAAAACCCAGGAAGCCCAGACCGATAAAGGCACCAATCACCGCAACCGGAATGGTCACCGCGGGAATGAGGGTCGCCCGCCAGGAGCGCAGGAACAGGAAGATAACCAGGATAACCAGAGACACTGCGATGGCGAGCGTGGTGACCACTTCCTTGATGGAAGCCCGAATGAAAATGGATTCGTCGTAGCTTTCCGCGATGGTGACTTCCGGTGGCAGTGTCTCCCGGATCTTCTCCAGCTCGGCGCGGACGGCATCGGAAACCGCAACGGTGTTGGCCTTGGACTGGCGGATAATCCCCATGCCGATGGCGGTCTGGCCATTGGCGCGCAGGCGGCTCACATCCGACTCCACACCCATCTGGACATTGGCCACCTCGCCCAGGCGCAACAGATCATTACCATCCCGGCGAACCACAAGCTCCCGGAACTGTTCCACGTTCGACAGCCGGCCCTCGGCCCGCACGGTGAAATTCCGGGTGGACGAATCCACCGATCCTGCCGGAAGCTCCACGTTGTTGGCACGCAGGGCCCGTTCCACTTCCGCCACGGTGATATCCCGAGCCGCAAGACGTTCGCGGTCCAGCCAGACCCGGATGGCATAGCGCCGTTCGCCACCGATACGCACGTCGGCAACACCATCGAGTACCGACAACCTGTCCGCCAGGACCCGGTCGGCAAAGTCACTCAATTCGGCACTGTCCCAGACATCACTGCGCAGGGTCACCCACATCATCGGGCGTGCATCGGAATCCGCCTTGCGCACCACCGGTGGATCGGCTTCATCTGGCAGCTGGTTGGCCACCCGGGACACCGCATCACGGACATCATTGGCGGCAATATCCACATCCCGGGCGGTGGTAAATTCAATACTGGTTCGGGACTCGCCCTGCTCGGTGGATGATTCGATCGACCGAATACCCTCAATGCCACTGATGGCACCTTCGATCACCTGGGTAATCTGGGTATCCACCACCTCGGCCGCGGCGCCGGTGTAGTCGGTAGAGATGGAAACAACGGGTGGGTCAATATCCGGGTACTCGCGCACCGGCAGGCCCATCAGGGCTGCCAGACCGAACACAACGATCAGAAGACTGAGGACCGTAGCGAACACCGGCCGCTTGATGGAGACGTCAGAGAGGACCACCGGTTACGACTCCCTGGCCGTAATAAAACGGTTCTCGGGAATGGCTTTGTCGTCTTCCAATACCCGAACCCGGTCCCCACTGCTGAGTCGGTCCTGACCGGTCACGATCACCGGGTCTTCCTGGCTCAGACCGTTCGAAACTTCCACAAAACCGGGCATGCGCGAGCCCAGGCTCACCGAAACCCGCCGGGCCACACCGTCTTCAGCCACAAACACATATTGTTCATCACCCCGGATCATCACCGCCTGCTCGGGGATTACCAGCGCCTGCCGTTGCCGGAGTGTTAGCGTCGCAGACATGAACTGTCCCGGCCGGAGCAGACCATCCGGGTTATCGATCAGTGCCCGGACAGGCAGCGAACGGCTCAACTCACTGACCCTGGAACCCAACTCCACCAGCTGGCCGGAAAAGGTCTGGTCCGGATAGGCCGGCGATGCGCCCCTTACCTCTTGCCCGAGACTCACCTGCCCCAGGAAACGCTCCGGGATCGAAAAGCCCAGTTCCATACGGTCGGTGTTATCCAGGGTAGTCACCGAGGTTCCGGTAGTGATATGGGCGCCGACGCTGATGTCACTCAGCCCGACCACACCGGCAAACGGCGCCTCGATCCGGTGGTTTTCCAGACGAACTTGAGCTGACTGGCGCTGAGCCTCGGCGACATCGACTGACGTTCTCAGTTGATCCACCTGGGACTGGGAAATACTGTTGTTCGAACGCAACCG
Source organism: Marinobacter sp. DSM 26671 (assembly GCF_900112835.1). Lineage (NCBI taxonomy): Bacteria > Pseudomonadati > Pseudomonadota > Gammaproteobacteria > Pseudomonadales > Marinobacteraceae > Marinobacter > Marinobacter sp. DSM 26671. The sequence goes on along the minus strand of NZ_FONF01000004.1, from coordinate 61,492 downwards.
CTGTGCCCTTTCAAGCTGTCGGCGGGCATCCGCCAGTTGCGCCTCGATCACCTGCAGGTCTGCCCGGGCCTGGCGATCATCAAGCCGCAACAGGACGTCGCCCTGCCCCACCCGGCGGCCGGTTTCCAGATTCAATTCCACCACCCGGCCACTGACTTCCGTGGTCAGTTCCACCGCGTTCAGGGCTTTGAGACTGCCAACGGCGTTGACCACATCCCGTACTGCCTCCATCTGCGGAAGCATGGTGTTAACGGCGCTGGCGGGACGTTCGCGGCCGCTCTGGGCGGCGGTCCCATCATCGAAGTTCTGATACACAAAGGCGCCGCCGATAGCGACAGCCACCAGTACCAACGCAATCAACCACTGTTTCCACATAGGATTTCCAGGTATTTCGGGGTCAGGTTAGTCGTCTGTTACTTTTTCTGGATGACCAGAACCACCTCGCCCACGTCGATTCCCCACTTGCTCATGGTGGTCTGATTGATCAACGTGTCGGGCGTAATCAGGTACATCCAGTCATCCATGCGTACGTCCAGGGTACCGTCGCCATAGGCCACCTGGAGCACATAATTCATGTGAATTGCATTGCCACTCCAACGCATGGTTCCGGGTTCAACCACGTCACCGGCGTCAGCATGGTAGCCGTCTTCCGCGGGAGTCAGGGTCCAGACGCGGGTCTGCACTTCGCCGTCATCGAAACGGAACACCTCATCCAGAGTGCCTACGCCCTCGTCATCCCACGACGCGCTAATATCCGCATCAAAGGTGCGAATCACCTCACCGGAAAAATTCTTGACCACCCCCCGGGCGGAAAGTTCGCCGGTAAAGAACTCTTCAGGGACCAGTTCTGGCGTGCGGTCGGCGTAGTCCTCGAGCGAGGGACTGGCACAGCCACTGAGCAGCAGTGTCGAAAACAATACCCAGAGTATAGGTGTCGAGAGGCGTTTCGATATCTCGGTAAACAGGCTTTGCATGACTTTTACACTCTCTGAACAGGAATATGTGGGGGTCCTCGGCGCAAGGAAATACGCCGAAAGCCTCTTTAACGATCATTACCCGGAATCCACGATCTCTGCTACGTCATCTCGGCCAATTGTCCATTCTGACAGTCTGCCCGGTGCTTTTCGTCAATGGCAGTGCCCGGGTATTGGCGTAAAACACAAGGCAACGAACGGTGGTTGCCCACCCAAGATTGTTGAGAAAGACACAGAGGATTCCGCTATGCCGGTTTACAAAGCACCCTTGCGCGACATGAAATTCCTGCTGAACGAGGTGTTCGATTACCCGGGTCATTACGCCACCCTGACCAGCGGTGAAAACGCCACGCCCGATATCGTGGACGCGATACTCGGCGAATGCGGAAAGTTTTGTGAAGAGGTGCTGAGCCCACTTTACCTCTCTGGCGACGAAGAAGGTTGCAAACTGGACAACGGTGAAGTCACCACACCCGCCGGTTACCGGGACGCCTACCAGCATTACGCCATGGGGGGCTGGCAGGGACTCTCAGCGCCCGAGGAATACGGCGGCCAGGGCCTTCCCGCGTCCATGGGACTGCTGAAACAGGAAATGATGGGTACTGCCAACTGGCCTTTCTCCATGTATCCGGGGCTGTCCCTGGGGGCCATGAACACAATTTTCCTTCATGGTACGGAAGACCAGAAACAGACCTACCTTGCGCCACTGACCGACGGCCGCTGGGCCGGCACCATGTGCCTGACCGAGCCCCAGTGTGGCACCGATCTGGGCCAGGTAAAGACCAAAGCCGAACCACAGGCCGACGGCAGCTACCGGCTTACCGGAACCAAGATCTTCATCTCCTCTGGCGACCACGACCTGACCGAGAACATTATCCATATTGTGCTGGCCCGTCTGCCCGACGCCCCCAAGGGCACCCGGGGCATCAGCCTTTTTATCGTACCCAAGTTCCTGCCCGACGGTAACGGCGATGTCGGTGAGCGCAACGGTGTCGTCTGCGGCAGCCTGGAAAAGAAAATGGGCATCAAGGCCTCGGCCACCTGTGTAATGAATTTCGATGGCGCCACCGGTTTTCTCATTGGCCCCGAGAATGAAGGGCTCAATTGCATGTTCACTTTCATGAACACCGCCCGCATCGGCACCGCCATTCAGGGCGTCGGTCCGGCGGAGCTGTCCTATCAGTGGGCGTTGGCCTATGCAAAAGATCGGCGCTCCATGCGGGCACTCTCAGGCAAGAAAGAGCCGGAGCAGGTCGCCGACAGCCTGATCCATCATGCTGATGTACGCCGGATGTTACTGACCCAGAAGGCCATCGCCGAAGGCGGTCGGGCCATGCTGTATTATGCGGCCCGCCTGGCCGATCACATGGTCGAGGGATTCACCGAGGGTGACGATAAAAAGGCGGAAAAGTACGATGACAAACTCGGCTTCCTGACGCCAATTCTGAAGGGCTTTCTCACTGAACTCGGCTGCGAAGCGGCTAACCTGGGGGTCCAGGTTTTTGGCGGCCACGGTTACATCCGCGAACACGGCATGGAGCAGATTGTCAGGGATACCCGCATCGCCACCCTGTACGAGGGCACTACCGGTATCCAGGCGCTGGACCTGCTGGGACGAAAAGTATTGCTGATGACCCAGGGCGGCGCGGTGCGCGAGTTCACCCTGAACATTGCCAATTTTGCCCGTAAGCATCTCACCGATAAACGGCTACGGCCCTGGGCTCTGGAACTGCTCAAGCTGACCGGGCAATGGAACCTGCTGACCGTCCGTATCATGCTCGCGGCGCGCAAGGATCGCGATGTGGTGAGTTCCGCATCCTACGATTTCCTGATGTATAGCGGCTACGTCACCATGGCCTATATCTGGCTGCGTCAGGCTGCGGTGGCTGTGGATAAACTCGATAACGGTGGTGAGGAATCCACCGGCTTTTACCAGGCCAAGCTCGCCACCACCGAGTTCTATTTTGAACGTTTGCTGCCCCGGGCCCAGAGCCACGCCACCAGCATGCTCAGCCCCAGCAAAAACCTGATGCAGCTCGACGCCGAAGATCTGGCCTTCACCGGGTAGGGTATCCGGTACACCTGATCCCCGGGCCTCGGCCCGGGTTTTTTTGCCCTTGAAATACGTCCGCCTGAACCCATTTTACAGGTGCATTTCCGAATTGGAGTTATTAACTCACTGAATTAAATGAAAATGTTCTGATGTCTCGAATAAAAGTAAGGAGGTTCGAATATGGAGACTCGTACTGACGACTTTTATCCCACCCGCCTGGAACGCCCCACCAAAAGCTTTGAACGTCAGGATCCCGTGGTTCACAGCAGCGGCTCGGACCGTTCCGACGGACCACTAAGTGAGACTGAGCTGGCACAGTATGAGCGCGACGGTTTTCTGGTCTTCGACAGTTTTCTCGACCAGGCCACGGTGCGCCAGTTCCGGGAGGATTTGCGGGGCTATGAGGACGATGAAAGTATTCTGCGCTCGGAAGGCACCATTACTGAACCCGGCAAGCAGGAAATCCGCTCGATTTTTGGCATTCACGAACTGTCGGACCGATTCGACCGGCTGACCCGGGATCCCAGGATTCTGGCCATGGTACGTCAGCTTCTGGGCAGTGAAGCCTACATCCACCAGTCCCGGATCAACTTCAAACCCGGTTTCCACGGCAAGGGTTTTGACTGGCACTCGGATTTTGAAACCTGGCACGCCGAGGACGGCATGCCACGGATGCGGGCAGTCAGCTTCTCCATCGCCCTCACCGACAACACGCCTTTCAACGGCCCCCTGATGCTTATTCCCGGTTCCCACAAGACCTTTGTGCCCTGCGTTGGCCGCACACCGGAGGACAACTACCAGTCGTCGCTGAAAAAACAGGAACTTGGTGTTCCCAACAATCGGGACCTGGCAGCCATGGCGGATGACTACGGTATCAAAGCGCCAACCGGCCCTGCCGGCTCGCTGATCATCTTCGAGTGCAACACGCTCCACGCCTCCAATGCCAATATGTCGCCCTGGCCGCGCAGCAACCTGTTTTTCGTCTATAACAGTGTGGAAAACCAGCTCCAGGCCCCATTCTGCGGCAACAAACCGCGCCCGGATTTCCTGGGCAACCGCAACAGCACTGAGGCATTGGTGCCAGTCACCTCCGAGGAACGCCGGAAGACCGGTTAGCGCTATTTACCGATACAGAAGCTGCTGAAGATCTTGCCCAGTAACTCATCAGGCGTCAGATGCCCGGTGATCTCGCCCAGGCTATCCTGGGCGGCACGCAGGTCTTCAGCCAGAAGCTCGCCGGCACCGAAACCCTCCAGCTGGCTCTGGCCCTGGATCAGCAGGGCCTGGGCGCGCTCCAGGGCATCAAGATGGCGGCGCCGGGCGAGGAAACCACCTTCTGTGGTGCTGGCAAACCCCATGCATTGTTTGAGATGGTCCCGGAGAATCTCCAGGCCCTCGGCAGACTTTGCTGCCAGACGGATCACCGGCGCGCTCTGATGCTCTTCGGCACTGATACCGACCGTTTCACCAGAGAGGTCCACCTTATTCCGTATCACCGTCACCGGGGCGTTGGCCGGTAGCTGGTCGATGAAATCCGGCCAGATTTCATGGGGACTGGTTTTATCGGTGGTAGTCGCATCCACCATCAGAAGAATGCGATCGGCCTGACGGATTTCCTCCCATGCCCGGGCAATACCGATCTGTTCCACTTCGTCCGGGCTGTCCCGCAGGCCGGCAGTATCGATAATGTGCAGGGGCATCCCATCGATGTGGATATGCTCCCGCAGGACATCACGGGTTGTGCCCTCAATCGCCGTAACAATGGCCGCTTCGCGACCGGCCAGGGCATTGAGGAGACTCGACTTGCCGGCATTAGGCCTTCCGCCGATCACCACTTTCATGCCGTCACGAAGAATCGTTCCCTGCTGGGCTTCGGCCAGGATTTTCCCGAGCCGCTCCAGGAGGTTTTGAAGGTCACTGGCCACCTTGCCGTCGGCCAGGAAGTCGATTTCCTCCTCGGGAAAATCGATCGCCGCCTCCACGTAGATCCGCAGATGAGTGACCGCCTCCACCAGATCCTCGATCTGCCTGGAGAACACACCCTGCATCGAACGAACCGCGCAGCGGGCCGCCTGTTCCGAACTGCTTTCAATCAGGTCGGCAATCGCTTCGGCCTGGGCCAGGTCCAGTTTGTCGTTCAGAAACGCCCGCTCGGAAAACTCGCCGGGCCGGGCGAGCCTTGCACCCTGGCTGCACACCTCACGGAGCAGAAGATCGAGAATCACCGTACCACCGTGCCCCTGAAGCTCGAACACATCTTCGCCGGTGAACGAGTGGGGGTTGGGGAAAAACAGGCCGATGCCCTCGTCTATTAACTCGCCATGGCTGTCATGGAAGGGGCCGTAATGGGCATATCGCGGTTTCGGCTCAAACCCCAGCATCTTTTTTGCAATGGCGAGGGCCTTGGGCCCAGAGATACGAACAATGCCAACTCCGGCCTGTCCCGGTGCGGTGGCGATGGCTGCGATGGTGTCAGAACTCTGGCTCATGCTTTTTCCACAGGCTGAAAACAACAAAGGCTCCATACAGGAGCCTTTGCCGGGTCGGTTCGGGCACCGGTCAGTGCTTCTTGCCGGCCATTTCTGCTTCGATCTTGCGGGTAATGTACCACTGCTGGGCAATGGACAGAATATTGTTCACCAGCCAGTACAGAACCAGACCTGCCGGGAACCACAGGAAGAAGACCGTAAAGATCAACGGCATCATCTTCATGATCTTGGCCTGCATCGGATCCGGAGGCGTCGGGTTCAGACTCATCTGCAGGAACATGCTGGCACCCATCAGTATCGGCAGGATGAAGTACGGGTCCATGACCGACAGATCCTGAATCCACAGCATGAATGGCGCGTGACGAAGCTGAACACTCTCGAACAGAACCCAGTACAGGGAGATGAACACCGGCATCTGTACCAGTATGGGCAGACAGCCACCCAGCGGATTGATCTTCTCCCGCTTGTACAACGCCATCATTTCCTGGGACATGCGCTGCCGGTCGTCTCCGTACAGTTCTTTCAGCCGGGTCAGCTGAGGCGCAACGGCCCGCATCTTGGCCATAGACTTGTAGCTGGTAGCGGACAGATGGAAAAACACCGCCTTGACCAGAACCGTCAGCAGGATGATGGACACGCCCCAGTTGCCAACCAGGCTATGGAACCAGTCCAGAATGATGAACAGCGGCAGCGAAATGAAGAACAACCAGCCGAAATCAACGGTACGGTCGAGGTTCGGAGCCATGCCTTCAAGGCGTTCAATGATCTTCGGCCCAACGTAGGCCCGGGCACCGATCTCTGCGGTTTCGCCCGGCGCCACACTGGTAGCCGGATAAACAAAGCCCATTACATAGTTCGGGCCACGGCGCGTGGTCTGGTACTGGGCGGGAATATCGCGCTCCGGTACCCATGCCGACAGGAAGTAGTGCTGCAGGAAGGCCAGCCAGCCGTTGGTAACCGACTGATTGATCTGGTTTTCCTGGAGGTCTCCGAAATCAAACTTCTCGTAGGGATCTTCCGGGGAGCTGATGACCAGACCCAGGAAGGCCTGGATACCCATGCTGGTCTGGGAGGTCGGGTCCGGGGACTGATCCCGGACGATCTTGCCGGTGAAATTGGCCTGCCATTCTTCACTCGACTGGTTTTCAACCAGATATTTGACGCCAATTTCGTAGCTGTTGCGTTCAAATTCATAACGCTTGGTGATCTGGACGCCATTATCAGAGGTGTAAGTCAGATCTACCTGAAGCTGGTTGTCGCCTTCCGCCAGTTCATAGCTTGCAGCGTCAGCACTGTAGACCGGAGCCGAACCGTTTTTGCGACTATCCGGGCCATCACGACCAATCAGCCCACTTTCGAGAACGTACAGGCGATTCTGCGTGTTGTTCAGGAGCGTCAACGGCTTTTCGCTGTTCAGGGTATCGTCGTAATCAAGCAGCCGTGCTTTTACCAGGTTACCGCTGACCCGATCGATCTGCAGATCGTAGACATCGGTGCGAACTGTGATGAATTGATCGCTGACCGCGGTGGTGGTTTCGGTTGAGCTGATGACAGCCTGACCAGTCTCCGGAGTGGTGAACTCGCCATCACCATCAACCTGAGCGGAGCTGTCCTCCGGAAGCACCATATTGTCGGAATTGCCCATGTTGCCAGCGGTTTGCGAAGGCTGGGATTCAGCGACCTGAGCCGTCTCGGGCGGCTGATGGTAGTCCTCATTCCAGGCAAGCACCATCAGATAACTGACAATAGCCAGGCCGGCAAATAATACGATGCGTTGAATATCCATAGAGTTACTGTCTGGTCTGGGTTGTTGTATGGGAGTGATCAGCGTGTACGCAGGCTGTTGCGGTTTCCGGAGCCCGGGGTTCTGCCGTTCCCGGTACAGGATCATAACCGCCTTCCGCCCAGGGATGACACCTTAACAGACGCCGGATTGCGAGAAATAATCCTTTAAGCGCGCCATGGTGGTTAATGGCTTCAACGGCGTATTGTGAGCAGGTGGGGTAGTGGCGGCAGTGACTGGCCATCAGCGGGCTGATTGCATACTGGTAGAAGCGGATGGGCAGAAGCAGAAGCTTGCGCATTAACCCGTTCCTCGATTGGCAGATTCCGATGGTGCTGCCCGGGATGGCTGAGATTGAGCGTACTTTTTCCTGAGACGTCGCCAGAGGTCATCCATGGATGCCCGAACCGAGTGGTTGTCCAGGGAAACCAGCCCCTGGCGTCCCAGAACCACGAGATCCAGGCCGGGCAGGTCCGTCTGGTGACGGAAACTTTCCCTGACCTGGCGCTTTACCCGGTTTCTCTGAACTGCAAGCTTCAGGTTTTTCTTCGAGAAGATCAAACCGATCCTGGCGTGACCGAGATTATTCGGTGTCGCCAGGATCAGAAAATTCCGGTGTGGAACTTTCAGCTGCACGTCGTTGAAGACTTTGCCGTAATCAGCAGGTCGCAAGAGACGATGTGATTTCGGGAAACTCAAAGCCTTCATGAGGCAATCAGAGCTTACGCGGACAGACGTGCGCGGCCCTTGGCACGACGACGGGAAATAACCTTGCGGCCGTTGGCAGTGGCCATACGGGCACGGAAACCGTGAACGCGCTTACGCTTCAGGACGCTTGGTTGAAACGTTCTTTTCATGGTGATGATCTCACAATTCGTAAGTTGGAAATTCAGTAACTGGCTGGAAAATGAACAGCCAAAACAGGAGCGGCATTCTATGCAAATACCGGTGGGAATTCAATGCTTATTGCTAGGGGGTTATGCGCATGCCCGAAATTCGGAATCAGGCAGGTCAGCTAATAAATTCAGTAAGTCTCTTTAGAATTCTTTTAAGGATTAATTATTACTGTTATTAGTACCGCAGGTTTCTGTGGATAAGCGAAGAAAATAACAGAAAAACAGTTCGTTGGGCGGTTTATAAGGGTATTGATAAGGCGCCCTGAGATCTGTGGACGATGGCAGGGTGAAATGTGGGTAAGTCGTTTTCGAAGCGAGGTTGAAAGTTATCCCCGGTTGCATCCCGTGGTTCCTAACAGGGTTAAACCCGGGCTGTACACACAGGGCTGTGGGTAACTTTCATTGTAGGAATTTTCTGTACACAAGGTTGTAGGTAAGTTCGTAAAAAATTGAAATACAAAGAAATAAATTTCCACAGGCTGTTCATGAACTGGCTTTAGCCCTTTCACTGGAGGGCCGGTCGGGTTAGAATTCGGGGTCATCTCACAGGACAGGAAGTCCCTTGTCCGTTCAGAGACATTTCAGGGTTATCGGGAGCAGGCTGTCGTGCCAAACAGTATGTGGCATCAATGTCTTGAAGTACTCCGGGACGAGTTTCCCGCACAACAGTTCAATACCTGGCTCAGGCCCCTGCAGTCCGATCACCGGGAGGGGCAGCTGATGCTGTTCGCCCCAAACCGTTTTGTCATGGATTGGGTAAACGAAAAGTACCTGCGACGTATCGAAGAGGTGCTCAAGGATCTGAACGGTGGGCAGGCGCCCCGGGTCAATATGAAAGTGGGTTCCGCACCCCGTGAAGGCGAACCGGTCAAACGGTCGGAAGCACCTGCCCGCGTCAACGGTCAGGTTCAGGAAGAGGCCGGCAGCCGGGTAACCGAAGAAGAAAAAGGCGTGGCCGCCACCGTTGCATCCACACCATCCGTGCGCCCGAAGAGTGACACCCAGCGGCGTCCGGTTCAGGTTGAAGGTGACATCAAACACCAGAGCTTCCTCAACGAGGGGTTCACCTTCGAAACCTTTGTGGAAGGCAAATCCAACCAGCTCGCCCGTGCCGCATCCATGCAGGTGGCCGAGAACCCGGGTGGCGCCTACAACCCTCTGTTTTTGTACGGCGGGGTTGGTCTTGGTAAAACACACCTGATGCATGCGATCGGCAACGAAATTGTCCGTCGTAACCCCAAGGCGAAGGTGGCCTATCTCCGTTCGGAGCGTTTTGTTGCCGATATGGTGAAGGCATTGCAGCTTAACGCCATCAACGAGTTCAAGCGCTATTACCGTTCAGTGGACGCGCTGTTGATTGATGATATCCAGTTCTTCGCCCGCAAGGAGCGTTCCCAGGAAGAGTTTTTCCATACCTTTAATGCGTTGTTGGAAGGCGGGCAGCAGGTAATCGTTACCTGCGATCGGTTTCCGAAAGAAATTGTGGATATGGAAGAGCGACTCAAATCGCGGTTTGGCTGGGGCCTGACGGTGATGGTAGAGCCGCCGGAACTGGAAACGCGGGTTGCCATTCTGATGAAAAAGGCCGATCAGGCCAATGTTAAGCTTAGCAGCGAAGCGGCCTTTTTTATTGCCCAGAAGATTCGTTCAAACGTTCGGGAGCTCGAAGGCGCGCTTCGTCTGGTGATAGCGAATGCTCACTTCACCGGCTCTGAAATCACTCCGCCGTTTATCCGGGAGAGCCTGAAAGACCTGTTGGCGCTGCACGAGAAACAGGTGAGCATCGACAACATTCAGCGCACGGTGGCGGAATATTACAAGATCAAGGTGGCCGATCTGCTATCCAAGCGCCGGACTCGAACGGTGACCCGGCCAAGGCAGGTCGCCATGGCGTTGTCGAAGGAGCTGACCAATCACAGCTTGCCGGAGATTGGTGATGCCTTTGGCGGGCGTGACCACACCACCGTATTGCATGCGTGCAAGAAAATCGTGGAGTTGCAGGAGACTGATCCGGGCATCCGCGAGGATTATCAGAATTTTATGAGACTGCTGACCACCTGATGCCGGGCGTTGGCGAACAACATTCACCCTTCCAACATAAAGAAAGCTGAGTGCCATGAAACTGACGATCAGCCGTGAATCCCTGCTTACCCCGCTGCAAAGCATTGCTGGCGTGGTGGAAAAGAAACAGACCATGCCCGTGCTCTCCAACGTCTTGCTGGTGGCCGAGGACAATACCCTGACCCTGACCGGTACCAATATGGAAGTGGAACTGGTGGCGCGGGTAACACCGGTGCATGTAGATCAGCCCGGCCGGATTACCGTCCCGGCCCGCAAGCTGTCGGATATCTCCCGGGCCCTGGGTGACGAGGCGCCGATGGAGTTGTCGCTTGAAGGCGATCGGTTGCACCTGCGGTGTGGCGCCAGCCACTTTACCCTGTCGACCCTGCCGGCGGAGCACTTTCCGAACGTGGAAGACGAAGATGAGAGCTTCCGTCTGGAATTGCCCCAGAAAGAACTCGGCCGGATGCTCGATGCCACGGCGTTCGCCATGGCTCAGCAGGACGTGCGCTATTACCTGAACGGACTGTTGCTGGAAGTGGACAAGGACCATGTGCGGACGGTAGCTACCGACGGCCATCGATTGGCCATGGCACATCTGGAACTGGCCACCAATTGCCCGGAGCTGCGTCAGGTTATTGTTCCGCGCAAAGGGGTACTGGAACTGGCCCGGTTGCTCGATGATGTGGAAACACCGGTGACCCTGGTTATTGGCGATAACCACCTGCGAGCGACGGTGGGGTCTTATACCTTCACCTCGAAACTGATTGAAGGCAAATTCCCCGACTACAATCGCGTGATTCCGCGCGGGGGCGACAAGATCGTCCTGGCGGACCGCGCCACCTTGAAGAACACCCTGCAACGGGCGGGCATCCTGTCCCACGAGAACATCCGCGGCGTGCGCCTGAACCTGGCATCCAATGAACTCCAGGTATTTGCCAACAACCCGGATCAGGAACAGGCCGAAGACGCGCTGCCGGTGGACTATCAGGGCGAATCCCTGCAAATCGGTTTTAATGTAGGCTATCTGGTGGATGTCATGAACGCGCTGGATGAGGACCAGGTAAAAATAACCCTGTCGAATCCGAACAGCAGTGCGTTGATAGAGGCGCAAAACGATAACCGTTGCCTCTATGTTGTCATGCCCATGAGGCTGTAGGAGGAGATGAGATTGATGAGTACCGTAACGAATGGAATCAAAGGCGCCTTCAGGATTGGCCAGACTGTGTCGGTACTCGGGCGCACCGGGATCAACTGGCTTCGGGGGGATCGCCCTCCAACGCCGCGCTTGCTGAGGCAGACGTTTGAATCCCTCGGTGCAACCTACATCAAACTGGGACAGTTCATTGCCAGCTCCCCGACGTTTTTCCCTAAGGAGTATGTCGAGGAGTTCCAGCACTGCCTGGACAGAACACCCAACCTGCCCTTTGGTGTGATCAAGAGAATTATCCGGGAAGAGCTTGGTCGGCCCCTGGAGGAAGTCTATTCGGAAATCGATCCGGTGGCCCTGGCGTCGGCATCGATTGCCCAGGTTCACGCCGCGCGTCTGGTCTCCGGTGAAGAAGTGGTGATCAAGGTTCAGAAGCCGGGTGTGGAAAACATTCTCTTAACCGATCTTAACTTCCTGTACCTGTCTGCCCGTATTCTGGAAATTCTGGCGCCAAAACTGTCCTGGACCTCCATGTCCGGTATCGTCGAGGAAATCCAGCGGACCATGATGGAAGAGTGCGATTTCATCAAGGAAGCGAGCAACCTGAAGGTGTTCCGGGAGTTTCTGCACGATACCCATAATGAAGATGCGGCAGTACCGAGGGTGTTCGAACACTGCAGCACCCGGCGGATCCTGACCATGGAGCGGTTCCACGGTGTGTCCCTGACCGATCTGGAAAGTATCCGCGGTTACGCCCGTGATCCGGAGCGTACCCTGATCACCGCCATGAACACCTGGTTTTCCAGTTTGACCCAATGTGAGTTTTTCCACGCGGATGTGCACGCCGGCAACCTGATGGTTCTCAAGGACGGTCGGGTTGGTTTTATTGACTTCGGAATTGTTGGTCGTATCAAGCCGGATACCTGGCAGGCGGTGAGCGATTTTATTTCAGCCGTTATGGTTGGGAATTTCGAGGGAATGGCCGACGCGATGATCCGCATCGGTATTACCCGCCAGACGGTTCGGGTAGATGATCTGGCCAGCGATTTGAGACGGCTCTACCAGCAGATGGACCGAATGGTGCCCGACGAGGTTCCCTATGAGGCGGAGCAGGCAGAAGACGATGTTAATCATATCCTGATGGATATGGTTAAGATCGGCGAAAGCCATGGCCTGCATTTTCCAAGGGAATTCGCTTTGCTACTGAAACAGTTCCTGTATTTCGATCGCTATGTTCACATCCTTGCACCAGAAATGGATGTGTTCATGGACGAACGGTTGAACATGCTCCACTGAGGCTGTCGCCTTGAGCGATTGGCTTTTGTACACTAGGGCAGCGTTACCGACGGGAAGGTAACGCTGCCTTTTTCGTTAAAGGGTTTTGTGTTGTTTCCTGCCCTCGTCCCCTTCGAGTCTGCTTTTCTATGGCGCTTGTAAAATTCCAGACTGAGAACTTCCGTAACCTGTCGTCGGCGCCGGTCAGCTTTTCATCGTCGTTTAATCTGCTTTACGGAGAAAATGGAAGCGGCAAAACAAGCGTGCTGGAAGCCATCGGTTATCTGGGATTGGGCCGTTCGTTTCGGGTGAACAGACACCAGGCAGTGGTTAGTCATGGCGAACAACGGCTGACAGTGTTTGGTGGTCTCGATCATGGGTTGGACTCACGCAGGCATGGCAGCGAGACCGATCTGGTGCATCGCCTGGGAATATCCCGGGATGTGGGTCAGAAGGAAACGATGTTACGGGTGGATGGTGAGGCGGTCAGGAGTCTTTCTGCCCTTGCCAAGCATCTGCCGGTATCTGTGATCGATCCTGGTGTTTTTGATGTGGTGGCAGGTGGACCCGGCAAGCGGCGTCAGTTTCTGGACTGGTTAGTGTTCCACGTGGAACCTTCCTTTGGATCTCTCTGGCAACAATGCCAGAGAGTGACATCACAGCGGAATCAAACGCTAAGAAATGGTAGACTAGACGAAGCTTTGTTGCGTGTCTGGGATCATCAGTACGCTACCCTGAGTGAGCGCATTACTGAGGCCCGTGCCGGCACCTTTGGCCGGTTCAAGTTGGCTTTTGAAAAGCTGGTTCGGGAAGTAGAGGTACCCTGGACCGAAGGTCTGAAGCTCGAGTATTACCCGGGCTGGGATGTCAGTCGGCCGCTGGCAGAATTACTGGTAGACCATCGGGATCAGGAGCGAAAAGTCGGGCACACATTGTATGGTCCGAATCGCGCAGACATCCGGTTGAAGTTTCAGGGCAGGCCTGTTGCCGAAACGTTCTCCCGGGGCCAGCAGAAAACCCTGGTGATTTTGATGAAGATTGCCCAAGGCATGGTGTTGAGTGCCATGGGCAAACAGGTGACCTTTTTGCTCGACGATATTAACGCCGAGTTGGATGAGGGCCATCGCGCCATGCTGGCTATCAGGTTACAGGCATTACGTTGTCAGGTGTTTATCACGTCGATTGAGCGTCCTATGGTGGATCAGCTCTGGCCCGAGGGTAATGCACCGGATTACAGATTGTTCCACGTGGAACATGGCAAATTGACGGAAGAATAAGACCGGTGCGAAGAGCAAAGAATGCTCCGGCCTATCACGCTTCAGGAGTTTCCGAATGAGTGAATCGAACTATAATTCCTCCAGTATCAAAGTCTTGAAAGGGCTGGATGCGGTGCGAAAGCGGCCAGGCATGTACATCGGGGATACCGATGATGGCACTGGCCTGCACCACATGGTCTTTGAATTGGTGGATAACTCCATCGACGAAGCGCTTGCGGGCTACTGCTCAGAGATTGGTGTGATTATCCACCCGGACGAATCGGTAACCGTGAAGGACAACGGCCGTGGCATTCCGGTGGACCTCCACGAAGAGGAAGGCGTTTCTGCTGCGGAAGTTATCATGACCGTGCTGCACGCCGGCGGTAAGTTCGACGATAACTCCTACAAGGTGTCCGGCGGTCTTCACGGCGTGGGCGTCTCGGTGGTGAACGCATTGTCCTCTACCCTCACCCTGACCATTCGTAGAGACAACAAGGTTTACGAGCAGACCTACACCCACGGTGTTCCCAATGCACCTCTGGCAGCCGTCGGCGAGACTGACGCATCGGGTACCAAGGTGCATTTCATTCCCTCGCCGGAAACCTTTACCCACATTGAATTCCACTACGACATTCTCGCCAAGCGTCTGCGTGAGCTCGCGTTCCTGAACAGTGGCGTGCGCATTCGTCTGACCGACGAGCGTTCTGGCAAGGAAGAAGTCTTCGAGTACGAAGGTGGCCTGCGCGCCTTTGTCGAGCATCTGAATTCCAGCAAGACCCCGATCAACCGCGTTTTCCATTTTAATCGCGAGCGCGAAGACGGTATCGCGGTGGAAGTCTCCATGCAGTGGAACGATGCTTTTCAGGAGAACATCTACTGCTTTACCAACAACATCCCCCAGCGCGATGGCGGCACACACCTGGCCGGCTTCCGGGCGGCCCTGACCCGTTCCCTCAATAACTATATCGAGCAGGAAGGTCTGGGGAAGAAGGCGAAAGTTGCGACCTCCGGTGACGATGCCCGGGAAGGCCTGACTGCCATCATCAGCGTCAAGGTTCCGGACCCGAAGTTCTCCTCACAGACCAAGGACAAGCTGGTCTCCTCCGAGGTGAAGACCGCGGTTGAGCAGGAGCTGTACCAGAGTTTTGCGGAGTACCTGCAGGAGCAGCCGAACGAAGCCAAACTCATCGTCAACAAAATGCTGGAAGCCGCCAGGGCTCGTGAAGCCGCTCGAAAGGCGCGTGACATGACTCGCCGCAAAGGCGCCCTGGATATCGCCGGTCTGCCCGGCAAACTGGCCGACTGCCAGGAGAAGGACCCCGCCCTTTCCGAACTTTACATTGTGGAGGGTGACTCGGCCGGTGGTAGCGCCAAACAGGGCCGTGACCGCAAGACCCAGGCAATCCTTCCGCTGAAAGGTAAGATCCTGAACGTGGAAAAAGCCCGCTTTGACAAGATGCTGTCCTCTGCAGAAGTGGGCACCCTGATCACGGCTCTGGGCTGTGGTATCGGCCGGGAAGAATTCAATCCCGATAAACTGCGTTACCACTCCATTATCATCATGACCGACGCGGACGTGGACGGTTCTCACATCCGGACACTGCTGCTGACCTTCCTGTTCCGTCAGATGCGCGAAATCATCGAGCGTGGCCATGTCTTTATCGCCATGCCGCCGCTTTACAAGGTCAAGCGTGGCAAGCAGGAGCAGTACCTGAAGGACGAGAAGGCCAAGGAAGCTTACCTCACCCAGACCGCTCTGGAAGGTGCCCAGCTCTATGTGAACCCGGAAGCCCCGGCGATCAAGGATTCCGCTCTGGAAACCATGGTCAAGGACTACCAGGCGGTCATGAACATGATTGGGCGACTGTCTCGGGCCTATCCGGCCAAAGTGCTGGAGCAGATGCTGCAGAACGTCACGCTCAAGCCTGAGCATCTGAAGGAAGAAGCTTCCGTGGCTCGCTGGGTTGCGCGTCTCGGCGATGGCCTGGACCTGGATACCCGCACCGGTACCAAATACACCTTCTCGGTCACCAAGGATACCGAGCGGGCGCTGTACCTGCCGAAGGTAACCATCTACGTGCATGGCATTCCCTACGAGCATGTATTCGGCCATGAGTTCTTTGAATCATCCTCGTACGCAGCGATCGCCCGCATGGGTGAAACTCTGGATGGCCTCATTGAAGACGGCGCCTATATCCAACGTGGCGAGCGTAAGCAGCCGGTGCTGTCGTTCGAAGGTGCCCTGGACTGGTTGATGAAAGAGGCCCAGCGCGGTCTGAATATCCAGCGCTATAAGGGTCTTGGCGAGATGAATCCAGAGCAGTTGTGGGAAACCACCATGGATCCGGAGACCCGCCGCATGATGAAAGTGACGATCGAAGACGCCATTGCGGCAGACCAGATCTTCACAACCCTGATGGGCGACGATGTCGAACCGCGTCGTAACTTCATTCAGACCAATGCCCTGGAAGTGACCAACCTGGACGTCTGATCACAACCGTCCAAAAGGCACAAAAAAAGCGGCGAAGGCTTCAAACCTTCGCCGCTTTTTTTGTTTTCGATCCTGTTCGGCAACGACCGACCCCTGGAGGTTTTATTTACCGGTGCTCGATTCCGACGATTCGTTTCGCTCCCTCTCTTTCTCCGCCAGATGCGGTGCCATCACCTCTTCCAGCGTGTACCCGGTCAGCCGGCGAATAGTGCGCCAGAGATAATAAAAGATCAGCATCATCATAATCATGGAAGGAATGGCGATCATGGGATAGCTCACCAGGGTCATCCGACCAAGCTCCTCATTGAACGCCTCGGTACCGGACGGGCTGACCACGATCCATTTAGCAATCACGTAGTTCATGATGGATGAAAACAGGAAGGTGCCCGCAAAGAAGTAACTCGCCTTGAGCAGGCGGGCCTCGAATTCCTCAACCCGATTGTGTTCTTCAAGGGTCTTATGGATCTTATCGACATCCAGAACACTTGGGTTATACAGAAGGGTGCGTACCAGAGGGTACTTGGTTCGTGTGGAAGCCAGTACCGCCAGACCTATAATCGCGGGAATCGCGGCTTCCTTGATGGCTAACCAACCCGCATCCAGCTCAAGCAGGCCAATGCCGCCTGTCAGCCCGACACTGACCAGACCGAGTACCGCAATGAAGTTTTTCTTGCGGTACTTGATCAGTTCGAACAACCCCCAGCCCAGTGGAAACGCCAGGCCGATGACCAGTGCGTTCACGCTGCCCAGATGTTCTTCGCCACTGAACTTCATCAGGATAACGGATGGAATGATAATA
Source organism: Marinobacter sp. DSM 26671 (assembly GCF_900112835.1). Classification (NCBI taxonomy): domain Bacteria; kingdom Pseudomonadati; phylum Pseudomonadota; class Gammaproteobacteria; order Pseudomonadales; family Marinobacteraceae; genus Marinobacter; species Marinobacter sp. DSM 26671. The sequence goes on along the minus strand of NZ_FONF01000004.1, from coordinate 44,265 downwards.
CTGACCAGCAAGTCGACCCAGGGCCTTGGCTTGTGGTCCGGAACGTTGGCGGAGCTCGGAGACGTCATGTTCTAGCCTGATTGGTGAAACTGGAGCAGGCCGGAAGGCACTGCCGGAGTAGTCTGGGCAGTATACGATGAATACAAGTGTGGACGTAACCGCCGTCACCGCACACAGAAGCGGCGGTCTGGCTGAATAGACGCTTTCCAAACGGGCATAAAAAAGCCGGGCTTATGCCCGGCTTTTCTGTTTCCTCTTGAACGTCAGCGCCGATCAGGCACCCACTTCCTTGAGGCTTTCTTCCACAATCGCCAGTCCTTCTTCCAGCACCTCGTCTTCGATGGTGACCGGCATCAGGAACCGCAAGGTGTTGCCGTACATACCACAGCTCAGGAGAATCAGACCCTTCTCCTTCGCCTTCTTGGTTACCGCCGCTGCCAGTTCCGGCTTCGGCGTACGGCTTTCCTTGCTTTCCACCAGCTCAAACGCAGCCATGGGACCAAGATTGCGCACATTGTCGACGTGGGCAAACTGTTCCTGCCACTGGCTGAAGCGCTGCTTCAGTTTTTCGCCCAGCGCCTGGGACTTGCCGAGGATGTCCTCTTCCTTGAACACGTCGAATACGGCCAGGGCTGCCGCACAGGCGGTCGGGCTGCCCGTGTAGGTGCCGCCCAGAGAGTTCGGGCCGGACGCGTCCATGTACTTGTCGGTACCGACGATGGCGGAAATCGGCATGCCATCAGCCATACTCTTGGCCATGGTCATCAGATCCGGCTCAACGCCACTGTGCTCGATGGCAAACATCTTGCCGGTCCGGCCAAAACCGCTCTGCACTTCGTCTGCGATCATCAGGATATCGTTCTCGTCGCAGATCTTGCGGATTTCCTTGAGGAAGCTGGTCGGAGCCGCGTAGAAGCCGCCCTCACCCAGCACCGGCTCGATAACGATCGCTGCGGTGTTGCGGGCCGGGGAATCGGCTTTCATGGCCATTTTCAGGCCACGCAGTGCTTCATCTTCACTGACGCCGTGGTACGGAACCGGATAAGGCGCGCGATAAACGGTGCCGGGCATGGGGCCGAAATCCGTCTGGTACGGCGCTGCCTTACCGTTCATGGCCATGGTGTAGAAGGTCCGGCCGTGATAACCACCGTCGAAGCAGATGACGTTGGTTTTGCCAGTCGCTGCACGGGCGATCTTCATGGCGTTTTCCAGGGCCTCGGCACCGGAGTTGGCCAGCATTACCTTGGCGTGGCCACGCACAGGAACCACACCGCTGAGCTTCTCCGCCAGTTTCACGTAGCCCTCATAGGGCATAACCGTCTGGCAGGTATGCATCAGCTTGTCCAGCTGTGCCTTGACCGCTTCCACCACCTTCGGGTGGCGATGGCCGATGTTCAGTACGCCGATGCCGCCGGCGAAATCGATCATGCGCTTGCCGTCTGCATCCCACAGCTCTGCATTCGTTGCATGGTCGGCAAACTGTTCGTTGGGACTTGCCGCGCCCGCCGCAACGTAGCGTTCTTTGAGTGCCTGCAATTCTTTATTGCTCACTTTGCCATTCTCCCTGGGTTCAGGTTCGAAAGTTTCACCTACCAGTGTAAGTAGTACGGTCACAGGAAACAAACCGACTATTGTCTCCCTCAGGCGGCATCGTCCCGAAACTGCAGTTTTGCGAGGCGCTGATAGAGGGCGTTATGGCGCATCAACTCCTCGTGACTTCCTACTGCCAGCAGGCGTCCCTGGTCCAATACCGCAATACGGTCAGCGTCCCGGACAGTGGCCAGTCGATGGGCAATCACCAGGGTGGTTCTCCCGGCGGTGAGCGCCGGCATAGCCTGTTGGATCAGGTTTTCACTTTCCGCATCCAGGGCACTGGTAGCTTCATCCAGTAACAGGATCGGGGCATCGGCCAGCAGCGCGCGGGCAATGGCAAGACGCTGCTTCTGGCCACCGGACAGGCCCAGGCCAGCATCCCCGAGTGGCGTCTCGTAGCCCTTTGGCAGGCTCTGGATGAAATCATGGGCATGGGCGATTTTCGCAGCCCGTTCGACATCCTCCTGGTTGGGATCGGGCCGGGCATAGCGGATATTGTCGGCCACGGTGCCATGGAACAGGGCGGGATTCTGAGGCACCAGTGAAAAACACCGGCGCAGGGCATCGAGAGACAGCTCGGCCGTGTCGAGACCGTCGATCAGAATTCGGCCCCCTGTCGGCTGGTAAAAGTGCAGTAACAGATCAAACAGGGTGGATTTGCCGGCTCCGGACGGGCCCACCAGGGCCAGGGTCTCGCCAGCTTTAACTTCAAGCGTAAGATCCGTAAGCGCGGGCTGTTCCAGCCGCCCCGGATAGCTGAAGCTGAGCCGGTCAATCCGGATTGCTCCCTGCACGTGTTCAGGCAGTTTCAGCGTCGACTCTTTGCGCTCAAACGCCGGCTCCGTCTGCAGCAGTTCAAACAGCCGCGCCGCCGACCCCGCAGCCCTTTGCAACTCGCCGATGACCTCGCTGATGGCGCCGGCAGCAACACCCACCAGAAGACTGTAGAAGACAAAGGCTGCCAGCTCACCCGGGCTGATCCGGCCGTGAATAACGTCCAGGCCCCCTATCCAGATAACGATGCCCACAGCGCCCATCACCAGGGAAATGGCCAGTGTGGTCAGCCAGGCGCGCTGACGGATACGCTGGCGGGCGATCTCGAACGCCCGTTCAGACACTTCGGAAAAATATTTGCGGTCGTGGGGCTGATGGTTGAAGGCCTGAACGGTCTTGATCTGCGTGAGGTTCTCGCCCACGTAACTGCCAACATCGGCAACCCGGTCTTGGCTTAAACGGGAAAGAGCCCGCACCCGCCGGCCATAGAACAGAATAGGCGCGATCACTAGGGGAAAGCCCAGCAGAATAATGCTCGCCAGTTTGGCGTTGGTGATGAACAGCAGCAGCAACCCCCCGACCAGCATCAGGGCATTGCGCAGCGCAATGGAAACGGTGGAGCCAATCACCGACTGCAGAACCGTGGTATCGGCGGTGAACCGGGACTGGATTTCCAGGGCCCGGTTCTGCTCGAAAAAGCCCGGATGAAGATCAATCAGGTGGTTAAACACCTTCTTGCGAATATCCGCCACCACCCGCTCGCCGATCCAGGACACGAGATAGAACCGGGCAAACGAGCCAAATGCGAGCCCCAATACCAGGATGAAAAACAGACCGATGGCTCTGGCCAGATTCTCCGGCGACTCGGTGGCTAATCCCTGATCGACAAGAATACGTAAACCCTGCCCTAACCCGAGCGTAATACCGGCCGTAAAAATCAGCGCCACCAGGGCACCTGCGACGGCCCGGCGATAGGGGCTGATAAAGTCGATGACCAGTCTCAGGGCCTTGCGGTGACGAGTGTTAATGATGTGCCTCCTGGATACGGGGTGCTGTAGACTCCGCTAACAATACGGTTTGTACTCCATACAAGACCTATCATACAGCTACGCAAGAGCGTGCGGGTGGAGCAGCTTGCCAGGACCGTCGAAAGCCAGGGATGGCTTTCGCCGAGCGTACAGGGACGTATTTACAGCGTGTCCTGGCAAGCTGCTCCACCCGCGCGCTCGACTACTCCGAAGCGGAAGGAACATGAATTGAGAGCCTACGCCGACAACGATTACCCGGCAGATCATAAACCGGACTGGAAAATCATTTCAGGCCTCTGGCCCTATCTCGCCGAATTCCGCGGCCGGGTAGTCCTGTCCCTGGTTTTGCTGGTGTTGGCCAAGCTGGCGACTGTTGCCACGCCCATTGCCCTGAAATACATCGTCGACTACCTCGACCAGAACCGCGGCGCGGACATGCTGCTTTGGATCCCGGTGATCCTTGTGGTGGCTTACGGCGCGTTGCGCTTTGGCGCCACCCTGTTCAATGAGCTTCGGGATGCGGTATTTGCCCGGGTAGCTGAACGGGCCATGCGCCGGGTGTCCCTGCGAGTGTTCGAGCACCTGCACCAGCGGGAACTGGCCTTCCACCTGGATCGAAAGACCGGTGGCCTGGCGCGGGATATCGAGCGGGGTACCAACGGCATCAGCTTTCTGCTCCGCTTTACCCTGTTCAACATTGTGCCCACCCTGCTGGAGATCCTGATGGTCGCCGGCATTCTTTTCGTGGTGTTCAACGTGGGTTATGTGCTGGCGATCCTGGTGGCCGTGGTGGTGTATGTGGTCTTTTCCATCAAGATCACCGAGTGGCGGACGAAATTCGTGCGCGAAGCCAATGCCCGGGATAACCAGTCGAACTCGCGGGCCATAGACAGCCTGCTGAACTATGAAACCGTCAAATACTTCAACAATGAACGCTATGAGGCGCAGTTATACGACGTTGATCTGGACGACTGGGAACAGGCCCGGCTGAAAAACCGGTTGTCCCTTGCCGCGCTTAACTCCGGTCAGGCACTGATTATTGGTCTGGCGATGATCGTGATCATGGCCATGGCTGTTCGGGAGGTGGCCAGCGGAGAGATCACCCTCGGTGACTTCACCATGATCAATGCCTACCTGCTCCAACTGTTCATTCCCCTGAATGCCCTGGGTTTCGTCTATCGGGAAATCCGGCAGGCCCTGGTGAATGTCGAGCGCCTGTTCAAACTGCTGGGGGATAAACCGGCCATTGAAGATGCCCCGGACGCCACCGAGCTGGTTGTGGATAAAGGCGAAGTCCAGTTTGAACACATCCACTTTGCCTACCGCCCTGACCGTCCGATTCTGAAGGATGTGAATTTTTCCATCCCGGCCGGTCACAAGGTGGCGGTGGTGGGCGCCAGTGGTGCGGGCAAGTCTACCCTCGCCCGCCTGTTGTTCCGCTTTTACGACGTCGATCAGGGCGCCGTACGGATCGACGGCCAGGATATCCGAAATGTGACCCAGGACAGCCTGCGGTCGGCGATCGGTGTGGTGCCCCAGGATACCGTGCTGTTCAACGATACCCTGTACCGGAACCTGGCCTATGGCCGGCCGGAAGCCACCGAGGAAGAGGTCTATCGGGCGGCTCGAATGGCTCACCTGGAAGACTTTATCCACAGCCTGCCGGAGGGTTACGAGACGAAGGTTGGCGAGCGTGGCCTGAAGCTCTCTGGTGGCGAAAAGCAGCGAGTGGCCATTGCCCGGGTGATTCTGAAGAACCCGCCGTTGCTGATCCTGGATGAGGCTACGTCATCCCTGGATTCACTCTCGGAGCAGGCCATCCTTACGGCGCTCAAGGAAGTGAGCCAAAGGCGAACAACACTAGTGATTGCGCACCGGCTGTCCACTGTTATGGATGCGGACAGCATCCTTGTGATGGAGGGTGGAAAAATCGTGGAGAGCGGACACCATCTGGATTTGTTGGCCCGGAGGGGCCATTATGCCCGGCTCTGGTCGCAGCAGCATCAATCCGACAGCAAGGATGGCGAAACCTAGTCGGTGTCCTGTTCCGACGACCGGAACACAACCACTTGATTCCGGCCTTGCGCTTTACCCCGATACATAGCCTGGTCGGCTCGCACAAGAATCTGGCTGGGCTTCTCGTCGGCCCGGTCAGCGATTGCGACGCCGCAGGTGATGGTGCCCCGGAGTTCCTTGAAGCCAACAAATTCCAACTCTTCGACGGATTGTCTTAGGCGTTCAGCCAGTTGTCTGGCACTGCCTTCATCGCTTTGGGGCATGAGCACAGCAAACTCCTCGCCACCGATCCGTCCGAGAGTGTCACCAGACCGTAGTTCACTCTTGATTCGGTGAGCCGTTTCCTTGAGCACCAGGTCGCCGATGTGGTGCCCGTAACGGTCGTTCACTTTCTTGAACCAGTCAAAATCGAGCAGTACTGCTGCATAGCCGGCTCCGTTTCGTTTCATCCTCTCAAATTCCCAAGACAAAACCTCGGTAAAGCGCCTGCGATTGGCTACGCCTGTCAGGTCGTCGATGGTCGAACTTTTCCGGAGCTGCTCTTCCAGTGCTTTTTGAGATGTGATGTCCAGGATGGCACCGTGCCAGACTACTGTGCCGTCCGGTTTGAATTCGGGCTGCGAACGACCCAGAACCCAATTGGTGACACCGTTGTTTACCACCCGATACTCGCAGATCCATTTCTCGCCGCTGCTCCGGGAGAGATTGATGGTCTGCTCTACGTATTTGAGATCTTCCGGGTGGATCGCGTTGAAAACGATCGAACCATCTTCCCGTGCCTGTTCAGGGGTGACACCATAGACCCGTTCAATGCCGGCACTGGCATAGGGAAACGTCATGGTTCCGTCCGGTCTGATCTCGAACTGGAACACCACACCCGGCAAGAGCGACGCCATTTTTTCAAAACGCTGGATCGTTTGCTGTTGCTCAGCCTTGATTTGCTCCAGTCTCTGTTCGTACTGCTTGCTGCTGGAGATCTCTATGTGCGTTCCGGAAATCCACTCGGGCTCGCCTTCAAGTGTCCGACTGACGAGGCGACCATAATCTCTGACCCAGACCCAGTGGCCGTCGCGATGACGCATGCGCGCTTCACACTCGTAATACTCTGAGTCGCCACGGAAATGAGTATTTAACTTCTGCTCGGACAGAGCCAGATCGTCCGGGTGGGCGTGCTTCATCCAGGTTTCAATGGAAATCGGTTGGAGTTCTTCCAATGAGTAGCCAATGATTTCGGCCCAGCGCTCGTTAAAAATGGTTTCCCCGGTCTGAACGTTCCATTCCCAAGTGCCGGCGGCGGTGCCATCAAGGATGGTTTTTAGACGGGAGGCTTCGTCTTGCTGAAGATAAAAAGAATGAGAGGGCATTCCATATACTGCTTGTCAGAGAATTTCCGGCGATCATATAAGAACCTGTCGCCGGAGGCGATACCCATTAGTCAGTAGATTCCGCAAGCGCGAGCGCCAATCCTGAGGCCCGGGTGACCTGTTGCGAGACGGCCTCCCTGAGCACCAGAGTATCCCCGGCAATCAGGCTGAACCAGTTCCGGGCCCGGGTAATGCCCGTATAGACCAGCTCTTTTGTCAGGACCGGGCTCAGGCGGTCTGGCAGCACCAGGCAGGTGTGGTTGAACTCCGAACCCTGGGACTTGTGCACCGTCATGGCGTACACGGTTTCCAGCTGCTGCAGACGACTGGGCGAGATCCAGCGGATACCGCCAGCGGTGTCGCTATCCGGAAACGCCACCCGCAGGGTATAGCGGGGCTCACCGGTGTCGGTCCGATCCCAGGGCACGTTGACGGCAATGCCAATGTCGCCGTTCATCAGGCCCAGGTTGTAGTCGTTGCCGGTAATCAGCACAGGCCGGCCCTCATACCAGCCCTCGGCCCGCGGGATCAGTTTTTCACCCAGTAACTGCCTTGCGATCCGGTCGTTCAGGCCTTCCACGCCCCAGGGGCCCTTGCGCAGGGCACAGAGCACCTGAAAGTCACTGAAGGCTTCAAGGAGCTGCACCGCCATCGCATCCCAGTCTTCGCGGGGGCTGTTTTCGTTCAGGCCATGATTCTGCAAGCGTTCGAGGTAATGGCGGTAACCAACTGGTGGTGGCAGGCTCTGGCCATTCACTTGCCGGCCCTGCCCGGCATTTCGGAATGCCTCGGGTGAGCCGGTGATGGCATGTCGACACACCAGGTCCAGGGTGTCTTCTGTGTCCCCACTTTTCGACCGGCTGTTAAGCAAAATGACATCGTCGAATTCTGCTTCCCGGATCTGGCGCAACACGCCGTTATCAAGCGCATTAGTATTCACTGCTTCGGCAAAGGCGCGGATACCGCTGTCCTCCCGGAACCGGTAGCTCTTGCGCAGCATGGCCACGGCCTGATCCATGGGTTGGCCGGTTTCGTCCACCAGTGACTCCGGTATCTCGCCTCCGGCCATGACGGCCAGCCACTGGGCCGTCTCCGGTGTGTAGTGGGCCTGCAGCGCCCGCTGGCACAGCTCTCCCAGAACCGCACCGGCATCCACGGAGGCCAGTTGGTCCTTGTCGCCCAGCAGGATCAGCTGGGCGTTGGCGGGCAGGGCATCGAACACCGATGCCATCAGATCCACGTCCACCATCGAGGCCTCGTCGATGACCAGGATATCCACCGGCAAAGGATTGTCCCGGTTATGGCGGAATTTGCGGGTATCCGGCCGGCTGCCCAGCAAGCGATGCAGGGTCGTGACCCTGGTAGGAATATCATTCAGGTCCACGTTGCCCGGCAGCTCGGCAAGCGGCAAGCGGCTGACCGCCCCACCGATCGATTCGTTCAGCCGGGCAGCGGCCTTGCCGGTGGGGGCGGCCAGGCGAATCCGGTATTTCCGACCCGCCCGCTCTGGGGATTCCCCGGCGACCGCCTGCAAGGCCGCCAGCAGGTTGACCACGGTGGTGGTCTTACCGGTGCCGGGCCCACCGGTGATAACGGCAAAATGGTTTCGAGCCGCCAGGGCACAGGCCAGTTTCTGGTAATCCACCGGTTCTGACGACTGAAACAGGGTGTCCAGCGCAAGAGACAGGGTGCGGGCGGGCAGGGATTCCGGGCCTGTCAGGGGCGACGGCAGAGCCAGCCGGTGCCGGATGCCGTCAGCGATACGTTGCTCGTAGCGCCAGAATCTCCGCAGGTAGAGCCGGGTCTCGTTCAGCACCAGTGGTGTTGTATGTGAGCCATCACTTACGGCGCAGGCGCCTTCCAGTATGATCAAGCATTCCGGCAGCGTTACAAGTGCAAGCACGTCGGCGGGCTTGGGCCGGTCCGGCTCGCTGGTGCCGGAATCGGTGAGCGGCTCCTGGACCGACTCCTCTGGCGGCAGTGACAGGGTATGCCCGGCATCGGCCAGGAGATTGCCCAGATCGACGCAGACATGGCCACGCCCCACCTGATGGGAGACCAGTGCCGCCAGCAGCAGGAGCAGTGGGTCCGGGCGTTCGCCCTGCTCTTCCGAGAGCTCCCGGATCAGCCGGGCAAACCCCACATCCAGCGCGCGGATCCACTCCGCCTGCTGCCAGTGCAGCAGCAGGGTCTCGGTTCTATCCGGGCTCGAGAGCAGATCGTTGATATCGAAGGTGGTATCACCGGCAGCGGGTACGGTCGGCGTTTCCGCAGCGATGTCCTCCGCGAACAGATCAATCTGGTGGTCGGACTTTCCGGTTTGGGAGCGGGAACGGCTCATGCGGCCACCTCCGCAACCGACTCGCCATCAAACAGGGCATCCAGTTGTTCAATCAGGGCTCTGGGCGGTTTGTCGGTGAAGGCGCCACCTGTGCTGGAATCAATGCCTCGCAGGAACAGATACACCGCGCCGCCAATGTGTCGGTCGTAGTCGTAATCCGGCAAACGGGCTTTAAGCAGCCGGTGCAGGGCCAGCAGGTAGAGCACGTATTGCAGATCGTAGCGTTTATCCAGGATGGCGTTGCCCATTGCCTGATCGGTATAGGCGCTGTCGTCTTCGCCCAGGGTATTGGATTTGTAGTCCAGCACGTAATAGCGCCCGTTGTGTTCGAACACCAGATCGATAAACCCCTTGAGCATCCCGTTGAATCGGGTCTCTTCGACTCGGGGACGGTCCGCGCGATTCAGGGTGTGCACGGTTACCAGCTCGTCGAGTTTGCGGATACTGACGTTGCGGCTTTCAAACCAGAACTCCAGTTCCGGGCGCAGGGTGATCAGGTCCGCCAGGCAGACGGTTTCTGCACCGGCCCGGTCGAGGCTCAATGGTTTGCTGATCAATGCCAGCAACCAGCGCTCCAGCGGCTCCACCCACTCGTTCCAGCCACGGGTCCCGCAGCGCCGAGTCAGTTGTTCATGAAGCAGCGGCGGGTTATCCACAACCCGCTGGAACCCCTGTTGCGTGCACCATTCCAGCAATTCGTGCAGGAAGGTGCCGGGTCCGGCGCCTTTCGGGAAGTTATGCTGGTTGCACTGGTTGGCCATTTGAGCCGGGTTTTCCTCTTCGTCCAAGGTACTTTCTTCCAGCAGGTTCTGGGTCTGGGCATCTTCCACCTCACCGGTAAACGCGATCCCGGTGCCGGTCATGCCGGTGTATTCGATGGAGGAGTAGCTGGCAATCCACCAGTCCTCTCTGGCCTCACGGGAAGAGACCATGGCCGGGCCAAGCGCTTCGGGCGCCGGTTCGTGGTAGTGCGTATCGTCCGGATCCGGTAACGGGGTTATCCGGATCTCTGCTCTGCCCTCTGCCAGTTTCCCCAGGCAATCGCTGATACGGCTTTGCCCTTCGCCGGCAATCAGGTAGCCCAGTCCGCTTTGCTGCCAGTTGTCCAGGGCCGCCGTGCCGACCCAGGTGGCGAAGCGGGCCCGGGTCAGGGCTACGTAGAACTTGCGGATATCCTCGCCGAGGCGCTCACGGTCAGCCCTGGCCACGTCGTCCGGCGACGGGTCGAACACGGTGACCAGCCTGCCCTGGTCATTGTGATAGCGCACGAAGGCCTGCTTTTCACTCTGGGCGCGAAAAGCTGTGCCAAAGGGCAGAAATACCAGCGGGTACTCCAGGCCCTTGGACTTGTGCACGGTGATGACCTTCACCAGGCCGGCATCACTCTCCAGCCGCAGGGTACGGTGTTCATCTTCCTCTTCGGCTGCACGCAGAATCTGGGTGTAGTGGTGCACCAGGGCATGCTCGCCGTCCAGTTGCAGGCTGTCCTGCTGCAGCAACTCGGCAATGTGCAGAATGTCGCTCAACCGCCGTTCGCCGTCAGGGCGTTGCAGTAACCGGCCTGGCACCTCGAAATCCATCAGGAAGGTTCGCAGCATGGGCAGTACACCCTGCTTCTGCCATTGCTGCTGGTAACCAATAAAACGCTCGATTTCCCGTTCCAGCACGAGCTCGTCGGTGAGCAGCTGATTCATGGCATGCCAGGACTGACCGAGGGTGGGTGTAGCGAGGGCCGCGCGGATATAGGCCAGCTGCCGGGGCTCGGCAAATGCCCGAAGCCAGCAGAGCATTTCCTGTGATTCCCGTGAGGTCAGCACCGAATCACGGTCTGACAGGTACACACTCTTGATACGTCGCTGGCCCAGAGCCTCCCGAACTGCGCTGGCCTCGTTGCGGTTGTTGACCAGTATCGCGATGTCTTTGGGGGCAACCGGCTCCAGATCCTCGGGATGATCGGGCCGCGCAAAACCGGCCTGCCCGGCCTGGCCCAGGGTCAGCAATTGGGCGATCTCACTGGCGCAGGTTTCCGCCACATCGGCGGTGGCAGTGCCCTTGGCCATACCTTTCGGATTGCCGTCCCTGTCCTCTTCCCCGGATTCGTGGGTCCAGAACACCAGGCTGGGCTGCACTTCCCCGTTGATCGACCAGCTTCGTTTGGTGCCATGGGCGTCCACACCCTGGAACGGCAGCGGTGAGGTATCGCCCTTGCCGAACAGGAAGGCGCCGTCCCGGCTGTTCTGGTCACTGTGTTCAAAGACCCGGTTAACCGCCGCCACCATGGTCTTGGCGGAGCGGAAGTTCTTACCCAGTGTGTAGGTGCGCTCTTTCACGCCCTGCCGGGCCTGCAGGTAGGTGTAGATGTCGGCACCCCGGAAACCGTATATGGCCTGCTTCGGATCGCCGATCATCAGCAGGCAGGTACCGTGATCGCCACCTGCCACGTTGTAGATGCGGTCGAAGATTCGGTACTGCACCGGGTCGGTGTCCTGGAATTCGTCAATCAGAGCAACGGGAAACTGGCGACGGATCGTCGCGGCCAGCTGGTCGCCCCGGGGGCCGTGCAGCGCATCGTCCAGCCGGGTGAGCAGATCGTCAAAGCCCATTTCCGAGCGTTTCTGCTTTTCTGACTCCAGCCGCTCGGCAATCCAGTGGCTGGCGTGGCGCAGAATGTCGGATTTGGCGTTGGGCTGGTTCTGGCTGAAATCCAGCAGCGCTCCGATGGCATCAAAGGCCGGGTGATGAGGGGCAGGATCATCGCCCTTGAGAATCTTGTCGAGCCCTTCGGGCGTCTGATTCTTGAAGCCCGCGGCGCTATCGATCTTTTCGGGCAAAAGGTCGTCCGATTCCGCCCAGGCAACCAGCAAATCCCAGACCTTGATCATGGCATTCTTGCTGGCGCCATGGAGTCGCTTGCTCTTGTTCAGATCGCTCAGCAGCTCGATGACGTCATCGCGCCACTGGCTCCAGGGGTGGGCTTTCAGAGACTGTGACTGTTCCAGACGCCGGCGGACCACCTGATCGATGGCTTTATGAACGCTCTCCGGGGGTGTGCCCAGGCTCAGGGGATCGTCAATCAGATTGCGAACACCCTGGCGCAGGTCCCCGGGGGTTTTCCAGTGGCTCAGGGCCTCGTCCATCAGCGCCGGCGGCAGAGGATAGACAAAGGTGCGCCAGTAATCCCGGGCGACCTCGTCCAGCAATTCGCTCTGGTCGGTTTCGAGGGTGAGTTTGAACAGGCTGCCGCTGTCGAAGGCGTGCTCGCTGAGCATGCGGTTGCAGAAACTGTGGATGGTCGATACCGCCGCCTCGTCCATCCATTCGGCGGCCAATAGCAGCTTCTTTCGGCATTCCGGCCAGCTGGCCGGATCCGGGTAGCTTTCATCCCGTAGCTGGTAGATCAGTGCCGTCTCCGCGGGTGGATTGGGCTCGTCGGGCGCGTCAGAAAACACCTCGGCGGCCTGGGTGAGCCGGGTGCGGATACGGTCACGCAGTTCCTTGGTGGCGGCCTCGGTAAAAGTGACCACCAGCAGGTTGGGAGGCAGCAGGTTCTGCAGAGGGCTGTCGGGCGACTGGCCGTGGCCAAGCACCAGGCGTACGTACAGAATAGCAATGGTAAAGGTTTTGCCGGTGCCGGCACTGGCCTCGATCAGAGCACTGCCGTTGAGGGCCAGTGCCAGGGGATCCAGGTTCGGATTCCGGTTGGTCATCTGCTCGGTCATTCCAGGCCTCCGATCTGATCTGCAGCCGATTTGTCCTGCTCGGCTTCCCAAACCGGCACGTAGAGCTGATGCAGCAGGGCTTCGAATTCACCGCTGGCCATCAGCAGCTCCGGTGTTTCAAAGGCTCCTCTCAGGTAACCCGTATCCCGCTCCAGAGCAATGGTATATGCCTGCTGCGCCTCTGATATGGCTCGTTCATGGTCACCGACGTACTTTTTGCTGCCGTAGAAACTGGTGATCCAGGCAAAGCCGGCCTCGCAGTGAATGGGCAGCGCCCGGGTGGTGGCGTCCATCCATCCGCTGAGCACCGTTTCGAACAACGGTCTGGCCCGCTCTGGATGCAATGGAGCAAAGCGGAATTTCCGTCCCTCCTCCTTGCCCAGAACCAGGGTCTCAAAAGGTTGACCGCCGAGCTGGCCTGCCAGATGGATCAGCCAGTCCCGCATCAGATTGGCATAGCGTACTTTCTTGCTGGATCCTGAACCGGTCAGCAGGCTGGAACTCGCCACCACCAGCCGGCACAGCTCTCCCTGGGCATTGCAGCGCAGGTTGTCGATCAGATCCGCGATTTCCACCGAACCCAGGGCGCTTTCAAACCGGTAATCAAAGGGCAGCGGTTCAGCAACCGCTTCCGGCCAGTCAGCCAGTGCGTTCTGGTAACGCTCGAACAGATCGGGCAAGCGCCCCGCCAGCTCGGAACGCAGGCGGTGTTCGGTCACGCCCATACCCAGGTCGCCGCGTCGCGCCATGCGGTCCAGAGTTGCCTGCAACCTATCGTGCAGTTCCTCGTCGCTGCTGGCTTTCAATAGCCCGTCCTGGATCAGCTCGTTGTCCAGGCGCCAGCGGTCCAGGCCGTCCAGCTCGAAATTTTCGTTGTCGGTGTCGTCGTCTTCAACATCCTCGAAGCGCACCTGCAGCCGGCGCTGGTAAAAGGTGTCGATGGGCTTTTTCAGGAAAGCCGCCAGATCGTTCAGACTGATGGGCTCTTCGGGTGCCTGGTAAGGTAGTGCCGACTGTGTCTGCGCGGCAGCCTCACCACCATGGGCACTGCGCCATTCCCGCTCGTAGGTGAATAACCGGCGTGCCTCCAACACCTCGGCCAGGGGACGGGGCGAACTGTTTTCCCCCTTTCCACCCGCCTCCAGCCCGTTGGCTTTCGGGAAATAGCTCCGGCTGAACGGCTGCAACGGGTGTTGGGTCGTCAGTGCCTCGATGACCCTGGTTTCGGGTTGCCCTGACACAGACCAGAGACTGTCCAGATGATCCTGAAGCTGCCCCACCAGAACCGACGGCGGCCGTTCCGAATCGTCCTTGATGCTGCGGCCGACCCAGCTGATGTAAAGCTGCTCCCGGGCAGACAACAGGGCTTCCAGGAACAGGTAGCGATCGTCTTCCCGGCGGGATCGGTCCCCCGGGCGGTAATCATGGGCCATGAGATCGAAATCCACCGGCGGCCGGGAGCGGGGATAGTCGCCGTCGTTCATGCCCAGCAGGCACACTTTCCGGAAGGGTATGGCACGCATGGGCATCAGGGTGGCGAAATTGACCTTGCCGGCCAGGAAACGCTGGTTCAGGCCGCCTTCATCCAGCCCCTCCAGCAGCACATCCTTGACGATGTTCAGGGGCAGGGTCTGTTCCTCAAGGCCCGCTGCCAGGGCGTCTTCCAGCCACTGCGCCAACTGGCGGCGGAAACGGTTCAGCAGCAACAGGTCGCTGCCTTCGACCTTATGGAAGAACTGCCCGAGCATCTCTGAGAACAGGCCCTCCCATTCGTCCGGTGTGCGATGGGTCTGCAGCGCCTGCCAGAGGGTTTCCAGCTGATGCACAAAGTCGTTCAGGCGGCCGGCAAGGCTGGCCTGCAGGCCCCCGATTTCCCCGAAGGGTTCCACACCGGCCCAGGGCTCATCGTCGCCCATGCCATAGCCCAGCAGCATCGAACGCAGCCCGGATTGCCAGGTGTTGCGCTCCAGCTCGGCGGGCAGGTCCAGGCTTTCCCGGTGCTGGCCGTGCAGACCCCAGCGGATATTGGCGCCCTCGACCCAGCGACGAGCCAGGGGGATCTCGTCTTCATTGATCCCGAAACGGTCCCGTATGCCGGGTACTTCCAGCAGGCTGATGATCTCACTCACCGCAAAACGGCTGCGGGGCAGTGACATCAGGGTTTCCAGGGCAATCAGCACCGGCTCGTGGTGGCGCTGGCCCTGGTCGGAAATGGTGAAGGGAATGTGGCGCTTCCGGCCCGGCTGGTAGCGGCCGAATACGGCCTGGATGTGGGGCGCGTACACGTTGATATCGGGCACCATCACGATGACGTCCCGGGGCCGCAGCGTGGGATCGACGTTGAAGGCGGCGAGAAGCTGATCGTGCAGAATTTCCACTTCCCGCTGGGGGCTGTGGGCCTCGTGGAACGCCAGGGAATGATCCCGCTGAATATCCAGTTGTCGTTGTTGCTGGCGGATTTCCTGGAGGGGCGTCAGGTTGTGGATATCGTTCTGCAGCTGATGCAGCAGGCGCGGTGCGTCCTCGTTGCCATGGTCCGAGAAAATATCAATTTTCTGGTCGGGGGTCTGGAAGCTGCCCCGGTACTGGTCCGGGTTGTCGAACTCGTCCAGCAGCCGGATGTAGTCCCGGCCCTGCTTGCCCCAGGCGGCCAGCAGTGGATTGGCGTGCTGGTGCAGCTGGTCCGGATCCTCAATGGCGGAAAGTGTCGGATGGGTCCTGCCCCGTTTGCGTTCGGCGGTGAGTAGTTCCCGGTCGCTGATGATGTCGGCCCAGTAGAACTGGCAGGGGTTGTGAACACACAGCACCACCTGACTGAACCGGCTCAGGACGTACAGGGCTTCCAGAGCTTGCCGTGGCAGCGACGAGACGCCAAACACCACGATCCGGGTTGGCAGCCGGGACGGGTTGGCCGGCGCCTGAAGTCGCTGGCCCTGTTCCATGAACCGGGTATGGATCTGGGAGCGGCTGGTATGAGCGTCTGCGCCCACATCCTCAACCAGCCGGCGCCAGAGCAGGGGCTGCCAGCGGGTTTCCGCATCCAACGACTTTTCCTCGGCCCGGGCCGTGATAATCACGTCCTTGCCCTGCTCCCAGGCAGCCAGCCAGTCGGCCCGGAACACCTGGTACTGATCAAACAGATCGGCCACCTTTTCGGCCAGCTGGAAATTGCGCAGGTCCGGATCGTTACCTTCCAGAAACCGGGCGAGCGGTGTAAAGGCCTCGTCCTGCCCCACCAGACGTGGCAATAACCGGTACAGCCGCCACACCAGCCGCCGTTTGTCGAAGGGCGACTGTTCCGGTACCTCACCGTCCGGAAGCACGGCCCGGTAGGCTTGCCAGATAAACCGGGCCGGGAACAGGAAATCCATACCGGCGGCAATCCCAAGGCCGCCCTCAAGGCCATCTTCGGTGCGCTTCTCCGCCAGCGCCAGCTTTAGCCACTGGGCAATACCGTTGCTCTGCACCAGGAAGGTCTCGCTCTCCAGTGGCGGCATGGGGTTGTGCCGACAGATGTAGACAACGGCCCGGCGCAAGTCTTCCAGATGGTTGGCGTGGATTGCGTGAAACCCGGGTTCGATCCTGGCGCGTTGCTCGGTGGGCTCGGTGGAGAGTGCGGCCATGAATTTCCTTGTCTGGTGTGCAGTTCAATCCTGTTGCTACAGGTTACCGTATGTGACCACAGATGCGGACTGTCTGAAACGTCTGATCTCCAAAAATCATAACGGCCCGTCGCGACAAACGGTGTCGTGAATTATCGGCAAAAGGGAGAAGCACTATGTGGACACTGATCACTGGCGCGGGGTCGGGCATTGGGCGGGCCCTGGCCCTGGAACTTGCTGCTCAAGGCCACGACCTGATCCTTGCAGGTCGCACCGTGTCGAAGCTGGAGGAGGTCGCGACAAAGCTCCGCGTGGAGGCGCCCGACCGTGAAGTGATGACGCTGGAAGTGGACCTTGCGGATCCCGAAAGCACCCGCAATCTGGCTCAACAGCTAAGTGATGCCGTCGATCATCTCTCAGCGTTCGTGTATTGCGCTGGCGTGGGTGAGCCGGCTGCGGATTTTGCCAGCCTTGGGCTCATCGATTTCCAGGAAGCCCTGGCCGTGAACGTGTCCGCGCCCATGCTGCTCACCCAATCGTTGTTACCGATACTCAAAGGGGGTGAACCCTCGTCGCGAATCGTGATGATTGGTGCGGGTATGGACAAGCATGCGCAACCCGGAACGGGCAGCTACGGGATCAGCAAGATGGCGCTGCGTCGGCTGGTGCGTCAGATGTCCGTTGAGTTCGACACCATGTCGGACGGGCCGGTTGTCAGCCTCTTTCAGCCGGGGCTGGTGGATACGCCGGGTATTCGAAGCCATATCGACAAGGCGGGCAAGTTAGATCTGCCCCACGCGGAGTGGCTGGCCAATCGTCTGACGTCGGGGGATTGCCTGAGTGCCGAACAGGCCGCCAGTGCCATCGTGTTTACGCTCAATCAGATACCGGAGAGCGATTTTCACGGGGCCGTTTTCAACGGCGCCGATCTGGTGGATTCGCTCTCATTCGCTGGAAGCTAGGGGAACGTCAAGCGGGCCCTAGAGAGGGACCCGCATGGTTTCGGAGCCGCTGTCAGGCATACCAATCATTTCATCGGTTCCAGTCGGCGGAATCACCTCGGTGCGCTCGACCTCGTATTCGTGGAAATGTTCTCGCACGGCACAGGCGCCGGTGAACATGACTGGCTTGTCGTAGGGGTCCGTCAGAACGTAGCCCTGACCCTCCAGATAGAACCGCACCATATAATAGCGTCCTTCCATCGAGACAATCTCCAACAGAGAAATCGTGTCGTGCTTGTGTTTTTTCAGTTCGCCAGTGTCCATGTGCATGGGAAGTCTCCCGCAGGTTTGTTGTCGTAAGGAAGGGTACGAACCGCTTTCCGTTACAGGTCATAAAGCGAGCAACTATGAGCAGGATTGATTTGGTGAAAGCCGCCGTGGACGAGCAGTTGAATGACAGCTACGACCTGCTGGCCATGCGGATGCTGTTCCCCCCGGACCGCGTGGAAGTGAAAATTGATCAGGAAATCAAAGATCTGTACGTGTATCCGGAAAGGCTCGATACCGGGTATCGCGACGAATGGCGAGCCATTGCTACCCGGGCCCTGTTCCGGAACGCCTTTGGCGATCACTGGCGGCCTGATGAGGAGAATCTGGAGCGCTACCTGGATTTTCTGAGGGATGAGGCCATTCCCCGCTGTGTTCACGATAATATCGAACTGTTTCGTATGCTCGGCGAGGTCCTTTCAATCGCGAGGTCTGACAACGCCATTGCCTTCCCGGATCCAAAGCGTCGGGCCCTGATGAAGATCATCTGGCCGGAGAAGGCGCGTCGGTGAGAGTAAGCTGGCTGGCGGAACGCGAATCCGGAGCCCTGATCCGACCGTATTGTTTAAAAGATGAACAATAGAGAGGTGCCATCATGGGTCACCAACACATCGTTTCCGGAAAGTGGCTGATTCCCGTGCTTCTGGCTTTCATTGGCTTCGCGGTTCTCGGGTCCCCACAGTCTGTGGCCAGTGACAAAGACGCAGAAATCCGCGACACCATCCTGCGCCAGATCGAAGCGTTTGCGAACAACGACGAGGAGCAGGCCTGGGCCCACGCCTCCGAGGGTATCAAGCGTCGATTCGGGTCGTCACAGGTGTTTGTCGATATGGTTCGTGAAGCCTACCCGGCGGTGCACAACGCCACGGCCATCGAGTTTACCCAGCGCGTGCCCCACGGCGCCTTTGAAATCCAGGTGGTGCGGTTGCAGGGGCCGGAGGGCAAGCGATGGGACGCCTATTACCGGATGGTGCTCACTGAAGGGGTCTGGAAGGTGGCCGGCGTGAGACTCCAGCCGGCCGAGCTGGGCATTTAACGGTATCAAACCAGATGGCGCCCACCATCCAGGGGCAGGGTGCGGCCCGTGATATAGGGGTTGTCCAGCAGAAACTGAAGCGTGGCGACAGCGACCTCAGCCCCCGGTTCTATTCCCATAAGCGACTTCTTCAGGGTTTTCTCCCGATACGCCTGGCTATCGCCCTGGTTGAACATGATCAGGGACGGCGCCACGGCGTTCACCTTGACCCTGGGCGCCAGTAGACGGGCGAACGACAGGGTCAGGTTAGTCAGGGCTGCCTTGCTGGCGGCATAGGCGATATGCTTCGCGCTGCCCTTCTCCACCACGTAGTCGGTCATGTGGATAATGTCGGTTGTCGAACCCTCCTGCTCCAGCATCGACCGGCACGCGAGGTTTATCCGGTAAGGTGTCATCACGTGAATCTGCATCATGGCGTTCATCACGTCTGCCGGGTCGGAGTCTTCGCTCTCTGGTATCCAGTCCGAGGCATTGTGGATAATGGCACGTAGCGTGTCCGTCCGGGATTTCAGGGCCTGGATGAAGTCATCAATGCCCGCATTCGTGGCAAAATCCGCATGGAGACACACTGCTCCCGCCTTCTGCAGCGCCTCGATGGCCGGTCGATAGGAGCGGTAGGTGACGATGATGGGCTGGCCGCGGTCAAGGCAGGCTCTGGCAAAGGCCAGGCCGATGCGTTGGCCGGCGCCGGTAATCAGGATGGGTGCGGTCATGGTGTTCTCCTGTAATCAGTGTCTTACCTACGTTAATGTCATGCCGACGGCTCAACGTGGTAGCGTCACTTTCCCGAACCATCTTGAAGGAAGATCAACCTGGCCATGTCACCGGCGAAGCGACAGAGCACACAACTGGCCACTGCGGATCTCGATAATCCGCTCTATTACCTCGAGAACATGGAAACCGTCCTTGGCTGGGTTCAGAGCCATCACGGTGACTTGCTGACAGCAGAAGAGCTGGATCGACTGGTCAGTTTTCATACCCTTTCAATGCCGGCCCGGGCCTTGCTGACCCGAATGGTGATGCGCACGGGCGATCTCTTCCGGTCGGACAAGCTCAAGTATCCGGAGCTCGGCGTACCAGAGGCCCGTGCCCTCGACGAAATCATGGAGGCAGGCTGGTTGGACACCGATCCTCTGCTCAGCCTGGATGAGCTGTTTCGGTTGTTCACGCTTGGAGAACTGCGTCCGGCCATGGAGCCGCTTTTAAAGGCGGCCGGAGAGCCCGCCAACCTGCCCAAAGGCCGGATGCGCGACGCTCTGCTTCTGCGATTTCCCGACCCTCTGATCGTTGCCGACTGGCTCGGCCAGCACGCCAGACCGGTTATCAGGCTCAAAACCATGGCGTTGTTTGACCGGGTGCGCCTGATGTTTTTCGGCAACCTCCGCCAGAGTTGGTCCGATTTTGTGCTGGTGGAACTGGGCCATCAGCAGTATGAGCCGGTGACCTTCACGCCTGATTCCCGGGCGTTCCAGTATCGTTCAGAGGTCGACCTGTATCTTGCCATGCACCAGTGCCGGGAATGGCTGGACCAGGGCGTACCCGCCCACGAGGTTTGGCAGGCGGTTCCGGCACCCTCGGATAACGCCTGGCTGACCAGCCGCCGGGACCGGCTGTTGCTGGAATTGGGCCGGCAGGCAGAGCGCCAGGGGGAACGGAAGCTGGCGTTGGAGGCTTTCGCCAGCAGCGGCCATCGGGAAGCGCGGCTGAAACAGCTCCGGTTGCTGGAGCGGATGAAGCGTCACCAGGAAGCCTGGGCCATTGCCTCCGAGTGGCAGAACCAGGAACTGAGCGATGCTGAAGCCCAGGGCCTGGCGCGGATTCTCAAGCGGCTTGCGAGCCGGCTTGGCGAGATACCGCCACCGCCCCCAGAGCAGCCGCTCATCCGGGAGATCACCTTCACCCTGCCGAAGCCAGAGGTCGGGTCGGTCGAATACGCCGTTCGGGACCACCTGTATCGGGACGAGGCGCCCGTGCTTTATGTGGAGAACACCCTGATCAACGGCCTGTTCGGCCTTCTGTGCTGGCAAACCATTTTTGCGCCGGTGCCGGGGGCCTTTTTCCATCCCTTCCATGTGGGCCCGGCGGACCTGACCCGGGAAGATTTCGTCAGCCGTCGGAAGGGATCGTTCGAGCAATGCTTTGCGCGGCTGGCGGATGGCAGTTATCGGGAGCGGATACTGGCGAATTACCGGGCCAAACAGGGCACCACCAATCCGTTCGTCATCTGGCCGGTCATCACCGAGGAACTGCTGAGCCTGGCGCTGGACTGTCTGCCACCGGCGGATCTGGAACGCCTGTTCCGTCGCCTGCTGTTGAATATCCGGGAGCATCGTAGCGGCTTTCCTGATCTGATCCGGTTTCTCCCCAATGCGGCTGAGCCTGACAAGCGTTATGAAATGATCGAAGTGAAGGGGCCGGGTGACCGTTTGCAGGACCACCAGATTCGTTGGCTCGAGTTCTTTGCGGTTGAAGGCATCCCCGCCAGTGTCTGTTACGTGCGATGGCAGGCGAGCGAGGCGATGGAATGACGGTGACAGTTGCCGTCCGGACTCTGTGCGAGTTTGCCGCGCGTAAGGGCGACCTGGACTTCCGCTATACCCCGGCACCCAGTGCCGAGGAGGGCATTGCTGGCCATCAGGCAATCCAGTCCCGGCGCGGCTACGGCTATAAAAGCGAGCATTTACTGACCGGTGAATGTATGGGGTTATTGCTTTCCGGCCGCGCCGATATCTATAACCCCCACCGAGGCCGGCTGGAAGAGATCAAAACCCATCGGGGCGACCTGTCCCGAATCCGTGAGCATCAGCGGGCACTCCATCGCGCTCAGCTGAGAGCCTACGGCGCGCTGTTGTGCCGGCAGGAAAACCGGAAAACCCTGGAGCTGGCACTGATCTATTACGACACTGGAAGAGACAAGGAAACGCCAGTGGTGGAGACCGCCAGTGCCAAAGAGCTCTGGCAGGAACTGGAAACCCTGTGTAGTCATTACAAGGCCTGGGCTGAGCAGGAAGAACATCACCGCGAGCAGCGCAATGTCCTGCTTTCAGGCCTTAGATTCCCCTTCCCCGCATTTCGCCCCCGGCAGCGCCAGCTGGCGGAGACGGTGTACAAAAACTCGGTAAAGTCCGGCACCCTTTTGCTGGAGGCCCCCACAGGCCTGGGCAAGACCCTCGGCACCCTGTTCCCGGCGTTGATGGCGATGCCAGCAGCCGGCCAGGACCGCCTGTTCTACCTCACCTGTCGCAATACCGCCCGTCAGCTGGCCATGGATGCGGTAGCCCGCCTGCGTTCGGCTCAAGCTGCCCAGCATTGGCCACTGCGAACATTGGAACTGGTCTCGAAAGACGATGCCTGCGAGCACCCGGACAAGGCCTGTCATGGCGATTCCTGCCCCCTGGCTAAAGGGTTTTTCGACCGGCTTCCTGACGCCCGGGCGGAAGCCGCCCAGAGCGAAGGCACGCTGGATCAGCACACTCTGGCGAAGATCGCCGCCGGTCACGATATTTGCCCCTACTTTCTGGCCCAGGAAATGGCCCGGTGGAGCGATGTGGTGATCGGGGATGTGAACCGGCTGTTCGATCAATCCGCCCTGCTCCACGGTTTGATTCGCCAGAACAGCTGGAAGGCCAGCGTGCTGGTGGATGAGGCCCATAACCTGGTGGACCGTGGCCGGGGTATGTATTCGGTTCGGCTGGATCAGCAGCGCTTACTGAGGATCAAAAAAACCGCACCGAAGCCGCTGAAATCCGCCATCGATCGCACCGCCCGCGCCTGGCAGAGCCTGATCCGGGATTACCAGGCTGATACAGAAAGCCCGGAGTTTCTGGAGACACTGCCGACGCAATTGCTGGGTGCCCTGCAGGCCATGGTCTCGAATCTGACCGATTACCTGGCCGATAATCCCCCGGATCTGGCCCTGCAGGAGCTGTTGTTTGAAAGCGTCGCCTTCATGAAGCTGGCGGACTCCTTTGGTGATCATTCCCTGTGTGAGTTCCAGCGCGCCGGTCGGGGGCGGGCCAGCCTGACCATCCAGAACCTCATTCCGGCGGATTTCCTGAGGGAAAGGTTCGAGGCGGCGCATTCGGTTCTGCTGTTTTCCGCCACCCTGAGCCCCGGTGTTTACTTCCGGGATTTGCTGGGGTTGCCCGAGGATTCCCGTTTTACCTCCTTGCCCAGCCCGTTCAGCGCCGACCAGCTGCAGGTGCAGTTCACGCCTGGTATCAGCACCCGCCAGGCTCACAGGGAGGCATCACTCAAACCGATTGCCGACCTGATCGCCCGCCAGTTCCGTGAGCGGCCCGGGCATTACCTGGCGTTTTTCAGCAGCTTCAAATACGCGAAGCAGGCCAGCGACGCGTTGGCGGAGCATGCGCCGGATATACCCCAGCGAGCTCAGCAACCGGGCATGTCGCCTCAGCATCGAGCAGACTTTCTGGCCGGTTTCCGGAACCCGGAGGGCAGTGTGGCGTTTGCGGTGTTGGGCGGGGTGTTCAGTGAAGGCATTGATCTGCCCGGCAATCAGTTGATCGGTGCCTTTGTGGCCACCCTGGGCTTGCCGCCGTTCGATGCCTGGCATGAAATCCTGAAGGGTCGCCTCGAAAAACGCTTCGGCGCCGGCTATGACTACACCTATCTGATTCCGGGGCTGCAGAAAGTGGCCCAGGCGGCGGGGCGGGTGATTCGCACCCCGGAAGACCGGGGGGTGATCTGGCTCATTGATGACCGGTTTCTGCAGCCGGCCATCAGCAGGTTTTTTCCGCGCTGGTGGTTTGCACAGGGCGACTCTGCCGATCCGCGGCCCGAGTCTTCAGAGACCGGTTAATCACTATGGTGTCTACAGGGCCTTCCTGTGCAATAGCCGACAGTGCCTGCTCAAGTGTCGCATTGGCGATGGCCTCATGATCCTGGGGCAGAGAGTTGACCGCCAGTGGAAGAAAGTCCAGCAGCCGGTCATCGCCGAAGGTCGCTATTTTCAGAGCCTTCGGAAGCGGGTCCGGCTGATCGAGCAGAACATCCAGAACCCCTTGAAGCAGTGTGAAAGAGGCTGTAACCAAGGCATCCGGCAAGCCATGGTCAGTCAGGATCCGACGCATCATTGCGGCACCGGAGGCGCGATCGTAGTGGAGGCCACTTTCTACCAGCGGGGCAATGCCGGCCTCATTTGCGGCCGCCAGAAAACCTTCCCGGCGCTCCCGGGTCATGGCGATCTCCGGCACGGCATCCAGCCAGGCGATACTGGCGGTTTTCCCTCCCAGCACAGAACGGGTCAGGATCTCGGCTGCTGAGCGGTTGTCGCTGACCACACATCGAATCTTATCCGGAGACTGGGCGCGATCAACAGCAATCACCGGTAGACCTTCTTTTTGCAGTTGGGGATAAAAGGGGTCGTCCAGGGCCAGAGCACTGGCAACAATCAGGGCGTCGCAGCGCCTTGCTTTCAGTGCTCGGGCCAGGGATTTTTCGGTCTCGGGGTCGTCATCAGAGCCGGCAATCAGGAGCTGATAGCCTCTCGCCCTCGCGCCCTGCTCAAGCAATTTGGCCAGGCGGGCATAACTGGTGTTCTCGAGATCCGGCAGAATAAATCCGAGGGTCCGGCTGGCCCCACCCCGTAGCGCTGCCGCCTGGGTATCTACCTGAAAGTTGTGCTTACGAGCCACCGTAAGCACTTTTTCGATGGTGTCCTGTTTGATGCGCCGTGCAGCCCCCTGACCATTAATGACATAGCTGGCCGTGGTTCTTGAAACGCCGGCAAGCCGGGCAAGTTCTACAAGGGTCATGGACGACAGCTCCGATTAAAAGATTGCTTGATTTCTGATCATATCTGTTTCACCATCGATTTTAAGCATGCTGACACGATTCAGCAAACAAAAACTGATACGCAGTATCAAAACAAAAAGCGAGGCAACCTCATGCTGACGCTAACTGCCAATGACGTTCGATTGGGTGCCACTGCCTCTGACTGGCAGGACGCACTGCAACAGGCTGCTCGAGACCTTGAGCGCGCTGGCCGGACTTGCCCGGAATACCTGGCTGGAATGAACGCCCGTGAACAACAGTCTTCCACGGTATTGGGCAACGGCATCGCCATTCCCCACGGTACACCGGAAAGCCGGGATGCCGTCCTTGAAACCGGTGTTCGCATTCTTCAATTCCCCGAGGGGGTCACCTGGCACGATGGTGCGCGGGTGCATGTACTGGTAGCCATCGCTGCACAGTCCGACGAGCACCTGGATATTCTCCGCCATTTGACCCGGGTACTGGATAAGCCAGGACTGGCTGAGAAGCTGGGCCATGCTACGGATGCCGCGGAACTGGTTGCCTTGCTTTCCAAAGCTCCGGCCGTTGCCAAATGCGACAGCGAGACGCTCTGTCTCGGAATAGATGCCTCCACACCGAACGAACTGGCCTTGATTGCAGCTGCACGTCTGCAGAGTTTGCGGTGCGTCGACACGGATTTTCTGGCCAGCATTGTCGGCCAACCGCCGGTGGATCTTGGTCAGGGCTTCTGGCTGACCCACCACACTGTTGGCGCCAGGCGCCCGACCCTTTCATTGGCAACACCAAAGCGTGCAACTGCGGAACTGCGTGGGGTGTTCTGTCTGGCCGGACCCGGTGATGAGTGCCATGACCTGCTGGAGCGCATCGATACTTTCCTGGCTGGTGATGAACCTATTCAGGGCCTGAGTGCTGAGGCCTTGTTGGCAAGGCTTTCCGGCGAGGCGGCCGATGCAGTGACGGCGAAAGTCACCCTGTTGAATACCCATGGCCTACACGCGCGACCCGCCAAGCAACTCGTCCAGGAGGCGCGTCGCCACAATGCCAGTATTCGGTTGCGCCTGTTGGAAGGCGAAGGTGCCGCAGTATCCGCTACCAGCCTGACTCGGGTGATCGGCCTGGGCGCCCGCAGGGGCCAGACGTTGGTGCTTTCGGCGACTGGGGATGACGCAAGCCAGGCCATTCAGTCTCTGACCAGCGCCATTGAAGGCGGCCTGGGTGAAAAAGTTTCTCCATTGCGGTCTGCGGGTCCGCAAACCAAGGTGCCTGAAGCCGAACAGGCTCCCGCACTGACGGATGATCAGCCGGTTAAAGCGGTTGCCGCATCTCCCGGACTGGCGCTGGCACCGGCTTTCGTCATGCGACAGCCGACCCTTGAATATCCGCAATTTGCAGAAGATAGCGAACAACAGATCCAGCGCCTCAACCAGGCCGTCGATAGTGCTGACGGTCAGCTTCGAACCCTGATCCGTCAGGCGGAAGGCGGCGAAGCCGCGCCTATTCTCTCGGTACACGTGGAAATGCTTCAGGACGAAGATCTCTACCAGGCTACGTTGGAAGCGATCAACGAAGGGGCGTCCGCCGAAGCAGCCTGGTGGAAAGCCATAGATACCGCGGCCAGGGCCCAGGAAGCGCTGGCGGACCGTTTGCTGGCCGAACGTGCCGCGGATCTGCGGGATGTTGGGCGCCGGGTCCTGTCCAACCTCTGTGGCGTGGCCATGCCGACGCCGCCGGACACTCCTTATATCCTGGTGGCTGACGATCTCGGGCCATCGGATGTGGCTCGGCTGGATACCACCAGGGTGCGTGGCCTGGTCACAGCCCGCGGGGGAGCGACGTCCCACAGTGCAATTTTGGCCCGAGCCCTGGGGCTGCCTGCGGTCGTAGGTGCCGGTGAGCGAATACTGACAATCCTGAATGGCTCCGATCTGGTGGTGGATGGCGAACGGGGTTGCCTGGTGCCGAACCCCGGGGCCGAACGCTGCGAGAAGATCCGTCGCCGTCTGCAACAACTGGACGCGTTGCAGGCCGAAGCTCATGAGAACCGCAATCAACCTGCTACCACCGTAGATGGCCATACCATCGAAGTCTGCGCCAATCTCGGCAACACCGCCCACACCCCGGATGCTGTTGAACGGGGCGCCGACGGTGTTGGCCTGCTTCGAACCGAGTTCATTTTCATGGCCCATCCGGAAGCGCCGGATCTGGCCACTCAAGTCACTGAATACCAGCACGCATTCGATGCCCTGGACGGTTTGCCCCTGGTAGCCCGTACCCTGGATGTGGGTGGCGACAAGCCGCTGGATTACTGGCCGTTACCCCAGGAAGACAACCCTTTTCTGGGCATGCGTGGCATCCGCTTGTCACTGACCCGCCCGGACATTCTGGAAACCCAGGTCAGGGCCCTGCTGACTGCGGCAGGTGATCGCCCCCTTCGCATCATGTTCCCCATGGTGAAGGATCTCGAGGAGTTCCGAGCAGCCAGGGCCATTGTTACAAAAGTCCAGAGCGAGGTTTCGGCCAGTAATGTTCAGGTCGGCGTGATGATTGAAGTGCCCTCCTGTGCCTTGCTGGCTTCGACCCTGGCGCCGGAAGTGGATTTCTTCTCGATAGGTACCAATGACCTGACCCAGTACACACTGGCCATCGACCGCGGCCATGGGCAGCTCTCCGCGGAATCGGATGGACTGCACCCCTCGGTATTGCGGCTGATCCGGATGACCGTGGAAGCTGCCCATGCCCACAACCGTTGGGTCGGGGTGTGCGGGGAGCTGGCCTCAGATCCCCAGGCGATTCCGGTTCTGGTCGGGCTGGATGTCGACGAACTGTCTGTGACCAGTCGTCGGGTGCCCCTGGTGAAGGCCTGTATTCGCGGTCTGAACCTTGAAAACGCCCGACAACAGGCTGAAAAGGCGCTGTCTCTGGCGACGGCGTCCGAGGTACGTGATGCCCTGGAGGCCTGGTGATGGCCCGTATCCTGACAATCACCCTGAATCCGGCTCTCGATCTGAGTGTTGAAACGGCGCCCCTCGCTCTCGGAGAGGTAAATCGCACAGGTCATACCCTGATGGAGCCGGCCGGAAAAGGCATCAATGTAGCTCGGGTGCTGGCGCGTCTGGGCCATTCGGTCACCGTTGCAGGGCTGTTGGGAGACGCCAATGCTGCGCCCTTTGAACGTCTGTTTGAGGCAGAGGGCCTGCAGGACAGTTTTGTACGCGTTCCCGGCCAGAACCGAAACAACATCAAGATTGCTGAGGCTGGCGGCCGGGTAACCGATCTGAATGGCCCCGGTTTCCGGGTCCCGGATGACGCAGTTCAGCGCCTTCAACTCCGCCTCAAATCCCTGCTGCCGGAATGCGACGCGGTGGTCATCGGAGGCAGTTTGCCAGATGGCTTTCCGCCTTCTGGATTGGCAAACCTTGTCGAGCAAGCTTCCCAAGCAGACAAACCGGTATGGCTGGATACCAGTGGCGCGGGCCTGAAGGCCGGCATCAAAGCTGGTCCCTACGCCATCAAACCCAACACGGACGAGCTGTCTGACTGGGCCGGCACACCCCTGAAGGATTTGGCCTCAGTGGCAGCTACGGTTGACGGCATCCGTGCCGGTGGCGTGTCCGACGTGGTGGTATCCATGGGTGCAGACGGCGTGTTCTGGTCGTCACCGGCCGGCATCCTGAGGTCCCGGGTACCCCCGGTCTCGCTGGTCAGCACCGTGTGCGCCGGCGATACCTTGCTCGCAGGCATGCTCCATGGCGTGCTTGGTGGACAGTCTGAAGACACAGTGTTGGCGTTCGCCACGGCTTTGTCTGCCGAATGTGTGCAACACATTGGTGTCGGAGACCCCGGGGCCCCGGACTTTCCCTCCCTTCTCCAACAAACCCGGGTGCAGCCATGGCCCGGGCAAAACAACACCGGAGAGATACGGTTATGAATCTGATCATTGTGACCGCCTGCCCCCAGGGCGTGGCGACTCGTTTCCTGGCCGCCCGGGCCCTTGAGCGGGCGGCGAACCGGCGCGGCTGGTCTGTTACCACCGATACTCGAGGCCCGGATGGTAAAGCCGACAACAAGCCCAGCGAAGCGGCAATCCAACAGGCCGATCTTGTTATTGCCGCGGTCGGTGTTCCGGTAAATCTGGATGTCTATGCCGGCAAACGCTTGCTGCAGATTCCGGTCACCGCTGCCCTGCCAGACCCAGACGCCATCCTTTCCCGGGCGCAGGCGGAGGCCACACCCTGGGACCCGGCAATGGCCAGTCAGGAATCTATAGCAACCAGTACCGCTGTCGGCAGTACCTCTGCCGGTAAGCGGATCGTTGCCGTTACTGCATGCCCCACTGGCGTCGCCCATACCTTTATGGCGGCAGAGGCCCTGACCGCCGCGGCGCAATCCGCTGGCCACAAGATCCGTGTAGAAACCCAGGGCTCAGTTGGCGCCCAGGATCCTCTAACTGCCAAAGAAATCGCCGCTGCCGACGTGGTGATCCTGGCCTGTGATATCGAGGTGGACCCGGGACGCTTTGCCGGCAAGCGCGTGTGGCGGACCTCGACCGGTGCCGCCCTGAAAAAACCCTCCGATACCATCCGTGATGCCCTGGCCGAGGCCGTGGTTTTTGAAGGCGGCCAGCAGAAAGCTACCAGTGGTGCCGGAAGCGGCGAAAAGCGGGGCCCCTATAAGCACCTGCTCACCGGCGTGTCCTTTATGCTGCCCATGGTGGTTGCTGGCGGTTTGCTGATCGCCCTGTCCTTCGTATTCGGGATTGAAGCGTTTCAGGAGGAAGGCACGCTGGCTGCCGCCCTGATGCAGATTGGTGGTGGCACCGCCTTCAAACTGATGATTCCGTTGCTGGCCGGATACATCGCCTGGTCGATTGCCGACCGTCCCGGCCTGGCGCCGGGAATGATCGGTGGGTTTCTGGCGGGCGAACTGGGAGCCGGATTCCTCGGCGGTATTGTTGCGGGTTTTCTCGCTGGTTATGTAGCGCGCTTTATCAGCCAGAAACTGCCAATGCCCGAGAGCATCGAATCACTGAAGCCGATCCTCATCATTCCCTTGCTGGCCAGTCTGGTTACCGGCCTGGGGATGATCTATGTGATTGGAGAGCCCATGGCTGCCATCATGGGCGCCCTGACCGGATTCCTCGAGGGCATGGGAACGACCAATGCGATCCTGCTTGGTGGCATTCTGGGCGCCATGATGTGCTTTGACCTGGGAGGGCCTGTCAACAAGGCGGCCTATACTTTCGGCGTGGGACTGCTGTCTGAGGGCAGCGGCGGCTCGGCACCCATGGCTGCCATCATGGCGGCAGGAATGGTACCGGCTATCGGCATGGGTGTGGCGTCTTTCATCGCCCGGCGAAAGTTTGCAGAGGCGGAACGCCAGGCCGGACGGGCATCATTTGTCCTGGGATTGTGCTTCATCTCGGAAGGTGCAATACCGTTTATGGCAAAGGATCCGTTGCGGGTTATCCCGGTGTGTATGATCGGTGGCGCAATTACCGGTGGTTTGTCGATGCTGTTCACCGTCAAGCTGATGGCACCCCATGGCGGGCTGTTTGTGCTTGCCATTCCGAACGCGGTGAGTGCGGTATTGCCCTACCTGATTGCGATTGCGGTGGGATCACTGGTGATTGGTTTCGGTTACGCGTTGCTGAAAACTGGCAAGGCGGAAGTGGCGACAGCGGTAAGCTGAAAATGTAAAAATTGCGGCCCTCAGGCGAGGGCCGCAATTAATCAACCGAATACAAAAAACGCCAGCTTGTTGCCGTCCGGGTCTTTCACATAGGCGCCGTAGAACTGGTCCGGGATTCGCTGCCCGGGCTCACCGTCGCAGGTAGCACCAAGCTCGATCGCTTTCTTGTACATGGCATCCACATTCTCTTTGGAACCCGCGGGAAGGGCGACCATATTGCCGTTGCCGGGATGGTTGGGTTCTTCATTGAAGGGAACGCACACCGCGAGCATGGGGGCACTCATGCTTTTGCCGATAAAAGCGATGCGGCCCATGTCCAGAAGCACCTTGGCCCCCTGGTCGCTTAACAAATCGGCATAGAATGCCTTTGCTCGTTCCATATCACTGACGCCAAGGGTGACGTATCCGATCATACTCTTTCTCCGTTCATGGTTGTGTGGAGAGCCAGAATACGCTGTTTTTTGCCTGTCAGCTCTTTTCAGCGCCGATTTCGCTGACTACCACCTGATTTCTGCCCGCTCTCTTGGCCTGATAAAGCAGTTGATCGCAGGCTGACAACAGCTCCCGAACACCGTTTATACTTCTGCTCCAGCATACGACCCCGGCACTCAAGGTAACATTGAAAGGGGTGCCATCGTCGCTGACAAAGCTCTCCGTCTCCATGCCGATACGCAGGGATTCGGCAACGTGGCGGGCATCACTCAACGTGGTGTGAGGCATCAGAACGATAAACTCCTCCCCCCCGGTTCGGGCGACAATATCAGTCTTGCGAGTCCGTGTTTCGATCAGATTGGCCACCGTGCGCAATACCGTATCGCCGGTAAGATGGCCCCAGGAATCGTTGACGCTTTTGAAGAAATCAATGTCCAGGGAGAGTAATGAGAAAGGATGGTCGTAACGGGCGGATTGTTCTTCCAGTTCCTCAAGCTTTCTGAGCAGGTATCTCCGGTTATAGAGCCCTGTCAGTTCATCGGTAATCGTCAAAGCTTCCAGCTGGAATTCCAGGCGTTTCTGATCGTCGATGTCAGTAATAACACCGTGCCAGGTAGTGCTGCCGTCCGGATTTCTCTCCGGCTGGGAGACACCTCTTAGCCATCGGATTTCGCCGTCCTTGATGATCCGGTAGTCGCAAACCCATTCGCTTAGCGTCTTGCGGGAGCGCTCTATGGTTTCGTGGACTCTTGAAATATCTTCCGTATGAATGGCTTCAAACATCCGTTCCGGGTTGGTTCGGGTTTCCTCTGCTGTTAAGCCATAAAAATCCTTGGCCTTGCGACTCATGTAGGGGAAGTGAAAGCTGCCATCTTTGTTGAGGGTAAAGGTATAAATGACCCCCGGGAG
Organism: Marinobacter sp. DSM 26671; assembly: GCF_900112835.1. Lineage (NCBI taxonomy): Bacteria > Pseudomonadati > Pseudomonadota > Gammaproteobacteria > Pseudomonadales > Marinobacteraceae > Marinobacter > Marinobacter sp. DSM 26671. Next base: position 12,717 of record NZ_FONF01000004.1, on the reverse strand, counting down.
AGATTCGGCAAGCTGTTGCAACTGGTGTTGGGAAACTTTCTCTTCCGTGACATCAAGATGTGTACCCATCAGCCAACGGCTTTCTGCCGTCTGGCCATTGTTGAACAGGGTCCCGCGGGTGTGGATGTAACGCCAGTCTCCGTCCTTGTGAAGCATACGCACCACGCATTCAAACTGGTGGGCATCACCGCTCAGGTACGCGGTCAATGCCTGGTTTGCTGACTCGATATCGGTGGGATGACTGAGCTTTTCCCAGGTCTGGAACGACAATGGCGAAAGCTCTTCCAGGGTGTAACCCAGCATGGTGGCCCAGCGTTCATTAAAAATGATTTCGCCGGTGTCCAGGTTGTATTCCCAGGTGCCTGCCCCGGTGCCGTCAAGAATGGCATTGAGCCTGGTTTCTGCAGTCAGGTGCATGTGATCCCTCACACGAACGCCGCTTGTTCGCGGCTAGTTGTGGCCCGAATGGTAACGAGCCCAATTGAAATTATTGGCCCAGTCGAGCGCTTCTGCCAGTGGCAGAGGTGGACTGTACCGGTAGCCCTGTCCGACATCACAGCCAAGTTCGAGGAGACGTTGTTCCTGCTCGGCGGTCTCCACCCCTTCCGCCACAGTGCGCCTCTGAAAACTCTGGGACAGGCGTAAAATAGCTTCTACGATCATCGAGTTATCCTGGTTTCCTATCAGATCGCCCACAAAGGTTCGGTCGATTTTTACTTCCTGGGCCGGCAATGTCCGGAAGTAATTCAGTGACGAGTAGCCGGTTCCGAAATCGTCCAGGGAGATGCAAAGACCGGTATTGCGACAGACACTGAGATTCTTCATGACGGTAGTGGTATCGTCCAATGCCGTCGTTTCCAGGATTTCAATGATCAGCCGGTCACGCACTTCGTGAGGGCACTCGTTCAGCGTGCCTGTGATATCGTCCGGGAAGTGTTCACTCAGGAAATGGGAGGGGCTGAGGTTGATACTGAGAGTATACGGCAGCCCCAGGCTCATGAAGTCACAGATCACGCTGACCGCGCTTTCCATCACGAACAGTCCAACCTGTCTGGCGTAGTCGGTAAACTCCAGGTGCTCCAGAAAGCGCGCCGGGGAAAGGAGTCCCTCCTCCGGGTGGTTCCAGCGAATCAGTGCTTCAAAACCCTCAACCGTTCCGGTGCGGTAGTTGATCTTCGGCTGGTAGTAGAGTTCGAACTGTTTTTTCGCCAGCGCTTCGTCAACCTGTTCGAGTACACGAACTCGCTCCTTGCGATTAAAGTGAGACGCCAGATCAAACAGGCTATAGGTATCCTTTCCCGAATCTTTGGCCGCATACATGGCTTGATCGGCATGCCGAAGCAGCGTGTCCGGGTCTTCGGCGTCATCGGGATAAACGGTCACCCCCATACTGGCCGACAGTTTCATGACGGCATTCTGGTAGCTGATGGGCCGGCGGATAGCTTCCAGAATCCGGTTGTAGACTGTTGAGTCTTCGACATCCCTGAGAACAGCGACGAATTCATCGCCCCCGAGTCTGCCGATGGCATCGTGTTGCCGTATAGTGGCTTTCAGACGTTCGGAAATGATCTTCAGAACAGCGTCGCCCAATGCATGGCCGTGGTGATCGTTGATGGCTTTGAAACCGTCCAGATCAATGAAGCAGAGCGCCACCGTGCCATGGCGGAGATTAGCCTCATGGAGCTCCTGGGTGAAGATTTCCGTGAGTCTCCGGCGGTTGGGCAACCCAGTAAGGGCGTCATAATTGGCGGCTTTTTCAAGGCGTTCCTGATGCTGTTGTTTTTCGTGATGCAGGCGCTTCCGTTCAATCAGGTTCCCGAGGGTTTGTAGCAGTGGCTCCAACTCTTCGGCTAGCCTGACCTTATATCCCCCGAGGCGATTGGCCAGCCCTACGAGCCCCACCTGTTGATCGCCCGAGAAGACCGGAATGCCGATATAGGCGTCGATGTTTGGGTGCCCCTCCGGCAATCCTCCACGGCGGGGGTCGGTGGTAACATCCTTCGAGACCACAACTTCTCCCGTGGTCATCGGAAGGGCAATTAGGGTATCAAGGCGGTCGAAAACCAGCCCTCGCCTTTCCACCTGCTGGTAAAGCGCCTGTGTTTTCGGATTCCAGGCAATGTTGGTGATCGCGCCGATTTTCAGATAAGGGTCGCCGTTGGGCCGGAACAGGGTTTCACCGATGAAACCGAACTGGCTGCCTGTGAGAGACAGCATGTCATTCAGCATTTGCTCGAAGGCAGCATGCTGGTTATCACTGGTAAGAAAGACGTTCAGGGCCCTCTGGATCGACCGGTTGAGGTGGGAAACCTCGACGAACTCATGGTTTTCGATCGACAGGTAGGTTCGCTCGAGTTCGTCTTCTATCATCGTGGCCAGGTTGCGAAGGATATCGAGGTCCAATTCCCCGAAATCCCTCGGCTTATCGTCGATAATGCAGATCGTGCCGATTTTGAAACCGGTTGGCTCGCGCACCGGCATGCCGGCATAGAATCGAATATTGGGGAAGCCGGTCACAAGGGGATTTTGCGAAAAGCGTGGATCTTTCGTGGCGTCCGACACTATAAACGCCTTGTCCTGCTGGATTGCGTAATCGCAAAAAGCAACGGAGCGGGGGGTTTGGCTGGCTTCGAGGCCCTGGCGGGATTTGAACCACTGCCGTTCGCTATCAATTATCGAAAAGAGCGCGGTTTTCACGCCATAGTATTGGCGGGCAATCCGGGTGAGCCTTTCGAACCGATCTTCCGGGGGCGTATCAAGGATGCCCAGGCGCTCAAGTGCTGTGAGCCGACGCTTCTCCAGGGTACTGCTGTCCATGGTTCTGACTCACCTTGTTTGACCAGACGACTGCTGGGAAAAAAGTTCAATGGCTTCTTCAACAGGTAACGGCCTCGACAGTAGATAGCCCTGGCACAGATGACAACCCATTTCACGTAACAGTTCGAACTGCTCAACAGTTTCTACGCCCTCTGCAATAACCTGAATATTGTGAGCGACGGCGATATCAATAATGGATTTGACGATCACTGCTCCTTTTTCCGTCGAGACCTCATCCACAAAGGTTTTGTCGATTTTCAGGTCATCAATGCCGAGGTATCGCAGATAGTTCAGTGAAGAGTAACCAGTGCCGAAATCATCAATAGCGATACGGACACCCTGGGTGCGAAGCGCATCAAGGTTATGATGGGCTTCTTCCGACCGTTCCATGACCGCACCCTCGGTAATCTCGAGTTCGACGCTTTCGATCGGAATCTGCGCCTCTGCGATGCTCGCCAATACCCACTTGTGGAAATCCGCCTGTGAAAAGTGTGCTGGTGTTATGTTGATGGCGACCGGTGGGAAACCGGGAATCGTGGCTCGAGCGGTCGATATAAGTGCAAAAACCTGACTCAGAACATACCGATCCAGCTCCAGGCCCAGAGAGGATTTTTCCGCGATGGGAACAAATTCACCCGGAGAGACAAATCCCTCCTTTGGATGGTGCCAGCGAACCAAAGCCTCATAGCCGGCTATCGATCGATCAGCACACTTGTATTTTGGTTGCAGATAGACTGCCAGTTGCCGATTCTCGATGGCATCCTTCAGCCCCTGCTCTATTTCTATTTGCCGATGAAGAACCCTGTGATGTTCGGAATCAAAAACGCCGATACGCTGGTTGCGTCGCCGTGCAGACCCTTTGGCGGACTCCGCCAATTCCGGTAATACTTCAACAACCCCGGAATCCGCAGGGTACATCGCAATCCCGATGGTTGCCCTCACGTTCAACTGGTTTTCCCGAAGTTTAAAAGGCTTCGAAACGTAGTCGACAATGCGTTCAGCAATAGCCTCTGCGTCTGCACGGCTGCTGACATGCAGTGCGACAAGGAACGTATCCGCTCCTGCGCGCGCGCAATGATTGGCGCGCTGAATAGCGCGACCGATACGGTTGGCAAGCTTGATAAGAACTGCATCGCCAATCTCGTAGCCATAACGCTGATTGATAAGGCTGAAATGTTCAATATCGATGAAGAGGAGCGCCCCGGGACTGGCGCTTTTGAACCAGACCTTGCAATCTTCAACCAGTGTTTGTTTGTTGAGCAAACCAGTTAAAGGATCGTGTGTCCTGAGGTAGTGTGCCTGCTGGAGTGCCTGCTCCTGTTCAGATACGTCGATGCCAAAGCCCTGTACCTCGGCATCATCGCTTCCGGGCGCCGAGGTCCTTCGAAAGCTCCATTCGACCAGCGTTTGCGCGCCATCTTTTCCAATCATCGTCACTTTGACGGCAATCTCTTCAGACGCATCCTTATCATTGAACAGTGAGGCCAGTCGTTGACGGATATGGTGGCCCGGTTCATTGAAGAAGACCGTGATGGGGGCGCCGATAATGTCGGTGTTCTCTGTGCCCAGGGCCCTGGTAAATGAGGCATTAGCAAAGGTAATGCGGAAATCGCTGTCGAGGCGAAGGATAAACTGTTTCTGCGCCTGGACGATTTCCCGATAGCGCTCCTCTGCTGCGGCAAGCTTGTCGAGTGCATTTTTATAACTGCTTAGGTCGTGGCAGATGCCGACAAACAGATGTTGGTCAGCAAGCCTGGTCTCGCCTACGGATAGGTGCATTGGGAAGGTTTGGCCGTTTTTCCGCTGGCCCCGGACATCACGACCGATGCCAATAATTTTTCCAACGCCGCTGCTTTTGTAGTTTTCAATGTATTGGTCATGATGCCGGGCGTCGGGCTCAGGCATGAGCATGGACACGTTATTACCCAATACCTCCTCGGGAGCATAGCCGAAAAGCACTGTCGCAGACTCAGAGAACTGCTGAATGATTCCTTTGTCATCGATAACGATAATGGCATCAACCGCCGCATCCATCAGCGCCGACGCCAGGCCTTGCTCAATCATTGTCGTCGTGCCACCTGGAATTATCCGTCATTTGAACCTAACGACGAGCTCGTGCAAATCGTTCGCAATCTGTTCAATGTTTTTCACGCATTGGGTGGACTCCTCACCTTTGGCCAGGTTGTTGGACGCCAGATCGGATATTTTTTCCACCTGCTCATTAATCTGGTCCGACACCTGAGCCTGTTCTTCCACCGCTGCCGCCATCTGCAGCGCCATTTCAGCAATGTTGGTGACGGACTCGGCGATATCATTCAGAGTGCTCTCGGCCGAGAGCATTTTTTCCATGCCTTCGTCTGCTGACAGTTTGCCTTCGTCGGCCTTTTGATTGGCCTCCTCAGAGCGAGAAATCAATTCGTTTACGATGCCATGGATTTCACTCGTCGAGTTGCGGGTGCGGGAGGCCAGACCTCGCACCTCCTCGGCTACCACAGCGAAACCGCGACCATGTTCCCCGGCCCTGGCTGCTTCTATGGCGGCATTCAGTGCCAACAGATTGGTCTGTTCGGCGATTTCCTCGATAATCTTTGCAGCGGAGGCTATTTGTTGAGTCTGTTGCGCCAATTCCCCGACGGAATCGCTGATGCCATGGACGGAACCCTTAAGGGTCTCAATCGCCTCCCGAGTGCCGCGAACAACAGAGCGACCCTCATTGGCAAATTCCTTGGCACTGTCTGCTCGCTCTGCGGTTGATTGAACATTTGATGAGACTTCAGCAATCGTTTGAGACATCTCGTGCACGGCCGCTGCAACCTGTTCGGTCTCGGACTGCTGCTGCTTCAGGGCCTCCTGTGCTTCGAAACTGACCTCCCGACCTTTAACAGAGTGCAGCCTCATCTCATCGGCAGAATCTTCAAGTCTGGTAAGTACCGCATCCAGGTGTGCTTGTTGGGCTTTCACTGCGACTTTGATGCGCCCAAGTGGCAGGTCGTCATCGGTGTAGCTCTTTGCAGCGAGATCATCCGTAAAGCTGTGTTCAAGTAGCTTCGTGACCGACCCCATTAGTTGCTTACGGGCCAGATGCATCCAGCCGGCATAAGCAATGACGCCACCGGCCAGAACCAGTTCCGAGAAGGTTTGCTGACCGGCCAGGAACAGGGCGCCTGCGACGATGAATACCAGGACAAGAAAGATGGTGGGCGGCTGCACCCTGTGCCACAGAGGAACGCCGGATTTGCCTGCACGTATGGAGGCATACAGTTTTTCCGCCCGCTCCACGTCTTCTCTGTCCGGGCAGGATCTGACGGACTCGTACCCGACCACCTTACCGTTCTCGGTTACGGGCGTAACGTAGGCACTGACCCAATAGTAGTCACCGTTCTTGCACCGATTTTTTACCAGACCCATCCAGGGTTGGCCGGCTTTCAGATGGGACCACATGTTTTCGTAGGCGGCCGGCGGCATATCCGGATGCCGGACGATGTTGTGGGGCTGGCCGATCAGCTCATCACGAGTGAAACCACTCACCTCGACAAACGCAGAGTTACAGTGGCGAATCTTCCCTTTCAGATCAGTGGAAGAAATCAGTTTCTGGTTAGGCGAGAAGGTTTTCTCGTTATCCGTGACCGGTAGATTCTTTCGCATGACGGGGCCTGATTTGAATGGAAACAGGAATGTTTACTATTTCAAAGTAGGACAATTAATGCAAAAGAACTATAGGGAGTACAGATTAAGGAGCTAAGGAAATTCCCGATTGCAATAGTAAAACTGCCCGGAATTCAAAGCCGAAGCACCTTATTTTCCAGTTGTTCTCATGTGTAACACAAGGTTTCGGTGCCTTTACCCCTAAAGGTTTGGCAACTTATCTTTTGGCCGGTTTCGCGAGCCATTCATGCCCCTTTAACATGCCATGCCAGTAAAGGGTCGGCAGCTGCTTGGCCTTCAGCCACCAGGCGGCTCGGGTAGCCTTGGTGCCATCGTTGATCCATTTCGGGAAGCTGGGCTGGAGTACGCCGCCGTAGCCGAATTCCGCCAGTACGATCTTGCCGTTTTCCACGGTCAGCGGGCAGGAACCATAGCCCAGATAGGCGGCCTCAAGGGGCTGGTCTCGGAGCGTGGCCACCAGGTTTTCCGCCACCACCGGCGCCTGTTTGCGCACCGCGGCGGCGGTTTTTGCGTTTCCGGTTCCGCTCACGTCGCCAAGGCCAAAAATGTTGGTGTAGGTTTTATGGCGCAGGGTATCGTCCTCAAGATTCAGCCAGCCGCCTTCATTTGCCAGTGCGGATTCCCGGATCAGCTTCGGTGCCCGCTGGGGCGGCACGGCGTGCAGCATATCAAAGCTTACTTCGCGGTCCTGGCTGTTGCCCTCGCCATCGGTTGAGCGGAAAACGGCTGTTTTCGAAGGCCCGTTCACGGCAACCAGTGTGCTCTGGAAATTCAGGTCGATGCCGTATTTTTCGACATAGGCTTCCAGGGCCGGGACGTAATCGGCGACACCAAACAAGACGGCTCCGGCGTTATGAAACTGGATATCCACATTGTTGAGCACGCCGTGCTTGAGCCAGTAATCGGCAGACAGATACATGGCTTTCTGAGGGGCGCCTGCACATTTGATCGGCATTGGCGGCTGGCTGAAAAGAGCCCGGCCTTTCTTGAGCTTCTGCACAATGTCCCAGGTGTAGCTGGCCATGCCTTCCCGGTAGTTGGAGGTGACCCCGTTGGAGCCCAGCGCCTCCTCAAGACCTTCGATGCCGCCCCAGTTCAGCTCCAGGCCGGGAGCGAGAACCAGCGCCTTGTATTGCATGGATGAGCCGTCACCCAGGGAAACCTGGTTGTTGTCCTGGTCGATGGCGGTCACCGGTTGCTGGTACCAGGACACGAAACTGGGCATGACGTCTGACATGGGCTTGGAGGTGACCTCGGGCCGGAAAACCCCGCCTCCCACCATCGTCCAGCCGGGCTGGTAGTGGTGCCGGATGGCTGGCTCCACGATGGCAATGTCGATGCTGCTATCCCGTTTGTGGATGCTGGATGCTACCGATATACCGGCTGCCCCGCCGCCCACGATTATGACGGTATGAGTTTTGACGCTGCCCGTGGTGGTTGTGTTGCTGGTCATGCCTCGAACCTCTTGTCTTTGTTTGCTCTGCGCGAGTGGTGTTTGAGATATATCAAAGCGTACCAAACTTTAGAGTCTAACGTTATATCAATAGGAAATATAAAGATCGGAAATGCTTTGTGTCATGCTTCAAGGGGAAGACTCTCTCAATCTCGACCTGGATGGCCCCGTGCAAAATGACTGAATGCCGAACTTTTACCCTTCTTGCACTCCTAATGCTGACAGGTCTGCTGGCAGGTTGTGCGTTGCCATCCCTGAAAGACCGCTCACAGTCTGTTGCATTCGTTCAGGCGCAGACGGCAGATACGCGCCTTGGCAGCGCAGTTGGCAGAGAGATTGAAACCCACCCCGATCTCAGTGGTATTACAACGCTGGAGCATCCACTGGACGCTTTCGTTGCCCGCGCTTTGCTCGCAGAGGCCAGCGAGAGATCCCTGGATGTCCAGTACTACATCTGGCGGGACGATATTACCGGCAAGCTGCTTCTGTACTCGCTATATCGCGCGGCCGAACGTGGCGTTCGGGTTCGGCTGCTTCTGGATGACAACGGCATCGCCGGCCTGGACGATTTCCTGGCGGCGTTAAATCATCACGACAACGTCGAGGTTCGGCTGTTCAATCCGTTTGTGATTCGTAGTTCCAGGACTTTGGGCTTTCTGACGGACTTTGGTCGCCTGAACCGCCGGATGCACAACAAGTCATTCACGGCTGACAACCAGGCCTCCATTATTGGCGGCCGCAACATTGCTGATGAGTATTTCGGTGTGGGTGACGGTACGCTGTTCGCGGATCTGGATGTTCTGGCGATCGGGCCCGTCGTGGAGCGTGTCTCCAGGGATTTTGATCGCTACTGGGCGAGTCAGTCCGCGTATCCGGTGGATCGGTTGCTCGCAGGCGCCGATGATGAGGATCTGGATGCCATGGCAGCAAGTCTTGCTTCCGTCGAACAGGATGCTGAAGCCCGGCGCTTCGTGGCTGCTTTGCAGAATTCGGATTTTCTCAGGGAATTGCTGGACCGGGAGGTCTCTTTTGTCTGGGCGCCGGTAGAGATGGTGAGCGATGATCCTGCCAAGGCTCAGGGGCTCGAAGGAGAGCAGGGTCGATTGAGCCAACAGTTGGCCCTGGCGTTGGGTGAACCTGAAAAGACAGTGACCCTGGTTTCGCCCTACTTCGTCCCCGGTAATCGTGGCGTCGAGCTGTTTCGCGAGCTTGAAAGCGCCGGTGTGCAGGTGCGGATTCTCACCAACTCCCTGGAAGCCAATGACGTCGCCCTGGTGCATTCAGGCTATGCGAAATACCGGGAGGCCCTATTAGAGGCGGGCGTTGAGTTGTTCGAGCTGCGCAAATTCAGGTCTGAGGATGACGACAGCAAGTCGAGCCCTCGCGGCATTGCCGGCAGCTCGGCCGCCAGCCTTCACGCCAAAACCTTTGCCGTAGATGGTCAGTCGCTTTTCGTTGGTTCCTTCAATTTCGACCCCCGTTCAGCGAATCTGAACACCGAGCTGGGTTTTCTGATCAAGAGCCCGGAGCTGGCGACCGCACTGGAATCCGCCTTTCCCGAGAAAGTCAGACTGGCGGCTTATGAGGTTGTGCTGGATGAAGACGGCGATCTCCGGTGGCTGGAATTCACTGGAACAGACACGATTGAGCACCGCCATGACCCGAATACCGGCCCTTTCGAACGGGCATTGGTGTACTTGTTCTCGTTGTTGCCTGTGGAGCCGTTGCTTTAGTTACGTAATCAGCGCTGTGATTGACGGCGTCGACGTTAAGTCGATTTTTTGAGGCGAACCGCTAGGGGAAAAACGGGAAGATGGTCGGCGTGGCAGGATTCGAACCTGCGACCCCTTCGTCCCGAACGAATTAATTGAAGAAATCTCCCGGAACAAGCTCATCCAAAAACTTTCAACATTTTTCAACAAAAATCATTTAAAACAAAGTAATACAGTACTCGTCCTGATTCTTTCTAATTCCGTTTTGTTACTTGCGATTAGTGAGCTGTGGTGGCAGTTTGGTGGCTGGGATAGTTTTCCAGCAGAGGGTGCCAGTGAAAACCAAGATCACGGTAGCAGTAGCAAGAGAGTTTGTTTGTGCCGAAAACGCAGGGAAAAGGTTATGGGATACCGAGGTATCGGGTCTGCATCTGCGCGCTATGGCAGGGGGCGCTAGCTGGTATCTCCAATACCGAACCGCCACTGACCACAAGAAAAGGACTCTTAAGCTGGGTCGGTTTCCCTCGATGACTGTTGCTGAAGCTCGTAAGCGAGCTGGTATGGAAGCCGCAAAGGTGAAGTTAGGTAGAGACCCCCAGGCGGAGCGCGAAGCGGCAAAGAGAGCAAATCAGAGGGAGAGGGAAGAGACCGTTCGAGCTTACCTCGAAGGCCCTTACGCTGTGTACCTCGATAGGCGGAAAGGTGGTAAGACTACGAAGGGATTGATCACTAATCATTTTCCTCTCTGGCTGGATAAACCAATGTCCTCGCTCAGGCCTGAAGACCTGGCGCGGTGGCAGTCGGAACAGGAGCAAGCCGGCAAATCGTGGGGGACCATCAAGCGAGCATGGGATGCAATGCGAGCCATGCTCAACTACGCGGCTTCACCCAAGCGAATGTTCCTGGCTAAGAATCCGCTGGCGGGCTGCACGCTCGAGCCTCCGGCATTGAATGAAGAGCAGCTTGCTTCAGCCGGAGCGGAAAGACGTTTCTTGAGTGACGAAGAGGTCGCACAGTTATTTACTGGGCTCGTTCTCTACCAAGAAGAGCGTCGAGCGGAGCGCAGACGGTCCCGAGCACACGGTAAAAAGCACTTACCTGATCTCGACCAGTTAGAGTATGTCGATCATGTCGAGCCGTGGATTCTAACGATGTTTTATACCGGGTTCCGGCCCGGCGACTTGTTTGGTCTTCGCTGGGAGCATGTGAACCTGAACTTCAAAACGATTAGAAAGATCGTTGAGAAGATCGCCCATTATCCCGAGCACAGCAGACCAAAGGAATTTCCTCTCTCAGACGCTGCTGTGGATGTTTTGGCTCGGTGGAGCCAGCAAGAGGGTAAGCCTACCCAAGGATACGTTTTCCAATCCAAACGCAGCGAAAGCGGGCGTATGGATAGTCATGCCATGCAGAAGCCCTGGAAGCAAATCAAGCGCTTGGCCGGACTACCCGAGTCTCTTCACCTCTATACGCTTCGCCATCACTTTGCATCGTCATTAGTGATGGCTGGCGTCGATCTGCTCACGGTTTCCCAATTAATGGCCCATGCAGATATCAAAACGACGATCGAACATTACGGTCATTTGAAACCCGGCAAGGCGAGAGATGTCGTGAATCTTTTTGCCTTGGAGCAAACCCCGAGCAATGGAGAAGAACGTAGATATGGCAATTGATCATCAAGAGTCAATTTCGATCAATGAAATTCACAAGGAAATCGTAACGCGAGGTCTTGGAAAGAAAGGCACACTTGTTGTTCCTTACCCCTCGGCCGAATACGTTCGTCATAACAATTTGGAAAAGTCAGAGAATCTTGGTTACGAGAATGTTTCACGACTCTTTGACAGAAAGCCCAGTTTGAAACCGGATAAAACTTGGGAGCTTATTGCGCAGTGGCGAATAGACGGCCTAAAAATTACCGGCTTTGACCCTGATAAACCGAATCCCTTGAGCGAGGCGACTGTAAACAGGGGAGATTTGGCTAAATTTCTCAAAGAGAATGAGTACGCGATTCCTGCGGGGTTGGTTAATGAGCTGGGTCTATCGGGTGCTGCTACACCGATCATGGACCCTGACTCTACCTATATGTCGGCGGGACTGAGGGCTGTCGTGCAGGCTTCAGTTGAGTTTTGGAAGACCGCGGACAGAGACGATAGCTCAACCCATCCGACGAGTACTGAAGTCGTCGAGTACCTAACTGACAACCCCGTACACAATATCCCTCGCTCTTATGCAGAGAAGTACGCGACTCTTATTAGGCCTGCCTGGGCAGCGAAGGGTCGCCGCGCCAAGAGCACGTGAAAAGGGTATGCGTAGGAATGTGGTCCTGATTAAAGCCTCTTAAAAACAGAAAGTTACAGCTTTCTTGGTTAAGAATCAGGAATATATTTAAGCTATTAGCCTACATTTCCTAGTGGTCGAATCGCTCCCGAATCCACAGTAATTCGGGAGTATTTCGATGAACGATCCAACCCTCCATTCCAAGAAATTAAACACTCGTGACGCTGCCCTTGTCCTGGGTTGCTCTCCGAACACGCTAAGACTTTCACGCCATACGGGAACTTTGTTCGGGCGCCCTACTCCGGCCTACCTAAAACTCGGCCGTTTGGTCCGATATGAGGAAGAGAGGCTTCAACAATGGCTTGCGCAGTTCGATGAGCAGCGCAACACGGCGGAGGGCGTTTAAGATGAAAGCATCCTCTAGTTCACGAGTTTCCAGCCACGCCTCATACCATGAGTGCATAAACCGCTGAAGGTTGCCACCCATTCCACGTGAAGCCTGCCACCCGGACCGGAGCAAGACTGCCACCCATCGGAGCGTAGCGACGCGGGGTTTCTCTTCTTACTCCGAAGTCTCAGTGCCCGTCAACCTTGCCTGCTGTTTTCGCATGGATTCCCCTCGCAGATTGATCTTGTAGGCGTTGTGTACGAGCCGGTCCAGGATGGCGTCGGCCAGAGTGGCGTCACCGATTACGCCATGCCATTCTTCGATGGGTAATTGGCTGGTGGCGATGGTGGAGCGCCTGCCATGCCGGTCTTCCAGGACCTCCAGCAAGTCTCGCCGATTCTCTG